>JBGPEJ010000022.1:0-21342 GCA_041482775.1 Gemmatimonadota bacterium | reverse complement strand
GGGATCCAGCGGGTTCAATTCGACGGGCCGGTGACTACCAGCGGCACCCAGCGGCTGGGGCTTTCTCTCGCGTACCGACCCCGGCCCGGCGCGGAGATCTCCCTCGACTACGGGTTCTCCAATGTGGCCGCCACCGGGGCGGTCTCGATTGCGTCGGGGTCCCTCTACCACGCCAGCAACCTCAACCTCCGCTTCCGCCTGACACCCCGATAGCCGGCCGCCGGCCGCCGCCGGTCGCCGGAACTCCGCACCGGGGGTTATTTTCCGCACTCTGACTCGCGCTCGGACCGGTGGAGCATTTCGTGGATCCCAACGTATTCGAAACCGCCAACGCCGGGTTCGCCCAGGCGCTGTACGAGGACTACCTCCGCGACCCCGATGCCGTGGCGCCCGAGTGGCGGCGGCTGTTCGAGAGCGGTCGCGTCGGTGAACGTCCGCCGGCAACCAACGGCGCCGGCGCAGCGGCCAGCAACGGCGGGACCTCGGCGGTGCCTGCACCGGCGGCCGCAGCCGCGGCCGCACCCGCGGCCGCGCCGTCGGGGGCACCCGCCAACGCCGCCCTGATCAAAGGGCCGGCCGCCCGTCTGGTGCAGAACATGACCGAGAGCCTCTCGGTCCCTACCGCTACAACGTTCCGCGAAATCCCGGTCGCCACCCTCGAGCAGGCCCGCGCCGCCTTCAACGCCGGACTCAAGGTGGCGGGTCGTGTCGAGAAGGCGTCATTCACCCATTTCATTGCCTGGGCCCTGGTGCAGGCCGCCAAGCAGCACCCGGTCATGAGTCACAGCTTCGCCGCGATCGAAGGAGCGCCGCACCGCGTCACCCCCGACGGCATCAACCTCGGGCTCGCCGTGGACGTGGAGCGCAAGGACGGCTCCCGCGGGCTGGTCGTGCCGGTGCTCAAGCACGCCGAGCGGATGGGCTACGCCGAGTTCCATGCGGCGTACGACACGCTGGTGGACAAGGCGCGCACCAACAAGCTGATGCCCGACGACTTTGCCGGCGGGACCATGACCCTCACCAATCCCGGCGGGCTCGGGACGGTCGCGTCGGTGCCCCGGCTCATGGCCGGCCAGGGAACCATCATCGCGGTGGGCGCCATCGGCTATCCGCCCGAGTTCGCCACGTCACCCCCGGGGGCGATCGCCGAGCTCAAGATCAGCAAGGTGATGACCCTCACCAGCACCTACGATCACCGGGTAATCCAGGGCGCCGAATCGGGAGAGTTCCTCCGGACCGTGCAGCTGCTGCTCGAGGGAGAGGGCGGGTTTTACAAGGGGATCTTCGAAGCGTTCACCCTGGAATGGACGGCCGCTGGGCCGGGCTTGGCGCAGTCTCCGGTTCGCGCGCCATCGGTTCCCACCGCTCCGCTTGCGGGTCGGCCGGCCACCGCCGACGATCTCGAGCACGTTGCGGCCGCGATGGCGCTGGTCAAGGCCTACCGCACTCACGGACATCTGGCGGCGCGGCTGGATCCGCTGGGCACCGAGCCCTCCGGGGATCCGTCGCTCGACCCGGCGCGCCTGGGCCTTGCGCCGGAGGTGATGCCGAAGATTCCCGCCGGCGTCCTCCGGGTGGCGGTGCCGGGCACCAGCCTTGCCGAGGCCCTGCCCAACCTGCAGGCCACCTACTGCGGGACCATCGCCTACGAAGTCGAGCATGTGAGTGATCACCGCCAGCGGGTCTGGCTCCGGCAGATGATCGAATCCGAGGCCCATCGCCGGCCGCTCTCCCGCGAGGAGCGGCTCACCCTGCTCGATCGCCTGATCGCGGTGGAGGCGTTCGAGCGTTTCCTCCACAAGGCCTATCTGGGCCAGCGCCGGTTTTCCATCGAGGGCGTCGATCTGATGGTGCCGATGCTGGATCTGGTTTTCGAGTACGCCGCCGACCACGGGGCCCGGGAAGTGGCGGTCGGAATGGCTCACCGCGGCCGGCTCAACGTGCTCGCGCACAACGTGGGTCGGCCCTACGTCACGATCTTCGCGGAGTTCGAGGGCGGGAAGAAAGTGGAAGGGGGGTTTGCGGCCCCCGAGGACGGCACCGGCGACGTGAAGTACCACCTTGGCGCGGAGGGCGCCTACCGGACCCGTTCCGGCAAGGCCATCACGGTGGCGCTGGCCCACAACCCGAGCCACCTCGAATTCGTCGGCCCGGTGGTCGACGGACGCGCGCGGGCGCAGCAGACCCAGCGCCGGGGTCAGGTGGCGCACCACGATCCCTCCGTGGCGGTGCCGGTCGTCATCCACGGCGACGCCGCCTTCGCGGGTCAGGGCGTCGTCGCCGAAACCCTGAACCTGAGCGCGCTCCGCGGCTATCGGGTCGGAGGAACGATCCACCTGATCTCCAACAATCAGGTCGGCTTCACCACCGACATGACCGACGCGCGGTCCACCCGCCACGCGAGCGATCTAGCCAAGGGGTTCGACATCCCGATCATCCACGTCAACGCCGATGACGCCGAAGCATGCCTCGCGGCGGTGCGCCTGGCGGCGATGTACCGGAGCGAATTCCACCGCGACGTCCTGATCGACCTGGTGGGCTACCGCCGCTGGGGGCACAACGAGGGCGACGAGCCGACCTACACCCAGCCGCTGATGTACGAGCGGATCAAGGATCACCCGTCGGCGCGGGAGCAGTACGCGGCCACGCTGGTGTCGGCCGGCATCCTGACCGGGGAGGACGCCGAGGCGCGATACGCCGCCCAGTACCAGCGCCTAGTCGAGATCCAGCAGGGGTTCCGGGCCACCGCGCCGCAGGCCGCCCCGCCGCTGTCGGCGCCGGCCAAGCTGGCCCCCGGTGAGACGATCGAGACCGCAGTTGCCGCGGAACAACTCCTGGCGCTCAACGAGCAGTTGCTGGCCGTGCCCGAGGGCTTCACGGTGAATCCGAAGCTCAAGCGGCAGCTCGACCGTCGCCACGGCGCAATGGGTGCCGAGGGCGGGATCGACTGGGGCCACGCCGAGGGGCTGGCGTTCGCCTCGCTGTTGACCGAGGGCGTCCCGATCCGGCTGACCGGCCAAGACAGCGAGCGCGGCACCTTCAGCCACCGCCACCTGGTGCTGCACGACTCGGTCAACGGCGACACCTGTACTCCGATTCAGCGGCTCCCCGGAGCGCTCGCGGCGTTCGAGGTGTACAACAGCCCGCTCTCCGAGCTGGCCTGCCTGGGCTTCGAGTACGGGTACGCCACCGCTGCGACGGATACCCTGGTGCTGTGGGAGGCGCAGTTCGGCGATTTCGTCAACGGCGGCCAGGTCATCATCGACCAGTTCATGGCGGCTGGGCTATCGAAGTGGGGCGTCACCAACCGGCTCACGCTGTTGCTGCCGCACGGCTACGAGGGACAGGGCCCCGAGCACTCGAGCGCCCGGATCGAGCGCTTTCTGCAACTGGCCGCCGAAGGGAATTTCCGGGTGGCCAACTGCACCACGCCGGCCCAGTACTTCCACCTGGTGCGCCGCCAGGCGCGCCGGAACCGGGTGCGGCCGCTGGTCATCTTTACGCCCAAGAGTCTTCTCCGCCTCCCCCAGGCGGCCTCACACCTGGGTGATCTGACCTCCGGCACCTTCCGTCCGGTGCTTGACGATCCCGATCCCGGAATCGCCGCGCGGGTTGGGGCGGTCGAGCGGGTGGTGTTCTGCTCCGGCAAGATCTATTACGACCTCCTCCCCGAAGCGAATCGGATGGGCGATCGCCGGCCCGCGATCGTGCGGGTGGAGGGGCTCTACACCTTTCCCGAGGACCGCATCCGCGGCGTGGTGCAGCGGTACTCCAACGCCCGCGAGATCGTCTGGGTGCAGGAAGAGCCGCGCAACATGGGGGCCTGGGCGTTCGTGGCGCCGCGCCTGGCGCCGCTCCTCCCCGAAGGCGCCAGACTCCGCTACGCCGGCCGCCCCGAGCGCGCCAGCCCGGCGGAGGGGTATCCGAATGCGCACGCGACGGAGCAGGCGAGGATCGTGGGGGACGCGCTGAGCTAGCTGCTAATCCGGCGGCAGCAGCGGCCGCTCGGTGACCTGCCGCACGATTTCCTTGATTCCCTCGGACAGATGATCCCCGTAATGCAGCAGATAGACCCCGCGGCTGCGCCGTGCCAGCAGAAAGGCCAGGAACGGCGTGTCCGCCTTCGCGGAGTTGCACGACGGACAGGCCAGCACGAGGTTGTCGGGGCGATCGTAGGCGGTCTGGCCCTTCCGCGGGCGCACGTGATCGAGGGTGATGTCCTCGGTCGGGATGGTTCGCCCGCAGTAGGCGCACACCGGGCCATGCTGGGCGAGCAGCCAGTCGCGGTGGGCCTGATACGACCGCCCGCCGGAGCGGCGGAGAGTCTTGGAACTGGCGATGGACGGGGAGCGAGCGGAACGCTTGCGAGTCTTGCGGGGCACCAATCGAATCTAATCACCTGTCCCCGCTTTCTCCATTTCCGCTTAATTTGCTGGCGGACCGCACGCCACTCTCGTCTGCCAGCGTCCGAAAGGAGCCTGCCCTGCCGGTCGAAGCCCCGCAGCCGAATCCGAGCGTCGTGATGGACACCGATTCGTCGCTCACCTGGCGCTGCATCAACACCATCCGCGTCCTCGCGATGGACGCCGTCGAGCAGGCCCAGAGCGGCCACCCTGGCACGCCGATGGCGCTGGCCCCGGCGGGGTGGCTGCTGTGGACCCGCCATTTCAAGCACGATCCCGCCCGCCCGGACTGGCCGGATCGGGACCGCTTCGTGCTTTCCTGCGGCCATGCATCGATGCTGCTGTACGGCCTCCTCCATCTGACCGGGTACGACCTCCCCCTGGAGCAGATCCGGCGGTTCCGCCAGTGGGGCTCCCGGACTCCCGGCCATCCGGAGCACGGCCACACACCGGGAGTCGAGACCACCACCGGTCCGTTGGGCCAGGGGATCGGGAACGGGGTCGGGATGGCGATCGCCGAGCGGCTGCTGGCCGAACGATTCAACCGCCCCCCGCACGACATCGTGGACCACCGCACCTGGATCTTCGCGAGCGACGGCGATCTCATGGAAGGCGTGGCCAGCGAGGCGTGTTCCCTCGCGGGGCATCTCCGGCTGGGCAAGCTCACGGTGGTCTACGACGACAATCACATCACCATCGACGGCGGCACCTCGCGCTCCTTCAGCGAAGACGTCGGCCGGCGGTTCGAGGCCTACGGCTGGCGGGTGATGCACGTGGCCGACGGCAACAATCTCGAAGCGATCGACCAGGCCCTGGCCCTTGCCGCGGCCGAGAGCGATCGGCCCACCCTCATCGCGCTGCACACCATCATCGGTTATCCGGCGCCCACCAAACAGAACTCCGCCAAGGCCCATGGCGAGCCGCTGGGTGCCGAGGAAGTGCGGAAGACCAAAGAAATTCTCGGCTGGCCGGCGGACGAGAAGTTCTACGTACCCCCCGAAGTCGAGCAGCAGATCGTGCTGCACCGGGAGCGCGGCGCCGCGCTCCGGGAGGATTGGGAGCGCCGGCTGGGCCGCTACGGCATGAGCGAACCCGACCTGGCCGGCCAGATGGCCGACGCCTTGTCGCGAAGGCTTCCGCTCAACTGGGAGCAGGTCCTGCCGACCTTCCCCGCCGGACAGGCCCTCGCCACCCGCCAGGCGTCGGCGGCCACGCTCCAGGCACTCCTCGGCGCCGTCCCGACGCTGGCCGGCGGCTCCGCCGACCTGGCCGGGAGCACCGGCATGAACCTGAAGGAGCTGCCGCTCTTTTCCGCCGAGCGCCCCGCCCGGGGCTTCGCGTGGGGCATTCGGGAGCACGCGATGGGCTCGGTGCTGAGCGGCATGGCGCTCCATGGCGGGGTGCGGCCGTTCGGGAGCACCTTTCTGGTGTTCGCCGACTACATGAAGCCGGCGATCCGCCTCGCGGCGGTGATGGGCCTTCCGGTGATCTACGTCTTCACCCACGATTCCATCGGCGTCGGCGAAGACGGTCCCACCCATCAACCGGTCGAGCAGCTCGCCATGCTCCGGGCCATCCCCAACATGACCGTCATCCGCCCCGGTGACGCGGCGGAAGCGGTCGAAGCGTGGCGCACCGCGCTGGAGCACACCGACGGCCCCACGGCACTCATCTTCACCCGGCAGAAGCTGCCGGTGCCGGACCGAGCCGGACTCGGCGCAGCGAGCGGGACCCGCTGTGGCGGATACGTGCTGCTCGACCCACCCGGCGGACTACCCGAGGTTATCCTGCTCGCCACCGGCTCCGAGGTGAACGTCGCCCTGGAGGCGGGACGGCGGCTCGTCGCCGAGGGAGTCCGGGCACGGGTCGTCTCGCTCCCGTCCTGGGAGCAGTTTCGCCGCCAGCCGGCCGAGTATCGTGACCAGGTGCTCCCGCCGGCGATCCGCGCGCGGGTCGCGATGGAGGCGGCCTCGCCCTTCGGCTGGCTCGAGTGGGTTACCGGGGAGGGCGAGATGATCGGCCTCGATCATTTCGGCGCCTCGGCACCGGGCGAGCGATTGTTCCGGGAATTCGGGTTCACCCCCGACGCCATGGTGGCGGCGGCGCGACGGGTCGTGGCAAGGAGGCGCGGATGAGCGGCAATCCTCTGATCACCCTCGGCCGGCTGGGCCAGAGCCCCTGGTACGACTACATCACCCGGGAGCTGGTGGCCACCGGCCGGCTGGCGCGCCTGATCGCGGAGGACGGCCTCCGCGGCATGACCTCGAATCCTTCGATTTTCGAGAAGGCCATCGCCGGGAGCACCGACTACGACGGGGACATCCTGCGGCTGGCCTCGGCGGGGCGCACGGCCGGAGAAATCTTCGAGGCGCTCGCCGTGGCGGACGTGCGCGCGGCCTGCGATGTGTTCCGCCCGCTCTACGACGCCACCGACGGCGCCGACGGGCTGGTGTCCGTGGAGGTGAGCCCCGAACTGGCGCACGACACCGTCGGTACCATCGCTGAGGCGGCGCGGCTCTGGACTGCGGTGGACCGCCCCAACGCGATGGTGAAGATCCCGGCCACCGAGGCTGGGCTTCCCGCCATCACCGAATCGCTCGACCGCGGCATCAGCATCAACATCACCCTCCTGTTCGCCGTGGAGCGCTACGAGCAGGTCATCCACGCCTTCATGACCGGACTGGAACGCCGGATGGCGCGAAGGCAGCCGCTGGCGCACTTGGCGTCGGTAGCCAGCTTCTTCGTGAGCCGGGTCGACGGACGGGTGGATCCCCTGCTCGACCGGGCGGGCGACCCCGCGGGGCTCCGGGGCACCATCGCCATCGCCAACGCGGGGATGGCCTATGCCGCGTTCGAGCGCTCCCAGGTCAGCACCCGGTGGCTGGCGCTCGCCGCCGACGGGGCCCGGCCGCAACGGCCGCTCTGGGCCTCCACCAGTACCAAGGACCCGAAGCTTCCCGACACCTACTACATCGAGGCGCTCATCGCGCCCCACACGGTGAACACCATCCCGCCCGACACCTTCGACGCGTACCGCGACCACGGAAAACCGGAGGTCAGGATTCACGAGGCCATGGTTCGGGCTCCGGAACGGCTGCGCGCCCTGGCAGCGGCGGGCATCGACCTCGCCGAGGTCACCCGGTTCCTCGAGCAGGACGGCGTGGCCAAGTTCGCCGCGTCCTACCGGCAGCTGCTGTCCGGCATCACCGCCAAGGCGGAGGCGCTGGTATGATCGCCGCCCTGCGGAAGATCACCCTCAGCCAATGGATCATCCTGGCCACCGTGGCCGGCGGGGTGGTCGGATGGCTGGACCACGACTTCTGGACCACCGTGAGTGTCGGAGAGTCGCTCAAGCCGCTCTCCAACATCTTCCTCCGGATGATCAAGAGCATCGTGGTGCCGCTGATCTTCGGCAGCCTGGAGGTGGGAATCGCGGGCCACGGCGACGACCTGAAGCGGGTGGGCCGGCTGGCCCTCCGGTCCATCATCTATTTCGAAATCGTGACCTCGGTGGCGCTGTTCGTCGGACTGGGCGCGGTGAATCTGATTCGTCCCGGCGCCGGCATTTCGCTGGCCGTGTCGGGCGAAGAGGCCAAGCAGTTTGCCGGCACGCCGATCACCCTCTCCGGCGTGCTGGAGCACACCGTGCCCCAGAGCTTCTTCGACGCCGCCGCGAAGAACGAAGTCCTCCAGGTGGTCTTCTTCTCCGTCCTGTTTGCGGCGGCGCTGACCCAGGTCAAGGCGGGCCGCCCCAAGGACGCCATGCTGGGATTCTGCGAGGGACTCTCCGAGGTGATGTTCAAGTTCACCAACATCGTGATGAAATTCGCGCCCTTCGGCATCTTCGGCGCGGTCGCCGCGACCATCGGAAAAAACGGACTGGGCGTCATCCTCGCGCTGGGCAAGCTGGTACTCACGCTCTACGGCGCGCTGGTGGTGTTCCTCCTGGTGGCGCTGCTGCCGGTGGCGCTCATCGCCCGAATTCCGATCGGACGGTTCTGGCGCTGGGTCAAGGAGCCCTGGCTCATTGCCTTCACCACAGCCAGCTCGGAGGCGGCGCTGCCGCTCGCGATGGAGAACATGGAGCGGTTCGGGGTGCCCCGTCGGATCGTCTCCTTCGTCCTCCCCACCGGCTACTCATTCAACCTGGACGGCTCGACCCTCTACCTCGCCGTCGCCTCGATCTTCGTGGCCCAGGCGGCGGGCATCCACCTCGGGCTCGGCCAGCAGCTGCTGATGATGCTCACCCTCATGCTCACCAGCAAAGGAGTGGCCGCGGTACCCCGCGCCGCGCTGGTCATCCTTTCCGGCACGTTGGTGACGTTTGGCCTCCCCCTCGAGGGGGTGGCCGTCATCCTCGGCGTCGACGCCTTCATGGATATGGCGCGGACCTCGGTGAATCTGCTGGGGAATTGCCTTGCGTCCGCGGTGATGGCGCGGTGGGAGGGGGAGCTGGGCCCACCGGTGGGCGGGGAGGGGTAAACCGCTCGGCCCCGCCGCCGCTCACCCCAGACCGGTCACCGAGACAGTGTCGGGCTTCGCTTGCTGCGGCTTGGTGGTGTCCTTCTTCTCCTGCTTCGGCTTCTTGTCCTTCTTGATCCAGGGCGGCGGCATTCTGGTCCACAGCGCGATCGCGCCGCACGACGCCAGGCGTTCCAGCTCCGGGGGAGTCTCGGACGGCCCGGAATACACCTCGATCCCCTCCAGATCGCGGGGCGGTTGCAGCATCACCGTCTCGGCGTTGGCCGGGACCCCGTCGAGAAAAAAGGCCGGAGGACAATTCCGCGGCGCTCGCATCAACTGGACTCGGCAGATCGGGCCGCGGCAGTCCACCCGCATCCCGGGAACCGTTCGGAGCAAATCCCCGACCGTCGTCGCCGCCCGCTTCTCGATATCGGCCCGGCTGAAATAGCGTCCTCCCCCCGAAGCGCTTCGGCGCGCAAAATCAGCGGGAAGATTCGGCCTCACCGCGACTTCGACATCGGGCAGGCGCACCAGCGACGGCTCGGTCTCGAACTCGACCTGCAGCGTCTCGAGCGCTTTCACGTCCACCGGTGAGCTCAGCGTGGTGTATCCGATTGCGCTTGCCTGAATGACGTACTTGCCCGGAGTGAGCCCATGGAACGCGAATTCCCCTTTGGAGCTGGTGGATACGAAGAGATCGGTGCCGATCAGAACGACCCGGGCTCCCTCGAGGAAGGGGCCCTGGCCCGCGGCGCGCACGGTGCCGCTGATCGAGCCCAAACGCTGGGCGGATGCAGCCGGGCTCAGGGCCAGAAGCGCAACGAGGAGCGCGAGGCCGGGGCGGGCTAGGGAACGCGTGAGCATTTCCCACCCCCTGGGTGAGGGAACAGAGGCGCCGGTCGGAATCGAACCGACGAATGGAGGTTTTGCAGACCTCTGCCTTACCACTTGGCTACGGCGCCAACTGGCAGAAACTGCCACTGCACCGAGAGAACCGCAAGTGACACGTACGTCGTTGCAGCGCATCTACTTGGCCGTACGGCGTCCGTCGCAATCGGGTTTCCTGGCTGATCCGGATCCACCGGTGCGCCGCCGCTCCAACCTCCTCGACCGGACCCCGTTCCACCTTGAGTCTCGACCGGCTAGGCCGAGATCAACGGGGGCGAGCGGCGCTCCCGGTGCGGGTCGCAACCGGCATCACGTGGCGGATCCAACGGTGCCGGATCCGGAGATACGCCGCGGCGACCACCAGCATTGCCAGGGCCTCGATGTACACCTTTTCGCCGTCGAAATAATCGACCGGCGTGTTCTTGAGGGTGGGATCGGTGAGGATCGAGTGCACGAAGAAGACGCTCGCGGCGGCGTAGGTGGTGAAATGCAACAGCTTCCAGCGCCGCCGTCCGATGGCTTCCCGGAAGTAGGAGGTGACCACGATGAACAAGACCAGGTAGAGCGCCAGCGCCCCCAGCGAATTGATGACTGGTTGTTTGTCGTAGCCCAGCGGGTACAGCAGGTCGAGGACCCGGAAATGCTCCTGGGACGAGAAGAGCAGCACCACGGCATGGGCTCCCGATGTCGCCAGGGCCAGGTACCCGGTCCAGTTGTGAATCTGAAAGGTCTTGACCCGTCGGTGGGGCCAGGCCCGGACCGGGTTGTACTTGACCGACATGAGCAGGCCGAGGAGCACGTTCAGGGTCAGCAGCGTAATCGCCCCCAGACCGAGATAGCTGGAGAGATCGATCGCGGTGACCGGCTCGCTCACGCCTGATTACTTCACGATTCGGATGCTGTCGACGAAGTAGTTGGTCTCCCCGAAACAGCGCGACGGGATCCCGCGGTGCTCCCGGTAGAAAACCACGACCCGCCTTCCCGCGGCAATGTTGATCTGGCGGGCCGCGGCATCACTGCGGACGGTGAAGGTCCACAGCGTCGGTGCCACGCCGGGGACGGTGGTGAGCGCGAGCTCGCCCTCCCACGTCTTGCAGAGCCACCCCTTGCGCGAAAACTTCTGCAAATACCCTGCGCGAGTGCCCTCGGAGTAACTCCAGTTGAGCGCGCTCACCGTGTACAGAATGAAGCTCAGGACCGGAATCAGCACCACCAGCGCGAGGATCAGTTTCCAGCGCTGCCACCATCGGCGGTGCGGCGGGACTGGCGCGGCGGGGGCCGGCGCGGGTTCGGGGTTCGGCGTGGGCTCGGTCATGGGGGAGAAGGTACGTCCCGCCGCTCTACTGATCCAGCCTGCCGCTCCCCGGAAACGCGAAGCCGTGGCCCACCGACAGGCGCCAGCCGCCCGGCTGCGTGTCGTTCTTCACATGGTAGGCGAAATCGACGCGGGTGGTCTGCACGTCGGTTGCCCGGGTCAGGCCGAAGCGAAGCCCCACGCCGAAATCGACTCCGGTCCGTTGTGCCGATCCGCGGTACCAGGCTCCGCCATAGTCCACGAAGCCCGCCAGGCCAAGCGCCGTCAACTTGAGGAAATCCTCGGTGGCGGTCCAGCGATATTCCGCGGTGGTGAAGAACGCCCGATTCCCGGTGAAGGCGTGCTGGCGGAACACCCGTGGCCCGATCCCCAGACCTCCCAGATCGAACTCGGCCCCGGGCGCCGGCCGCTCTTTCCAGCCGGTCCCGGCAAAGACGGTGGCAAGATGCCGGGGCCCGGGCCGTACGAACGCCGTGGCCGAGAGATGCACCGATCCCGAGTCGAGCCCCGCTTTGGTGTAGCGCCCGGTGGCGACGGCCAGGAGTCGGACGAACCGGCGAGGGTTGCCGAACCCGGTCACCGCGCCGAGGTACGGCACCACTCCGTCCTCCGGGTATCCAAAGCCCCGGGGGGTGACGTTCACGCCGGCGCCCACCACCGTGCTGATGTCCACATCCTCTTCCCGCGCGAATCCCAGCAGCCCGCTGGATACCAGGAATCGGGCGCGGCGCCACTGCAGAAATGCGCCCAGCACCCCGGTGACGGTGTGGGACAGCGTATCGGGCCGGAGGTCATCGGCGTAATCGTCCCGCCGGATCTGGCCGTTGACCCCCGCGCGCAGATAGCCTCGTGGACTGGCCCAGACCGCCCAGCTCCCGGCACCCGCGGCGATCCAGTACCGCCGCGTCAGCGCAATCGCCGCAACGTCGGAACCGTCGAAGAACCGCAGAATCCGCTGGCTGCGCACATCGAAATACGCCGACCAGGCGGAACGTCCGGAGAGCGAAAAATACGGCTTGGCGAGCGACACGAACCCGAGGTCGCCGTCGCTCAGGTGCGAGTACTGCAGCGCGAGGCCAACCCGCCCCGCCAGCAGTCGCGATTGCCGGAAGCCCGTGGTCACCGAGGATCGGTCGGGATCCTTGGTGTAGTGCAGGCTGGCGAGCGTCGCGGTGCCGAGGAAGTTCACCTCTTCGATCGAGAGGGTGTATTGCACGCTCGAGCCGGAATTCTTGAATCGGAAGTCGGGCCGGGTGCTCCACCCGTCCGCGGTAATCACCCGGAGCACCAGACCGGAATCGGTGCGCGCCGAGTCGATCGCCACCCTTCGGAAGATCCCCAGCGAGCGGAGGTTCCGCTGGGTTTCGGCGACGCCGGCCGAGTCGTAGGGCTTGCCGGTCTGGAAGAGCAGCTCGCGGTGGACGACGCCCGGTCGGGTCGTCACGTGAAGTCGGTTGGCTAGCCGGGGGAGAAAACTCTTGGCTTCGGCGCTGTCGAACACGTTGAATCGATGCAGTTCGATGGCGCGCACCACCGGGGTCGAATCCCCCATTGGCACGCCCTGCGCCGCCGCCACGGCCGGCGCGAAGGCGGCGACCGCCGCCGCCGCGAGCCAGCGATTCACCATCGGGATGCGGGGTGTCGGCGCCCTAGCCGAGGCTCTCGAGCAGCTTCCAGAGCTCGATCGCGCTGAAGTCGTGGAAGCGTCGTACCAGATCCGATTCGGTGGGCTCGATGAAGATCCAGCCGGTGGAACGGGTGGCCTCGCTGGAGACGAAGTGCACCCGGCCCCGGGCGGGCTGCTCCGCGGGGAGGGTTTCGAGGTAGACCCGCCAGGACAATCCCCCGCGGGCCAAGTCGCCCAGGTGGCGCGCCCCGGGGTGCTCCGGCAGATCCACTGGCGAGGAGGTCATCGCTGTAATGAGTAAGGCCCGAGCGCGTCGTACGAAAGGGGGCGAAAGGCCGGACACCCCGCTAGCTTTGGAGCCCGATGACCCGCCCCCCTGCCACTGGCCAGGCCCTCGCCGCACCGGCCTGCGCTGCCTGCGGAGCCCCGGTCAGCGGTCGCTTCTGTTCCCGCTGCGGCGCCCCCACTGAAGCCGGCGCCTGTCCCGCCTGCCGGACCCCCCTTTCGCCCGGCGCAAGGTTCTGCCACCGTTGCGGCGCCGCCGCGCGGGCGGCACCTGGGGGCCGGGAGCGCCTGGGCTGGATCATTGCCGGGGTCGCGCTGGTGCTGGCCCTCCTGGTCGTCGTGTGGCGTTCCGGCGCGTTCAAGCCCACCGTGCCGGACATGGCGAACGCCGGGAACGCCGGCTCCGGGCCGCCGCTCGACGGACGGGCTCCCGACATCAGCGGAATGTCGCCCCGGGAGCGGTTCGACCGGCTGTTTGAGCGAGTCATCCGCGCAGGGGAGGCCGGCGACACCTCTACCGTCATCCAGTTTGCCCCGATGACGCTGGGCGCCTATTCCCAGCTGGACAGCGTCAACACCGACGCGAGGTTCCACGCGGCCATGATCGACCTCGCCATCGGCGACTTCACCGCGGCACGCGCCCTGGCCGACACCATTCTCAGCGACGCTCCGGGACACCTGTTCGGGTACGTCGTCCGGGGAGAGGCGGCCGACCGGCAGAACCAGGCGGCCGCCCTGACCGCCAGTTACCGCGAATTCCTGGCCCACTACGACGCCGAGATGCGCGCCGGCCGCGCGGAGTACGCCGAGCATCGGCCGGCACTCGACGACTTCAGAACCAGGGCACGGGCCGCCCTCCGGCAATGACCGATGCCTAAGACCATTCATATCGCCCACTCCCCCGATTCCGACGACGCCTTCATGTTTTACGCGCTGGCGGAGGGGAAGCTCGATACCGGAGACCTCCGGTACGTCCACGAGCTCGGCGACATCGAATCGCTCAACCAGCGCGCCCTGCTCGGCGAGCTCGAGGTGTCCGCGGTGTCCATCCACGCCTACGCCTATCTCGCGCATCGCTACGCGCTGCTCTCCAGCGGTTCGTCCATGGGCGACGGCTATGGACCTCGCCTGGTGTCGCTGGCCGCACGCCCGGCCGATCCGCGTGCCGCGCTGCGGGGCCGGAGAGTGGCGGTGCCGGGGCTCCGGACGACTGCGTACCTCGCCCTCCGGCTCTACCAGCCCGAGGTGGAGGCGGTGGTGGTCCCCTTCGACCGAATCGGCGAGGCGGTGAAGGCCGGACAGGCCGACGTGGGCCTTCTGATTCACGAGGGCCAGCTCACCTACGCCGACGACGGATTCGAACTCTGGGAGGACCTGGGGGCCTGGTGGCTGAGGGAGACCGGCCTCCCGCTTCCCCTGGGCGGAAACGTGGTGCGCCGCGACCTCGGCCCCGAGGTGACGGCGCAGATCGCCCGCGACCTCAAGGCCAGCATCGAGTACGGCCTGGCGCACCGCGCCGCCGCCCTGGCGCACGCCAGCCGCTTCAATCGGGTCATCGGTGAAGACCGGACCGACCGCTTCGTGGGGATGTACGTGAATCAGTGGACCGTCGACTACGGCCCCCGGGGCCGGGAGGCGGTGCGGCGCTTGCTCGATCGGGCGCACCAGGCCGGGCTGGTGCCGGATCGAGTGCAAGTGGAGTTCGTTGGTTAGCGAGCCAGGGAGCTGGTGAGCCAGGGAGGCAGTTCGCCAGGCGGTCCGCAGCTTGACCCACCCCCGGCCCATTCCATAGCTTGAGATGCGTCCTTTTCCCCGGAGCCCCGTGGACACTGCAGGGGATCGCACCGCTGAATCCGCCGCCATCCTCATCGTCGACGATGAGGAGGCCATCCGAAACGCCCTCAAGCGATTCTTGATCGGACACGGCTACGAAGTCATCACCGCGGGTACCGGCGAAGAGGCCATCGAGGCGGTGCGGCGCCACAAGCTAGCCTGCATTCTGCTCGATGTCCGGCTCCCCGATTCCAACGGGGTGGACTTGGTTCCCCAACTGCTGGAGCTCGAGTCCAACGCGGCAATCCTCATGCTCACCGCGGTCAACGACGCCGCCAGCGCCACGCTCTGCATGCAGCGCGGGGCGACGGACTACCTGACCAAGCCGGTCGACCTCCCGGACCTGGCCCGCGCGATCGAGCGGGCCCTCCGCCGCCGTGACACGGCGATGGAGAGCGCCAAGATCAACCACTGGCTCAAGGAAGAGGTGGCGGTCCGGACGGCCGAGTTGCGGATGGAGCGGGCCACCCTGGAGCGAATCTCGGTGGCCACCCTGGAGACCCTGGTCAACGCGCTCGAGGCCAAGGATCCCTATCTCCGCGGCCACAGCGCGCGGGTGGCCGATCTGTCGGCGATGATCGCCTCCGAAATGGGGATGCCCGACGGGCAGGTCGAGGCCATCCGCACCGGCGGCCGGCTGCACGACATCGGCAAGATCGGCATCCGGGAGGAAATCCTGAACAAGCAGGGCCCGCTCACCGACGAGGAATTCGAACACGTGAAGCGGCATCCCATTACCGGCTCCGAAATCCTGGCGCCGCTGGAGCACCTCGGTGGGATCATCGGCTACGTCCGCAGTCACCACGAGCGGTGGGACGGGAAGGGTTATCCCGACGGCCTCGCGGGAGAATCGATCCCGATGGGCGCCCGCATCATCGGCGCGGTGGAAATCTATGACGCCTTGACCACCTCGCGGCCCTACCAGGAAAAAATGACGCCGGAGCTCGCGGTGGAGCGGCTCCGGGATCTGATCAGCACGGTCGTCGACCCAACGGTGCATCGGGCGCTCCAAGCGGTGGTCGCGCGCCGCGAGAACCTCCTTTTCCTCGACGAATCACGTGGTTGATCGCAGGGCCCTCCGGGTGCTCGTCGTCGAAGACGACCCACAGATGGTCTCTCTGATCCGGGCCCTCCTCACCGCGGCGGGCTACGGGGCCATCACGGTGGTGGACAGCGGCGCCGCGGCGCTCGAACCGGCCCGGGGCGCGGACGTGGTGTTGCTGGACTACCAGCTCCCCGACATCACCGGAATCGAGATCCTTCCCCGCCTCCTCTCGCAGCCCAATCCGCCTTCGGTCATCATGGTCACCGGCGAGGGCAGCGAGGAGCTCGCCGCCAGCGCGCTCCGCCTCGGCGCGGAAGACTATCTAGTGAAGGGACCCAAACTCTCCGAGTCGCTCCCGGCAATGGTGGAACGGGCCCGGCGGAACCGGGTGCTCCGCTCCACCAAGGCCGAGGTGGAGCGCGACCTGGTCCGGGCCGAACGGCTGGCCGCGATCGGTGAAATGACCGTCACCCTCCACCACGAGCTCAACAACCCGCTCTTCGGGGCGTTGGCCGAGGTCGAGTTGCTGCTGGCGTCGCGGACCGGGGACCCCGAGCTGCGGACCGCCCTCGACGCAATCCGGGAAGCGCTCACCCGGATGCGGGACATCATCAGGCAGGCCAAGGAGCTCCGCAGCGCCGACAGCGCCGAGTACCTGAGCGGGCTCCGAATGATCGACCTCGCGGGGACGGCCGGAGCCGAGGTTACCCCCCGCGGACGCGCGGTGGTCTGCGCCCCCGACGACGAGGTGGCCCGCGCAGCCGCCTTGCTCCTCCGGCACGCCGGGTTCAGCGTGGATCGGGCGACGACCGAAGCGGAGGCGGAGACGGAAGCGGTGCGATTGGACACGACGCTGGTGGTGCTCTCGGTCGCCGGGACCGGGACCGACCCGCTCCAGGGATTCCGTCTCTCGCCGGATCGCGGGTACGCCCTGGTGGCGCTGGTCCCCGGCGACCCCACCCCCGCGCTCACCGCCGGCGCCGATCTGGTCCTCACCCTGCCCTTCGATCCTGCGGCGTTCACCGGCGAAATCCTCGCCGCCATGGCCCGCCACCAGGCCTAGCCGGCCGCCTCGGGAAGCGCGCCGGCCTGCTTCTCGGCGGCGTACCCCATGCCGTGGAGTCGCGCCACCCGGAGCCGGATGGGAGGGTGGGAGGCGAAGAGATCCCCCAGAAACCCCTCCCGGTCCGCCAGCTTTCGCTCACCCGGATCGATGATGCAGAGATGCGCGGCGCCCCGCGCGATGGACTTGGTGGCGTCGGGTGCCGCGTCGATCTTCTCGAGTGCGCTCGCCAGCGCCATCGGGTTCCGGGTAAGCTGGGCACCGGTGGCGTCGGCGAGATACTCTCGCTTCCGGCTCACCGCCATGGAGAGAATGCTGGAGACGATCGGCGCCACCAGGAGCGAGAGCAGCCAGAGGACCAGCACCACCACCGCGAGGGGATTTCCCTTGCCGCGGCCGCCCCGCCCGCCCCCCGAGCCCACCCGGCCGCCGAACCGGAGAAACTGCCGCATCACATCCGACATCAGTGCCACCGACCCCACGATGGCCGCGAGCAGGGTCATGAGCCGGATGTCGAGATTCCGGATATGCGACATCTCATGGGCGATGACCGCCTGCAGTTCGTCGCGGTCCAGCCGCTGCAGCAGACCCTCGGTCACCGCGATGTTCGCGGTGGTCGCATCGTGCCCTGTGGCAAAGGCGTTCGGGTCGGAGTCCGGAACGATCCAGATCTTCGGTTTGGGAATCCCTG
This sequence comes from Gemmatimonadota bacterium, assembly GCA_041482775.1. Lineage (GTDB taxonomy): Bacteria > Gemmatimonadota > Gemmatimonadetes > Gemmatimonadales > GWC2-71-9 > JABFSM01. The sequence goes on along the minus strand of JBGPEJ010000022.1, from coordinate 3,728 downwards.
CGGCGATGGCCATTTCCTCGACCACGTTGTCGAGCCGCTTGAGCTCCGGGGTGGCCGGAGTGACCAGCTCCTGCGCCCCGGTTGCATCCAGCACCCGCTTGGCCCCGTTGCGCCAGGCGTACCGCGTGGTTCCCCCCGCAAAGAGACAGGCGGCCAGGCCGATGAACGGGATGAGGTGGTGGTACCGCTCGGGCGGCAGGTCGCGGGTCGCGAGGTAGAACGCCAGATCGCCCCCGAACCCGATCCAGGCGAAGAACAACACGAACCCGGCCACCAGCCACGCGGACTTCCGCTTGTTGGCCTCCTGTTGCGCGAAGAGGTTCTGGTCGCTCACGCCGGAGGCTTGTTGAGCGAGAGATCGACGTTCGGCACCGCCCGCTCCGCAGCATCCTCGATCTCCCAGAGCTCCGCCGGCGAGGCCTTGGCCAGACCGGCCACCAGGCTGGTGGGGAACTGCTGCTGCCGGGTGTTGTACTGCGTGGCGGTGTCATTGTAGAGCTGCCGGGCAAAGCCGATCTTGTTCTCGGTACTGGTGAGCTCTTCCTGCAGCTGCAGCACGTTCTGTGAGCTCTTGAGCTCGGGGTAGTTCTCCGAGAGCGCGAACAGCCGTCCCAGGGCCTGGGTGAGCTCCCCTTCCGCCTTCGCAGTGGCCGCGACTCCGCCGCCCTGGACCGCCACCGCCTTGTTGCGCGCGGAGATCACCGCCTCGAGGGTGGAGCGCTCGAAGTCCATTGCGCCCTTCACGGTGTTGACCAAATTCGGGATCAGGTCGTGCCGCCGCTTGAGCTGCACGTCGATCTGCTTCCAGGCGTTCACCACTTGATTCTTGAGCGAGACCAGCGAGTTGTAGGCGCTGGTCGCCCAGAGGGCGATGATGACCGCCAGCACGAGCAGAATGAGACCGGGCATTCGAGGCCTCCGGGACGGGAGAGAGGCGACCGGGCAACCTCAGCCGGCCGCGCGAGTGGCAGAAAGAAGCAGGCGGGCGATGCCGGGCGCAACCGGCGCGCAACCGATGTCACTCGCGAGAAAAAGACGCCGACGCGAGCGGTTGGAGCCGCTATCGTGGCCCCATGCGACGCGGCGTCACCCTCCTCGAGCTCCTGGTTGTCCTGGCCATCATCGGCGTGGTGGCGGCCATGGCGGTACCCGGCGCTGCAGCCCTGGCGGACCGCCTGGCGGTGGAACACGAGGCGGCCCGCATTCTGGCCGCTTACCGCTCGGCCTGGCTGGCCGCTCGAGCCCAGCAACGGTTGGCCCTCCTCCGGATCACTGCCGACACCCTCGCAATCCGCACGGTGAGCAGCGCCGGCGCCGCGGATACCAGTCTTGCCTGGCTCGCGGCGGGTCCCGCAGTGGAGGGAGTAGCCCTCCGCAGCCCTCCCAGTACCGCAGTATTCGCCCCCGACGGCGTAGCCCAGGGCCTGTCCAACGCACGCCATGTGCTTCAGCGCGGCCGGGCCAGCCGGTCGGTGGTGGTGTCACGATTGGGCAGGGTAAGAGTGGTGCCTTGAACAGGAATCAGGGAAGGCCCGATTGGCTCCCCGACTCCCTGGCTCCCTAGAACGTCAGATCGATATGCACCACGATGTCCGGCTGCATCTTGAGCACCAGAAACCGGGTGAGCTTGTCGATCCGGTAGTCATGGAGGTTCATCGGCAGCGTGGCAGTGACGTGGACCCCCTCCGCGGTGCGCATTACCACGGCGGGCAATCGCTCGCTCCGGGTCACGCCGTGGATGACGAACCGGCCCTCCAACATTACGCCGGAGCTGTCTCCCCGCTCCCACTCGGCCGTCACGCCTTCGAGCTGGAACCGGATCGTCGGGTATATCGCCGATTCCATGGTCTTGACGAGATCGCGATCACGACGGTCGTTCCCGGTCTTTAGCGTTTCAACCGGTGCATCGACCCATCCGCGCACCTCGGCCAACCGGACTCCCCCGTTCATCGCGCCCCGGACCGTGGTCGTGAGCCCGGTAAAATCGCCCAGGGTGGACTTGCCGTCGAAGCTCAAGGCCCCGCGCCGAAGCGGCGCATCCGGCCACGACCGCTGGGCCGCGAGAGCGGACGCAGGGCCGGCCAAGGCCAACAGTACCACCGCTCCGGCACGGGTCACCGGTTCAGTCGTCAGGGGACATGGGCGTTTCGAGCCCGTAACGCCTGATCTTGGCCAGCAATGTCGAGCGGGCCAACCCCAGGAGTTGGGCCGCCCGTCGCCGATTCCCGGAGGTGTGGCTCAGCATGGCCGCAATCTGCCGGCGCTCTACCGCGTCGAGCGGCTCCGGCGGGGGAGCCGCTTCTCCCAAGGCCTGACGGAGTCGCTGCAAGTCCAGCTCCGGGAGGGTCAAATCCAGCACCAGGAGTCCGGGGCCCCCGTTGTCCTTCCGCCCCATCAGTGCTGCCGCAGCGACCCCTCGGGTTTCCGACACGATCGTGCGACCGGAGTTGCGAAGTGTTTCGGCCACCCGCGCTGTACGCGTCGGGTCGTTCGAGACTACCAGAACCTGCGGTTTTTCGTTGTCGCCCATGGCTTCCCCCGTGCTTAGCCAGTATATACTTGCGCCATTGTAGCAGAACAGATCTGCCGCCGTGGGGAGATACCCCCACCCGGCCGCCCTGCGAACTCGTTCCGGAACCCGATGACCGCCTCCGCCCCCCCCTCCCTGCCCGACCTGTCCCGGCTTGCTCCGGGCGATCGGGTGCAGGACCCCTTCCTGGTGCTCGAAGTGGAGACGCGCGGGGGAGAGAATCCGTACACGGTCCTCACCCTGGGCAACGCCAGCGGCTCCATCCAGTCCGCGCCGTTCTGGGCGGGGGACCAGCCCAAGATCGCGGGAATCGCCAAGCGAAGCGTCGCCCAGGTCATCGGGGAAATCACCACCTACCGGGAAAAACGGCAGCTCAAGGTGAGCTCCATCCGGGTGCTCCCGTCCGGGACGGTCGACCCAGCCAGGCTCCTGCCATCGGTGGGAGACGTCCGGCGGTATTGGACCTACCTCGACCGCCTCCGGGGGGACATCAAAGGCCCCCGGCTTCGCGCCGTGCTGGCCCTGTTCTATGAAGACGAAGAATTCCGCCGGTGTTATGAGCAGTGCCCGGCCAGCACCGTCGGCCATCACGCCGAAATCGGCGGGCTCCTCAAGCACACCAGCGAAGTGGCGGCAATCGCCCTGGCCATCGCCAAAGCAGCCGGGGCCGATCAGGACCTGGTGGTTGCGGGGGTGCTCCTGCACGACATCGGAAAGCTCGAGGCCTACCGCTGGGACGGGGCGTTCGAAGGGACCGACCTCAACGCGCTGCAAGGCCACGTGGTACTGGGAGCCCTCATGCTCGATCGCGCGTTCCGCCGCGCGCCAGCCCCCCCCTGCACCGACCAGGAGTTGGCCATTCTCACCCATCTGGTGCTCTCACACCATGGGAAGCAGGAGTTCGGCGCCCCGGTTCCGCCGCTCACGCTGGAGGCGGAGGTCCTCTACTTCGCCGACAATGCGAGCGCCAAGACCGCGAGCATGGCAGGGGCGCTCGGCAATGCCGCGCTCTTCACCGAGGACACGCTCCTGAGCGCGCGGGTTTGGCAGGTGGACATTCGCCGGGTGTATCGGGGAGAGAGTGACTGGGGCCGGGGGGCGGAGGGGGTACCGGGAGCCCGGGGGCCCTAAAAGAGGAACGGCCGCACAGCTTTCGCTGTCACGGCCGTCCCAGCGTGAACCCGCTGAGGTCGGAGCT
>JBGPEJ010000021.1:0-21684 GCA_041482775.1 Gemmatimonadota bacterium | reverse complement strand
CCGGTCGAGGTATTCTTTCCGCAGGAACCGGACTTCTCCCGAGAAGGCGCGCGGTCCGATGAATCGGCCGACCCAGTAGTTGACGTTGTCGCCCGCCAGAACCGCACCGAAGAGCAGGAGGTTGAGCAGGCGCGGGTCGAGAGAACCGAGGGCAGCGAACGTCCCCGCCGCAAACAGCAGGGAGTCCCCCGGCAGGAACGGGGTGATGACCAGGCCGGTCTCGCAGAAGAGGATCGTGACCAGGATCCCATAGGTCCAGGTGCCGTATCGCGCGATCACCTCGCTCAGGTGGCGATCGAGATGCAGGAAGAGATCGGCGAACTGTCTGAGCAGGTCCATGGGTGGGCGCTCGTCTCCGGTTACCGGTTCACCGCTCGCCGCCGCTGAACCCGAACTGGCCCAGGAGCGGAACGAATCGCACGTCGGTAACCGTCGTGGTCCGAACGGTCCCTCCGGTCTTCTCCGCCAGCGTGAGGACCTGCACGTCCTGCTCGCCGAGGGGAATCACCAGCCGCCCCCCTTCCGCCAGCTGCTCGATCAGCGGCGCCGGAATGCTCGGTGAGGCGGCCCCCACGGCGATGGCGTCGTACGGCGCGTAGGGACGCCAGCCGAGGGTGCCGTCACCCACCACCACCGTGGCATTCCGGACCCCGACCGCCTCGAGGGCGGTCCGGGCGCCGAGGGCCAGCTCGGGAAGTCGCTCCACCGCGAGCACGGTGCTCGCCAGGGCCGCGAGGAGGGCGGTCTGGTATCCCGAGCCCGCACCCACCTCCAGCACCCGGTCGGTGCCGGTGAGGCGCAGCAGCTCGAGGGTACGCGCCTGCACGTAGGGTTGGGAGATCGTCTGCCCCGCCCCGATCGGCAGCGCCGAATCCTCATAGGCGCGGTGCCGCACCGACTCCGGCACGAAGCGGTGTCGGGGCACCGTCGCGATGGCGTGGAGGACGGCCAAGTCGGCAATACCCTTCTCCCGCAGCGTCTCCACCAGCAGCGCGCGGTAGCCCCCGTACCCGTCCCCCTCGCCTATCCCGTGAGCGCCCACCCACGCACCGTCTCGATCAGCCCGTAGCTGGTCAGGTCAAGTTGAAGTGGCGTGATGGAGATGTACCCGTCGTGCACCGCCTGATGATCCGAATCCGCATCTCCGGTCCAAGTGATCTCGCCGCCGCCGATCCAGAAGACTTCCTTGCCCCAGGGGTCCTTCATGCGCGTCAGCCCCTCGGAGAAGAAGCGGCTGCCCAGCTTGGTGACCTTCATTCCCCGCACTTCGGCGGCGGCCACCCGGGGGAGATTGATGTTGAGGAGCATGCTGGGGGGAAATTCCTTGACCCCCACGATCCGGCGCACCAGGTCTCCCAGGACCCCTCCATAGGTGGCCAGCACGTCCGCCTCCCGGCTGGCGAACGAGATGGCGATCCCGGGAATGCCGAGCGTCACCGCTTCCATGGCGGCGGAGACGGTGCCGGAATAGAGGACGTCCTCCCCCATGTTGGGGCCGTGATTCACCCCGGAGAAGACGAAGGCGGGGCGCTCCGGCATGAGCGCTCCAACCGCCATCAGAACGCAGTCGGTTGGAGTACCATCGACCTGGAAGGAGCCGTCATGCCGGCGCTGGGGCCGGAGCGGCCGGTGCAGCGTGAGCGCGTGGGAGGTCCCGCTCTGTTCCCGGTCGGGCGCCACCACGGTTACCTGGGCCACCGCGCGGCAGGCGTCCGCCAGGAGCCCGATCCCGGGTGCAAAGATCCCGTCGTCGTTACTGACGAGAATATTCATGGCGACTCCGGCGGCGGCGCGCCGTCGAGCAGCTCGATGACCTGGTCCAGCTGCTCCCGGAGCTCGCTCAGCGTGGTGCGCGACGCGGCGCGCGACGCCTGACTCTTCAGCTCTCCGCTCTTGCGGTACTGTTCGATCCGCTGCCGGGCGCCTTCGATGGTGTATTTCTCGGCGTAGAGGAGGTGTTTGACCAGCATGATGAGCTCGACCTCCCGACTCTTGTACACCCGGTTACCAGAGCGGTTCTTGGCGGGATTGAGGAAGCGGAACTGGCTTTCCCAATAGCGCAGCACGTGCGGCTTGAGGTCGGTCAGTGCGCACACTTCGCCGATCGAGAAGAATTCCTGGGTCGGCCTCGGCAGAGTCACGTCCACTGCTCCGGCTTAAGGGTTCGGTCCATCAACTCCGCAATCGCCTGGCGGGGCGGTTTGGCCTCGAACAGCAGCTCGGCCACCTTCGTGGCTATCGGGGTTTCGACGCCGGCGCGCGCCCCCAGGCGGACGCAGGCGCGGGCGGTGTTGACCCCCTCCGCCACGGTGCGATGGCTTCCGGTCCAGGCCGCGAGGCTGGTCCCCTGGGCCAGCGCCATGCCCAGGGCACGATTCCGGCTCAGGCCTCCGCAGGCGGTGAGAATCAGATCCCCCATCCCGGCGAGCCCGGCAAATGTCCGGGCCTCGGCCCCCAACGCCACCCCGAGGCGGGTCATTTCCGCGAGCCCCCGGGTGATCAGCGCGGCGCGCGGGTTATTTCCCAGGCCGAGACCCTCGAGGACTCCCGCCGCGATGGCAATCACATTCTTGAGCGCCCCGCCGATCTCGGTGCCGAGTACATCCGAGTTCGAGTACACCCGGAAGTATCCGGTGGAGAAGAGATCCTGGGCCTCGGCAGCGGCGGCGGCGTCGGTCGACGCGGCCACGAGGAGGGTGGGCTGGCGCTGGTACACCTCCTGGGCGAAGCTCGGCCCGGAGAGGGCCACGAACCGGAGGCCGGGAACGACCTGGGCCGCGACCTGGGACATGAAGTCCAGGGTGTCACTCTCGAGGCCCTTGGTTGCGCTGACCAGCAGCGTCCCGGGGCCGATCCCCGCGCGCGCCTTCGAGAGAACCGAGCGGGCGGCGTGGCTTGGCGCTGCGCAGACGATGACGGAGGTGCCGGCCACCGCCTCGCCCACGCCTTCCACGGCGCGGAGCTCGGGCGCGAGCGGGCATCCCGAGAGAAAGAGCGAGTTCTCGTGCCCCCGATTGATCGCGGCAACTACCTCCGGCTCATGCGCCCAGAGCCGCACTTCGTGGCCCTTCCGGGCCAGGAGATCGGCCAGGGTGGTGCCCCAGCCGCCCGCACCGAGCACCGCGACTGTGGTCATGCGGGAGGAGTCCCGGCCGGGGCGTGGTGGCCGAAGCGGCTCTCGGTGCCGGCGAGAAGCCGGAGGATGTTGGCCCGGTGGAGCAGAATGACGAACGCCGCGAGGAGCGCGAAGAGACCGATCAACGACCGACGCTCGGGGTGCAGCACATAGACGGCCGCGGGCAAAATGCCGGCGGCCAGCAGGCTTCCCAGCGAGACGTAACCGCTGAGCTTGACCACCAGCAGCCATACCGCCAGCGCCGCGAGAAACGCCCAGGGGGCCAGTCCGAGGACCACGCCGGCTCCGGTTGCGACGCCCTTCCCTCCCCTGAATTTCACGAACACCGAGAACACGTGCCCGACCACGGCCACCCCGCCGAGCAACGCCGGCACCAGGTCCCCACCACCGGCGAGCGGCCCGAAGACCACCACGGGGATGGCCCCCTTGAGGACATCGAAGAGACCGACCGGCACCGCGTACCGCCATCCGAGCACCCGGTAGAGGTTGGTCGCGCCGAGGTTGCCGCTCCCCAGCGTCCGCAAGTCCTGTCCCTTCACCAGCCGCGCGGTCAGATAGCTGGTCGGGATCGCCCCCAGGAGGTAAGAGAGGAGGACCCAGGGGAGCGCCCCGATCATCGGCGGCCGCTCTTCTTCGAGAACTTGAGGCGCACCGGCGCTCCGGTGAACGCCCAGGCGCTCCGGAATCCGTGCATCAGGTAGCGCTGGTAGGACTCGGGGACATCGTCGGGACGGTTCGACACGATCGCGAAGGCCGGGGGCGAGGTGCCGATCTGCGAAGCGTAGAGGAGCTTGACCTCCACGCCGGCTTTCTGCGGCGGCTGCTGGCGCTGCAGCAGGGACTCGAGGACCTTGTTCACCTCCGAAGTCGTGACCCGCCGGTGCCGCGCCTCGGCGACCTCGATTGCCACTTCGAGCACCTTCCGGACGCGCTGGCCGGTGCGGGCGGAAATGTAGACGAACGGCACGTACTGGAGGAACGGCGCCTTCTGGACCAGGAGCTCTTCCCCGCGCTTCGCGGTGTTGGAGTCTTTCTCCTCCACCAGATCCCACTTGTTGACGGCAATCACCAGACCACAACCCCGGTCCCACGCCTCGGTCGCAATCCGGAGGTCCTGGTTATGGAGCCCGAGGGCGGCGTCCACCACCAGGATGCAGACGTGGGCCTGCTCGATGGCCCGCTGGGTGCGGAGGGTGGAGTAGAACTCGATGTCGTCCTCGACCTTGGCGCGCCGCCGCAGGCCCGCGGTGTCGATGAACCGGAAGACCTTGCCCTGGAAGCGGAGGATCGAGTCCACCGCATCGCGGGTGGTGCCGGCCTCCGGGTGAACCACGAAGCGCTCTTCCCCGAGCAGCCGGTTGGCGAGCGAGGACTTGCCGGCGTTGGGGCGCCCCACGATGGCGACGTCCACCGTCTCCTCCGCCTCGTCCGCCTGGGGAGGCGGCAGCGCGCCCACGATCGCGTCCAGCAGGTCGCCGCTGCGGGTGCCGACCGCCGCCGACACCGGGATCGGCGCGCCGAAGCCGAGGGCGCGGAACTGGTGGGCCTGGATATCGTCGCTGCCCTCGTCGAGCTTGTTGACCGCCACGATCACCGGACGCCCTGCGCGCCGGAGCTTTTCGGCGACCGCCTGATCGACCGGGTCGATGCCGTCTTTTCCATCGGCCACGAAGAGAATGAGATCGGCTTCCGCCAGGGCCAGCTCGACCTGGCGACGGATGGCCTTGTCCATGACCTCATTGGAGTCGGGCACCAGCCCTCCGGTATCCACCAGCCAGAAATGCCGCCCGCCCCATTCGGCCTCGCCGAAGTGGCGGTCCCGGGTGGTGCCCGCGTGCTCGGATACGATAGCGGCGCGTCCGCCGAGAATCCGGTTGAACAGGGTGGATTTCCCGACGTTGGGACGGCCGATGATGGCCACGGTGGGCTTGCTCACGCCGGCACTCCCGCTTCGAGGGCGTCGCTGAAGATCTTGCTGAATCGAATCGGCATCGGAAGCGAGCCGGCCAGCGCGTCGGCGCTGAGATTGTCGATGAAGAGGTGATCGTCGTTGATCGCCTCGCCGGGAAGCAGGATGAAGTCGAGGTCATCCCGCCCAGCCAGCGCGTCGGCGATCGACTTGCCGGGCAGGAGGCCGGCGGTGGTGACGCGGGGGCCGAAGAGCCCGTTGCTCACCACCACCAGATCGAACTCGGCGGCCGACGCCTCGGCCAGGGGGGCGATGACCTGGGGCATCAACGCGCCCATCGAGGTTCCGGTGACGATGCCCACCCGGCGGCCGGCCCACTCGCGAAACAAGGGGGCGTCCTCCCGAATCCGCCGCTGAAGGAAGCGCACCGCCCCGACGCCGTTCTCCACCTGCTCGAATTCGCCGTAGGCCGATTCCGGAGGGAGCTCCAGGCCGGCGCGGAGGTAGAGCTCGTCGGCGCCGTGGATCCAGCGCCCGCCGCGCTCCCGTAGCGCGCGGACTTCCCAGGCCTCCACCTGCCCCACCGCCGTTCGGCACTCCTGCGCGGTGGGCTCCCGCACCCGCGAGTGTTTGCTGAACTCGGTGAGCCCGACCGGTACCACCGAGACGCTGAGGATCGCGGGCCCGAAGGCGAAGAGGTCCGCGATGGTTCGCTCCATCACGGGGCCGTCGTTCACCCCGGGGGACATCACGATCTGGGTGTGAAATTGGAGCCCGTGGGCGGCGAACTCCCCCAGCTGCTCCAGCACATCCGGCGCGGTGGGATTGCGCAGCAGCCAGCGGCGAACGGCGAGATCGGTGGCATGCACCGAGACGTAGAGAGGGGAGAGCCGGTACTCGATGATGCGAGCCACGTCCCACGGCTTGAGATTGGTGAGCGTGGCGAAATTGCCGTACTGGAAGGAGAGCCGGTAGTCGTCGTCCCGGATGTAGAGAACCTCCCGCAATCCTTGAGGCAGTCCGTCCACAAAGCAGAAGTCGCAGCGATTGGCGCAGCGGCGGATCCTGGCGGGCTCGACCGAGACGCCGAGCGGTTCGGTGAGCGGCCGTTCGATCTCGAACTCGATTTCCTCACCGCCGGGCTGTCGGACGTGGAGGGTGAACTCCTCCTCGGCGGAGAGAAACTCCCAGTCGAGGAAATCTTCGAGCTCCCGGCCGTCGATCGACAGGAGCTCGGAGCCGGGGCGGAGCCCGAGCGCCGCTCCAATTGATCGATCCGCGACGGCAGTGACCTTTATCATGAACTGGGAAAGATGGCCCTAATAGTATCAAATATCAAGAGTTAGCGGTTCAGAACTCATCTCATTTCGCAACCTCCGGCCGGCGGAAAAAAGAACGCACCGCCAAGCGGCCGGCTTGGCGGTGCGGAAGAGAGCGGGCGACCGGACTCGAACCGGCGACGTCCAGCTTGGGAAGCTGGCATTCTACCACTGAATTACGCCCGCAGCCGCTGTTTACTCGACCTACTTGTTGTGGTACCGCCACCCGGCGATGCCGGCGCCCTTGCCATCGATCTGGATAGGATGCTTGGCGTCCTTGGCCAGGACCGGGATGGTGATCTCCTTGGTATCCACCACCGCCCCCGTCTGGTCCACGAATTCGAACACCAGCGTCATCGGGACGGTCTTGAGGGGCTTTCCGGCGGGGTCCTGGGGGCTCCGGCCGGTGGCCTCCGCGAGAAACCGGACGCTGGTTGGGCCCATCTGGAATCCGCTCACGTCCACGGTGAACGGCAGCGCCACCAGGCGCTCGGCGGTCTTCAACACCTGTTCGTCCTGCTTGAGACCCCGCTGTCCCGCGGCGAGGAGGCGGAGAGCGTCTTCGTTCATCGGCTCCACCTCGAGGAGCTTGGCCGACTCCTCGATCAGGTGCTCATTGTCCTTCTGGGCCAGGTAGGTGTTAGCCAGGTTGTACCGTGCGTCCCGGCTCCAGGGGTTGCGTTTCACCGCCTTGACGAAGGCGGTAGCCGCCTCCGGATACTTGGCGGCGTTGAACGCCGCGACACCAACCGCAAGCAGGTCGCTCATGTCGAGAGAGTCGAGGTTGGCCCTCGAGAACTCCGCCACCATCGCCCGCTCGATCTTGTCGGCGCTGTCCGGCATTCCCGCTGCGCGGAACGAGCTGGCCAGCTCCTTTCGGGCGTCGGTGTCGTTCGGCTTCCAGGTGAGGTACCGCTGGAGGATGGCGATGGCCTCCCGCTGATGGTTCTGCCGCTTGTAAATAATCGCCAGATTCACCGCGGCCGCGTTCCGGTCTTCCACCAGGGAGGTGTCTTTTTCCGCTATGGCGAGAGCCTTCTGGAAATACACTCCGGCGCTGTCGTCGTGGCCGGTGTTGGCGAAGACCACACCCATGTTGGAGTAGACGTGCGGCAGCCCCCGGAAGAGCAGGCTCGCGTCGCGGAAGAGGGCCAGCGCGGAGTCGGTCTCACCTTTTCGCTGCTTCTCGATGCCGGCCTGGCCCAGGATTGCCCAGTTGTTCTGCCGGTATTGGGTGATGTCGATTTCGCAGGAGGGAACCAGGTTCTGCGCCTTGGTGAACGCGGAATCCGCGCCCGCCGGATCTCCCTGCAACAGTGCCACGCGCGCCAGGTAGTACCAGGCGGCGGCGTTGCCGCCCTGGGCTTCCTTGGTAATGGCGTCGATGAAACCTGTCTTGGCCTGGCTCAGCAGCGCCGCCCGATCCGCCGGGAGCTTCACGTCATAAGCCTTCCTGAGCTGGTCGATACCCTTCTCGACCTTCGCGTTCACCGCCTTGATCGGACAGAGCGGCGGGGTATATCGCGCCGGCTGCGCCGCGACGAGCCGAAGGTTCTGCGCCGCGACTGATCCCGCGGCGAGCGTGGCCGAGAAGACGAGCATCGTCGTTCGGATGGACATCCCTACTCCTTTGGTGCGGTGGTACGGCCGGAGGCCGGGACGGTCGACGGCAGAACAGCCGCTCGGCACAGGGAGCAAATATCACTCCGGATCACCCCGCAGGCAATTCCGCCGGCCCCCGGTAAAGCCACCCTGCCCCGGTGTTAAACAGGACGACGAGGTGCTCCGGCGCCAGCACACCGCGACGGGTGAGCTCCCGCGCGGCGGCGATCGCCGCTCCCCCTTCCGGTGCGAAATCGATTCCCTCGAGCCGGCCGCCGGCGCGGGCCTCCTCGGTGAGCTCCGTGTCGCTCACCGCCACGGCACCGCCGCCGCTTTCGCGGAGGGCCCGCAACATCAGCCGGTCGCCCAGCGGCCCGGGAACCCGCAGGCCGCTCGCCACTGTCCAGGGATCGGGCCACGGCTCGCACCGGTCGGCGCCGCGCTCGAAGCTCCTGACCACCGGGGCGCATCCTTCCGCCTGCACGGTGTACATGCGGGGCAGCGCACCGGTAACCCAGCCGGCCGCCTGCAGCTCCTGGAACACTTTCCACATTCCGATCAAGCCGGTTCCCCCCCCGGTCGGGTAGATGATCGCGTCGGGCAACCGCCAGTCGAGTTGTTCTCCCAGCTCGAGGCCGAGGGTCTTTTTCCCCTCGATCCGGTAGGGCTCCCGCAGGGTGCTCAAGTCGAACGCGCCGCTTTCCCCGGCGTAAGCGCGGCTGGCCTTGCCGCAAGCGCCGATGTGTCCGTCGAGCAGGCGGAGATCACCTCCGTACGCCAGGATTTGCGCCAGGATCGTGGCGGGGGTGGTCCTCGGGGCGTAGACCCGTACCGGAATTCCGGCGCGGGCGCCATAGGCGGACGCGGCCACGCCGGCGTTCCCCGCGGTGGGGAGCGTGAAGGCTTTCGCCCCGGCGGCGGCCGCGCGGGTGACGGCGGCGGCCAACCCGCGGGCCTTGAAGCTTCCGGTCGGATTGGTTCCTTCGTCCTTGACCAGCAGCCGGGGCAGCCCGATGGCGGCGCCGATGCGAGGCGCCGTCAGCAGCGGCGTGCCGCCCTCTCCCAGCGTGACCGGCTCCTCTCCGGGCGAGAGCGGCAGGAAGCTTCGAAAACGCCACATCCCCCCCGAGCCGGCAATCTGGCGGCGCTCCCCCGGGTCGGGGTGGCGATTCGGGTAGCGGACCAGCCAGGGCTGGCCGCAGCTGCACACGGTGGGAAGCCCCGCCGGCTCCGCCTGGGCTCCGCAGGCGGAGCATTCGAGCTGCCAGTCCATGTCTAGTCGTTGCTCCGTTTCAGGTGATCCAGCACCCGGCTGGCCAACTCGGACGAGAATCCCGGCACCGCCGAGATTTCCGCGGCGGAGGCGCTCCGGACCCCCGCCAGGCTACCGAACTTCTCCAGGAGACGGCGGCGGCGCTCCGGGCCAACGCCGGGGATGTCCAGCAGCGCCGAGGTGATGGTGCGGGCCGAGCGCCGGAGGCGGTTGTAGGATAGCCCGAAGCGGTGCGCCTTGTCCCGGGCCCGCTGCAACAGGCGGAGGGAAGGGCTGCGCCGCGACAGTCGAAGGGACTCGGAGCGTCCGGGCAGGAAGATCTCCTCGTCCTTCTTGGCCAGCCCGATCAGCGGTAACTCCGGAACCCCGCATCCCTGGGCCGCCGCAATGGCCGCCCCGAGCTGCCCCTTCCCGCCGTCGATCACCATGAGGTCGGGGAGCGGCTTGGCCTCTTCGCGCCGCCGGGTGAGATACCGGGTGACTACTTCGTGAATAGCAGCGAAGTCGTCCTGCTGTCCGGGGCCCTTGATCTTGAACTTGCGGTACTCGCTCTTCTTGGGCCGCCCGCCTTCGAAGCAGACCAGCGAGCCCACCGTGTCCTTCCCCTGGTTGGTGGAGATGTCCACGCACACCAGGGTCCGCGGCACCACCGAGAGTCCCAGGTCGCGGCCCAGCGCGTAGACCGGGTCCTCGGCGCGTTCGTCGGCTTCGAACGACTCCAGTCGCAGCCCTTCCAGCAGGTGGCGGGCATTGCGCTCGGCCAGATCGAGCCACCGCCGCGCCATCCCGCGTTGCGGCACCGAAATCCTGGCCGCCGGGATCAACGCCGCAATCTGGGCCAGCTCGTCGGGGGGAAACGGGAGGACGAGGCGGGGGACTTTCCCTTCCGCCGGCACGTAGTAGCGCACCAGAAACGCCTCCAGGATTGCCGCGTCGCGCTCTCCCTCCCCGTTGGCGAGGAATCGGTGCTCCCGGTGCACCACCCGCCCATCCCGCACCCGGAAGAGCACCGCGACGGCGTCGTCGCCGTCGCGGGCATAGCCGATCACGTCGGCGTCTCCGGTGCCCACCGCCTCGACGGTCGCGGGCGTCTCCACCTGGTCGAGCCACCGAAGGGTGTCGCGGAGATCCTTGGCGCGCTCGAAGTCCTCCCGGGCGCTGGCCTGCTGCATCATGTCCCGGAGCCGGGTTCGGACGTCCACCGTGCGGCCCTCGAGGAAGGCCACCACTTCGTCGATCATCCCGCGGTAGGATGCCTCGTCCTGCCAGCCGACGCAGGGAGCGCGGCAGCGGCCGATGTGGTAGTCGAGACAGGGCCGCTCCCGCCGCTCCCGCGGAATGTCGTCCGCGCAGCTCCGCACCGTGAAGATCCGGCGGACCAGCGTCAGCGCCCGCCGCATTTCCCCCACGTCCGTATAGGGACCGAAATAGCGGGCGCCCGGGATGTCGCGGCGCCGGGTGACCAGCACGCGGGGGAACGGGTCCCGCAGGGTCACCGCGATCGACGGATAGCTCTTGTCGTCCTTGAGGAGGACGTTGAACCGGGGCTGGTACTCCTTGATCAGATTGTTCTCGAGCAGCAGCGACTGGGGCTCGCTGTCGACCACGATGGTATCGACGTCGGCGATCAGCCGTACCAGCAGCTGGTTCTTGGGGCTGGCGGCGTGATCGCTGGTGAAATAACTGCGGGCCCGGCTGCGGAGGTTGCGTGCCTTGCCGACGTACAATACTTCTCCCCCGCGATCCTTCCAGAGGTACACGCCGGGGCCGTCGGGCAGCGAGTCCAGCTTGCGCTGGAGCGGATCGGGAAGTGCAGGGTCGGTCATCGCCCGCGGAACATGCGCCCGCTGAGCTCGCGGGCCAACGGCACCCGGAGCAGCAAGGTGCCGCCCCAATAGACCGCGCCGAAGGGAATCAGCACCGCGATCGCCGTGGCCACCGGTCCCACCCTCCCGTGGAGCGCCAGGAGCATGCCCCACCCTCCCGCCCCGGCCGCCAGCGCGGGGGCCCAGAGACGGAGGGCGTAGCCGGCCGGAAGCCGGGTGGCGCCGATGCGCCGGTCGAGGCCGCGACGCAGCAGGAGGAACTCCACCCACCCGGCGACCCCCGCCGAGGCGGTAAGCCCGGCGGTGCCCCACCTGGAGTCGATCCCCAGCCAGCCGGGAAGGTGGACCGCCGACAGATAGCCGAGGGCCGTGGTCAGCGCCACGCGAAGCAGGGCGAACTTGAGCGGGGTGCGGGTGTCGTGCAGGGCGTACCACACCGACGAGTACAATCGCCCCATGGTGCCGGCGAGGAGCCCCACCGTGGAGCCGGCCAGGATGCCCCACACGAATCGCGCGTCATCGGCGGTGAACTTCCCGGTCTGGAAGACCGCTCCGGCGATGACCTGCCCCAGCGCGGCGAGCCCCACCATGGATGGGATGATGAAGAAGGCGATCTGCTGCATGCCCCGCTGGATCCTCTCGCGCAGCGCCGGGTGGGCGTCCGACCCGCCGGCGAGCGCGGAAAGCTCGGGCAGCTCCGCCGCTGCAACCGACATGCCGAAGAGGCTCACCGGGAGGGTGTAAAGGGTCTGGGCGTTGGCCAGGGCCGCCACCGAGCCGGTCGGCAGCAGGCTGGCGAGGATCGAATCCACGAATGCGCTGATCTGCACCACGCCCCGTCCGATGAACGCCGGGAAGAAATTCCGGAGCACGGTCCTGGCGTTGGAGTCCCCCCGGCCCAGGGAGAGACGGATCCCGCCGGTCAACCGCCACACCGCCGGGAGCTGAACGGCGAACTGGAGGAGCCCGCCGGCGACCGCCCCCCAGGCGGTCCAGATGACGATGGCCTCACCGGCGGAGCCGCTGGGAGGAAGCAGAGTGGCTGCGATGATGGCGGCATTCCAGATCACCGGCGCGGTGTAGGAGAGGAAAAAGCGCCGGTGGCTGTTGAGAATGCCCAGACACCAGGCGGACAGCACCAGGAAGCCGGTGCCCGGGAACAGAATTCGGGTAAGCCGCAGGGCGAGCTCGCGCTTGGCCCCGGCGAAGCCCGGGTAGAGAATGTCGAGGAGCCAGGGGGCGGCGGTGATGCCCACGGCCACCAGGATGGCCACGGTGAGCGCCAGGAGCCCCGCAGTGGCCCCGGCCACCCTCCGGGCGTCCTCATGGCGGCCTTGGGCCTCCAGGCGGGCGTAGACCGGGATGAAGGAGGCGCTGAGCACCCCTTCGCCGAACAGATTCTGGAGGAAGTTGGGGATTCGGAACGCCGCGGCGAACGCGTCCGCCGGGTCGGTGAGCCCGAGGAAGTGGGAGAGCACCCGCTGCCGGACCAGCCCCGCGATCCGGCTCAGGAAAATACCGGCCGCGACCAGCGCCGGCGCGCCGCGCCGGGGCCCGCTCAGGGTGACCGGGTGGGCGGCAAGGGGGGACGACCGCCGCCCTCCTCCAGGAGTCGCTGGAAGAACTGATTCTCCTCCTTCAGGGTCTCGACGGCGCGGGACAGATCCTCCACTTCGCCTTCGAGGAGATCGAGCTTCTTGGCCAGCTCACCGAGTTCGGGCGGAGGCGCATTCCGGCCCTCGAGCCGCCGGGCCAGCGCCCGACCCAGCGGCGAGTCGGTGAGGATCGCGAAGATGGGGATGAGCAGCACCACCAGCAGAACCAGCTCGAGCAGGCCCATGAATCGAGTCTAGGGGGTTGGTGGAGCGGCTTCAAGAGCGTGGCCATACCAACTCGCGATGTGTTCGGCGATGGCACCGAGCAGCTCGCCCCCGTAGCGGGCCAGGAAGCCGGCCATGGAGAGGACCCGCTCCTGAGGCTTTCCCTCCGGCCGGACCGACAGGCGGGCCCGCGCCACCTGAGCCAGTTCGGTGGCTTCCCGCTTTCGGGCGTGCTGCAGAAGCTTCTTCTCCAGCTCCTGCACCGCATGCAGCGCCTGCCCGCGAGCGGTGCCCGCCGGCCGTTCCAGGGTGGGGTCCACCGTGGCGGCGGCGCGAATAACCGGCTCGTAGCTCTGCTCAATGGCCTCCCGCAGTCCGGCAAATGCCCGCTCGGCGCCCTCCGGGAGCGCCTGCCGGGCAATCCGTGCTTCGAGCGCGGTTCCATCGGACAGCAGATCGTCGAGGCTGGCGCCGAATTTTTCGAGCGTGCGGGTTACCCGGCCCTCGAGCAGGAAGCCCGCCCACCGTGGTACCGGCAACTGGCGGGGGACGCCGAGCCGCTGGTAGACCGGCTCGGCGAGCGCCAGGTAGCGCATCTCACCAGGGCCCGCTACATAGGCCACTGTAGGGAGCAGCGCGCTCTCCAGGACCGGTCGCATCAGCACATTCCCCGAAAGCCGGGTCGGTTCTTCCGCGGCGATCCGGGCCACCTCCGGCATCCCGAGGATCGATTGCCCTCGGCGGGTGACGAACCCCCGCTTGCTGGTTACCAGTCGATCCCGGCCCAGCGCGCCATCGAGAAAGACCAGAGAGGCGCCGTCGCCAACGGCGACGCCGGGGTCCCGGCCCGCAGCAATCAGCTCCGCGGCCGCCGACACCAGCTCCTGGTCGAGGGCGGTTGCCTGTTCCAGCGCCCGGAGCAGGTGGGGCGCGGCGGCTTGCTTCACCGCCGGATGGGTGCTCTCGACGCAGAGAATGCCGAATGGAGTGAGCAGCTCCGCGAGCGCCGCCGCATACGCGCCCGCCACCGTCGCGTCGGGACGGTAATGGCGGCGCAGCCAGGCGACCGTTTCCTCCCGGGTGTCGGAGGCGGGGAACGAGGCCTCGAAGGCATCGAGGGCTGCCGTTACGCCGTCGCCCAGCAACTGGCGCCACATCGGGGTGAGCGGGGCGTCGGAGGCGCGCGGCGGAAGCGAGGCGGTTGCGAGCCGGCCCTCCCCGTCCAGCCAGGAAACCGCGGACACTTCCTCGAAGTCGTGATCGTCTCCCGGCACCCAGTAAACCGGGACAACCGGCCGGCCCCAGCGGCGCTCCAGGGCAAGGGCCAGCCCGCGCGCCGAGAAGGCCTTGGTGACGGCGTAGGAAGGGCCGGTGAAGAGGCCCGCCTGCTGGCCGGTGGTTACCACCAGCGCACCGGGCGCCCGGAGGCGGGCCACCAGCGCGGAGGCACCGGCGGCGGGGACCACGGCGGGATCGAAGGCGGTATTCCACGCGGCAGCCCGTTGGGCGGGCATTCGCACCGGGTCGCCAAGGGGAGTGTCGATGATCGGGAGCATCACGCCACCTGTCCCACGAGAATCACCCGGGGGGAGTCCTCGGTCAGCGCGCCGCCGTCGTAGTCGCCCAGCCGCTGCCGGACGGTGCAGCCCGCCGCGGTAACCAGCCCTTCCAGTTCGAGCGGGTCGAAGAGGCGCACCCGCTCGACGAAGCGCCGGCCGTCGGCGGTGGTGATGCTCTTGAAGACGTACTCCCCCGCCGGATCGAGCCACCGGTGGATCCGCACCGGGCGGTCTCCCAGCCGCCCCTCCTCGCGCGCTTCGAGGTCCCGGGGCACCCGGGCCGCGTTCAGAAAATCCATCGCGAACCATCCTTGTCGCCGGATCGTCGCCACCATCTCGCGCATGGCACCGGCGTGTTCCCCGTCGGAGTCGAAGTAGCCGAAACTGGTGAAGAGGTTCACTGTCAAGTCCATCCGGCCGGCGCGGACCGGAATCCGGCGGACGTCGGACCGGATCACGGGGATTCGCGCGGCGCCCTGGGCATACTGCAGCAGGTGCTGGGAAAGGTCGAGCCCCACGACCACCGCTCCCTGGGCTCGGAAGGCAGCGGCGTGCCGCCCCGCCCCGCACGCCACGTCGAGCACCCGCCATCCCGGCGCCAGGCCGACGGTCCGGCAGACCAGATCCACCAGACGCCCGGCATCTTCCTCGTCGCGATGCGGATAGAGGAGGAGGTACTCCTCGCCGAAGTATTCCTCGAACCAGTCAGGCACCCTTGTGATACGGCTCCCCCCGGAGAATCGTCCAGGCGCGGTACCATTGCTCCAGGACGATCAACCGGGCCAGCTCGTGGGGCAGGGTGAGCGGGCCAAGGCTCCACCGGTGGTCGGCGGCCCGCGCGAACGCCGACTCGAGGCCGAAGGCGCCGCCGATGACCACCGCCAGCGGCCGAGCGGCCAGGCGCCACTCCTGGAGGCGCCGAGCCAGGTCCTCGCTGCTCCAGGCGGGCCCGCCGCCGTCCAGCACCAGGACGATGGCCCCGCGCGGAATTGCGGCCTGGAGCCGCGCCGTTTCCTCCCGCCGCCTCAGCGCGGGCGTCGCGGCGCGGCCGGCCTCCCGAACTTCGCGCTCGGCGATCGGGCCGTAGCGGCGGATCCGCTTCAGATAGTCTTCGCAGGCCTCGCGGCACCAGGGCCGGAGCTTTCCCACCGCAAGGAGCACCGTTTCCACGCCCGGCTCCTACAGCCCCGGGCCCCGAGCCCCGAGTTCCTCACCCTCAGGCATACATCCCGCGCAGCCGGTGCACCTGCGCCACCCGGTCGATCGCCACCATGTACGCCGCGATCCGCATGCTGACGCTGCTGCGGCCCGCCATGACGGCGCATTCCTGGTAGGAGCTGACCATGATCTTTTCGAGCCGATTGTTCACGGTCTCCTCGTCCCAGAAGTAGCCGCCCCGGTCCTGGACCCATTCGAAATAGCTGACCGTCACGCCGCCGGCGTTGGCCAGGATGTCGGGAATGACCAGAATGCCGGCGTCCTGGAGAATCTGATCGGCGTCGGCGCTGGTGGGGCCGTTGGCGCCTTCGCAGATGATCCGGGCGCGGATCCGTCCGGCGTTCTGGTCGGTGATGACGTTTTCGAGGGCCGCCGGCAGCAGGACGTCGCAATCGAGGCTGAACAGGTCGGCGTTCGCGATGTGCTCGGCCTCCTTGTAGCTCCGGAGAAACCGCTCCTTCTTGACGTGGGCGATCACCTTCTTGATGTCCAGCCCGCCCGGGTTGTAGATCGCGCCTTCCTTGTCGCTCACGGCCAGGATCTTCATTCCCTGCTCTTCCATGAGCTGGGCGCTGATCGAGCCCACGTTGCCGAAGCCCTGCACCACCACCCGGGTGCCGGCGACCGGCATCTTGAGCTGCTTCAGCGCCTCGCGGGTTACGATCATGCAGCCCCGGCCAGTGGCCTCGCGGCGCCCCAGTGAGCCGCCCATCTGGATCGGCTTGCCGGTCACCACCGCCGTCACGGTGTGGCGCTTGTGCATGGAGTAGGTGTCCATGATCCACGCCATCATCCGCTCGTTGGTGTTGACATCCGGCGCGGGCACGTCGGAATCGGGCCCCAGGATCTCGATGATGCTCGACGTGTAGCGCCGGGTGAGCCGCTCCAGCTCGGCCATGGACATCTTGCCCGGGTCGCAGATCACACCGCCCTTGGACCCGCCGAAGGGGAGATTCACCACCGCGCACTTCCAGGTCATCCATGCCGCGAGGGCCTTGACCTCGTCCAGCGTGACCTGCATATCGAACCGGATGCCGCCCTTGGCCGGCCCCCGCGCGGTGTTGTAGAGCACCCGATACCCGGTGTACACCTCGACCTCGCCGTTGTCCTTGAGCACCGGCACGGCGACGATGATCTGCTTTTCGGGGTGCCGGAGCACCTTGCGCAGTCCCGGCTCGAGGTTCAGGTGATGGGCGGCCTCGTCGAACCGCGCCATCATGGACTCGAAGGGGTTCTCCCCACCGAGGAAGGTGTCCTTCTCCTGCCCGATGAGGTGCTTGGGAGGCGCGTGTGCCATGAGTGATGTCTCCGCTCGGGTCGTGTCGCGTCGCTGGGGTCAGAGCCGGTCGACCGGGGTGACGATCGCGTCCAGCGCGGCCGTGATCGCGGCCTCCCCGTCTTCCCACGTGAGATTGAGCACCGCAACCAGCGGCTCGGGCACGCTGGCCGGCCAGCGGTCGCGGAGTTTCACCGCATCCTTCTCGGTCAACACCACGTAATCCGCCTTGCGCGCGGCTTTGGCCAGCCACGCCACATCCTCATCCCGGAAATCGTGGTGGTCCCGCCACGTTGCCACCTGGACCTGCGCCCCAGTCGCCTTGGTCTGTGCCACGAACGCATCGGGATCGGCGATGGCCGAGGCGGCCACGACGCGGCGGCCCTCGAGCTCCGCCGTCGGGGTCGGCTTCCGGGAGACCAGCCCCTCGTACCGCCCGACACCGAGGTGCACGATTCCGACCGGCCCCTGCACCCGCGGAGCCAACTGGTGGGCGAGGGCGAGGGCGGCGTCCGGGTCGGCGCGCTTGCGGGATACGATCACCGCGTCCGCCCGGCGCAGCGCCCCCAGCCCCTCGCGCCACGGCCCCGCCGGAAGGGGCCACCGCACCGCGCGGGAGGCGTCGGCACTCACCACCGCAATGTTGTAATCCCGCCAAACGTCGCGCCGCTGGAAGGCGTCGTCCAGCACCAGGACCTGCGCTCCTCGCGCCAGCGCCCGCTCGGCACCGGCCAGCCGATCGGGATCGGAAACGACCCGGGCCGACGGGACCTGGTGCTGGTGGACCAGGACTTCGTCACCGCCGTGCCCCCGCAGCAGAATTCCCGGCACCAGCCCGCGGGCCGCGTAGTGGGCGGCAATCCAGCTCGCGATCGGGGTCTTCCCCGAGCCGCCGACCGAGAGGTTCCCGATGGCCACCGCGGGCAGGGGCAGTTCGCGGACCGGAATCCACCCCTGGTCGAAGGCGAGATTGCGCAGCCCCATCCCCGCCCGCCAGACGCCGGCAAGCGGAAGCAGGGCCAACCGGACCAGTCGGGCGTCGGCCCGCCGGCTGGTCCAGAGCCACCGAATCAGCCGGTGCCCGTCGCCCCGTCGTCCCATGCTGCCTCCCGGACCGCGCGCGCCAACTCCGCTTCCGCCCGGAGCCGGGCCGCGTCCATCCCCGCCTCGCCGGGCTGGACCCGGAAGGGCGTGCCATAGGCGATGCGAACCCGCGCGAACGGCTTGGGGATCAGGAACCGATCCCATGACCGCAGCCGCCAGGCCCGATCCGCGGCGGCGTGGAGCGGCACCACCACACCCTCGCCCCGTTGGGCGGCAAGCAGCACCCCGCCCTTGAGGACTCGCGACGGTCCGCGCGGCCCGTCGGGAGTGAAGGCTACCACGCCGCCCTCCCGCAGGGCGTGGACCGCCCCGATGAGCGCGCGAACCCCGCCGCGGGTGCTCGAGCCGCGGGCCTCCTGGTAGCCGATCCGCCCGGCGTACGCCGCGAGGTAGCGACCGTCCTGGGCATCGCTGACCACGATGGTCACCCCCCGCCCCCGATGGTGCCAGAGGAGCGGCAGCAGCGCGTCGTGCCACAGCAGGAATACGTGGGGCGTCCCGGTCCGGGCCAGCTCCCGCCAGGCCTCCTCGTGCACCGTCTCGATGCGCCAGGTCCGGGCCAGCAGCGACACCAAGGGGCCGGCCAGCAGCGCCGCTCCCCGGGGCGAAACCGGAATCCTCACTCCAGCAGCTCCGCGGCCATGCCCGCGACGCGTGCCGCGGCACCCCCTCCGCCCATCCGCTCGCGCACTCGCCGGAGTCCCTCCCGCTGCGCCCGGGCTTCGGAGCCTGCCCGGTCGAGCAGCGGGGTTACCGCGGCCGCCAATCCTTCAGGCGTCACCGCGTCCTGCATCAGCTCCGGCACCACCGGCCGGTCCGCCACCAGGTTCACCAGGCTGATCCATGGAACAGTGATCAGCCGCCGAGCCACCCACGCGGTAAGTGGGTTCGCCCGGTAGGCTACCACCATCGGGACATCGGCCAGGGCGGCCTCGAGGGTGGTGGTGCCCGATTTGGCGAGCGCCGCGTCCGCCGCGGCGAACACTTCCACAGCCGGTCCGCGATGCACGGTGAAGTCCCCGGCGTCGGGATAGCGCCCCTCGGGGGTTCCGGCCACCAGGACCCGGTCACAGTGGTGCGCGGCGAGCAGCGCCCGGCCCGCTTGGCGAAACGGGCCCCACAACCGGGCGACCTCCTGCGGGCGGCTCCCAGGAAAGAGACCCAACACCCGCTCTGCGTCATCGATACCGAGGGCCTCTCGCGCCGCTCTTCGCCCCGGGGCGGCCGGGCGGTCCAGCAGGGGGTGGCCCACATACTCCGCCGGGATCCCGTGGCGCGCAAAGAACGCCGGTTCGAACGGGAGCACCACGGCGAGCCGGTCGACCGCTGCGCCCAGCCGCCGGGCCCGCTGCGGGCGCCAGGCCCACAACTGGGGTGCGATGTAGTACAGCACCTTTACCCCGTGCCGCCGGGCCGCCTCGGCCACCCGCACGTGGAAACCGGGGTAGTCGATCAGCAAGGCCAGGTCGTACCGCCCCGCGCGGAAGTCCCGCTCCAAGGAGCGCAGCAGCCGAAGGTGCTCCGGCACCTTGCTCAGCACCTCGACGAAGCCCAGGACGGTGTAGCGTTCCATCGGGTGCCGGATCGTGGCGCCGGCCGCGGCGATCCGCGGGCCCCCCAGAGCGTCGATGGCCACCCCTTCGAGGCGGTCTCGGAGCGCCGTGACGACGGGGCCTCCGTGGAGGTCCCCGGAGGGCTCGCCCGCGGAGAGGAAGACTCGCGGCGGCACCCGGGACACCCTCCGCCCCGCCTAGCGGCCCGGCAGAGACGCCGGGGCGCGCTGCACGGCTTCGGTGACCCGGAGGGCCAGCGCGAGCGCCGCCCTCCCTTCCCCGCCGGTCACGACGGTTTCGGCGTCTCCCCGCACCGCCCGAACGAAGCTCTCGAGCTCGAGGGCCAGCGCATCCGCCGCGGGGGCCTCGAGCGGTACCTGTTCCACGATGGCGGCGAGGGTGGCCCCTCCCGACTCGCGCCAACCCTCCCGCAGCCGCATGAATTCACCGCGACCCTCACCCAGGTCCAGCGAGAGGTAGCCATTGGATTGGAAGATCCGGAGCCGGCGCACCCGCTCCCGTGCAACCCGGGAGGCGGTGACGTTCGCCACCGCGCCGGAGGCGAACTCGACCCGCGCGTTGGCCATATCGAGGAGAGGGGAGAGCACCGCGATGCCGCTGGCGCGGACATCGGAGACCTCGATCCCGCCGGTCAGGTGCAGAATCAGATCGAGGTCGTGGATCATCAAGTCCAGCACCACCGCGACGTCGGTACCCCGGGGCTGGAAGGGTGCCAGACGGTCACTCTCGAGATAGCGGGGATCGGCCAGGTAGGGTCGGGCGGCGCGCACCGCGCGATTGAATCGCTCTACGTGGCCCACCTGCAGCGGCACCCCACCCCGCTCCGCCGCCGCCACCAGAGCGTCGGCGTCTTCCAGCGTGCCGGCCAGCGGCTTCTCCATCAGCACGGCGCATCCCCGCTCGAGCGCCCGGAGCCCCACTTCGGCGTGGGCGTGGGTGGGAACCGCCACCGTCACCGCCTCGACTTCCGCCAGCAGAGCGTCCAGATCGGGGAAGAATCGGGTGCCGCAGGCGCCGGCGACCTCCGCTCCCCGCAGCGGGTCGATATCGTGGATCCCCACCAGCGTTGCCTCGCCAGCGGCCGCGAGGTGCCTGGCGTGATGGCATCCGAGCGCTCCGACGCCGATCACGCCGATGGGGAGCCGGGGCATCAGGCCGGAACGCCGCGCTGGGAGCTCGAAACGAACTCGAGGAAGCGCTCCACCTCCGGCAGCGGCGGCAGCTCGCTGCGCGCCCGATCGATGGCCTGGGAAAAGTTGAGCTCGGAATTGAAGAACAGTCGATAGAGCCGTTTGAGCGCCGCGATGGTCTCCGCCGAAAAACCGGCGCGTTCGAGGCCGATCGAATTGAGGCCGTAGAGCTCGACCGGATTCCCGGCCGCCTTGACGTACGGAGGTACGTCCTGCCGGACTCCGGACATCCCCCCCACGAAGGCGAACGAGCCGATGGTCACGAATTGGTGCACCGCGACCAGGCCGGACAGGGTCGCCCGGTCGTGGATGGTGACGTGGCCGGCGAGCTGGGTGCTGTTGGCGATGATCACGCCGTTCCCGACGTGACAGTCGTGGGCCAGGTGGACATAACTCATGATCAGCGCGCGCGCCCCCACCTGGGTGACCCCCGAGGCCGCGGTGCCGCGATTGATGGTGGCATACTCCCGGATGACAGTATCCTCGCCGACCTCGACCCAGCTTTCCTCGCCCTGATACTTGAGGTCCTGGGGATCGCCGCCGAGGATGCTGCCCTGCCCCACCCGGACCCGGGCCGCGAGCCGGACATTCTTCTCCAGCGTGACATGGGGGCCAATCCGGCAGCAGTCGCCGACCGACACCCCCGGGCCGATGATGGAGAACGGACCGACTTCGACGTCCCGGCCCAAGACGGCCCCGGGGTTCACCAGCGCGCTGGGATGAATCATGGCGCTCATCGGTCCACGATGCGGGCGAGCATTTCGGCTTCCGCCACCACTTGGCCGTTCACGTAGGCGACGCCCTTGAGTCGGCCGGTGCGACCGCGGAACTGGATCATGTCCACTTCGCAGCGCAGCTGGTCTCCCGGAACCACGGGG
>JBGPEJ010000020.1:0-22239 GCA_041482775.1 Gemmatimonadota bacterium | reverse complement strand
TGTATGGGCATCTCTCCCGCATCCTGGCGGTACAGGGGTCGCGGGTCCGCGCCGGCGAGGTCATCGCCCGCAGCGGCAACACCGGCCGGTCCTCGGCTCCGCATCTCCACTTCGAGATCCGGCACAACGGCGTATCGATCGACCCCGGCACGATGGTGAAGGAGGAACGCTGATGGGAATCTTTTCCGCTCCGCAGACCACCGCGGCACCGCCGACCGAACGACGTAGGGTTGCCCGGGACGGGCAGGGAGGCCTCTCGATCGTCGCGAAGGATCTCACCATCGCCGGGGACCTGCAGGCGGCCGGCGTGATCCGAATCGAAGGACGGGTCATCGGCAACGTGCACGCCGGCGATCAGGTTCTCCTTTCCGAGGGGGGGATCGTCGAAGGCGACATCGCCGCCCGGGAAGCGGTGATCGGCGGCCGGGTACACGGCTGCATCACCGCCACCGAACGGGTCGAGCTCCAGACTTCCGCGGTGGTGCACGGTGACGTCGCGACGCCCCGATTGCTGATCCAGGAAGGAGGACGGGTCAACGGCGGGGTCAAGATGGAGAGCGTGTCGCCCGTCGACGGTGAACCGGTGGTGGTGGGCGGTTAGCGGGTGTGCGGTCCCCGAGGGCTCGCCGCCGCCCTACTGATCCTCCTTTCCGCCTGCGCCGAGAAACCCCAAGGGTCCGCCGGATTCCGGGTGGCGCTGATCACCCCCGGCTCGGTGGCGGACGCGGCGTGGAACTCCGGCGCCTTTCGCGGACTCAACCTGATCCGCGATTCGCTCAAGGCGGAGGTGAGCCACGTCGAGGCGCGGACCCCGGGTGAGCAGGAAGAGGCGCTCCGCACCTACGCCGCCCAAGGCTACAATCTGGTGTTCGGGCACGGCTTCGAGTTCCAGGGCCCCGCCGAGCGGATCGGGACCAGATACCCCAAGACCATATTCGTCGTTACCTCGGGAGAGCGCGTTTCGGCCACCGGCAACGTGGTGCCGATGGTGTTCGGGATCGAAGAGGGGACCTATCTCGCCGGAATGGTGGCGGGCGGAATGACCCGGACCAACAAGATCGGATTCGTCGGCGGGATCGAGCTGCCCCCGATCAAGCGCGGCTACGACGGGTGGGTGAATGGAGCGAAGGCGGTGAATCCCGCGGTGGAGAGCCGGGTCGCCTACCTCAATACTTTCGACGATGTGGCCGCGGGGCGTGAAGCGGCCCTGGCGATGATCCGCCTCGGGGTGGACATGCTCCACCACAACGCCGACCAGGCGGCCCTCGGTCTGTTCCAGGCCGTCAAGGAAAGCCCCGGGGTGTACGCGTTCGGGGCCAATGCGGATCAGAGCGCGCTGGCGCCGGAGCGGGTGATCGCGTCGGTGGTGATCGACCTGCCGAAGGCCTTCCTCGCGATCGCGCTCGAGGTCAAGGCCGGGCACTTTTCGCCCCGGGTCGAGTCCTTCGGGCTCGCGGGGGGCGTGCTTCGCTACGAGCCGAATCCGGCGTTGGAGGGCCGGGTGCCGCCGGCGCTCAAGGCCCGGGTCAAGGCGGCGGCGGATTCTCTCGCGGCGGGGACGCTGAAAGCACTGCCCTAGGACGGCTAACGGTTTCCCGCGCAACGCGTAAGTTCTCCCTGTTCAACCCCCGATCAATCGAGATGCAGCCCCGAGGAGAAGGAGGTCTCCATGCCGGCCGGCTATCTGGGCGAGATCCTGATCACCCTCGGGGTCGCCTGGATCTACCTGACCTTTGTCCGGTTCGTGGACGTCAACGAGCGGGAGCCGGTCTGGGCCCTGGCCATGGTCTTCCTGCTCGGCTTGCTGGGGGCCTGCGTGGCCGAGCTCTTCGTGGGCTCCGAGGCGCTCACCGTTCCGATCTGGCGGGGGGCGTTCGCGGTCGAAGCGACCAAGCTGGTCTCCCTGCTGGTCGGGATCGGAATTTTTTCGGCGGTGGCCCGGCTCCGGGGGTGGTCGGAGTTCAGCGATCTCACCGACGGCATCATCTACGGCATTGCCGTGGGGCTGGGGTACAGCACCGGAGAGACCCTGGTGCGCGAGCTCCAGACCGCAAACCTCATCGCCCTTCAAGTGGGGCACCCCCCGCTGCAGGCCGCGCTCAACGCCGCGGCAGGGGGGCTTTCCCACGGAGTCTTTGCCGCCGTGGCCGGTTTGGGGATCGGCGCCGCGTTCGACGCCCGGGGACGACTGGCCGAGGTGCTCTGGGCGCTCCTGGGACTGGCGGGCGCCACCCTGCTCAACGGCCTCTTTCGAATCCTGGCCCACGGGAACGCGCTCGGCGGGTCCGAGGGCCACTACCGGGCGTGGGTGGCGGTGCTCCTTCCTCTGATCCTTCTCGTGGCGATCGGTCTGTTCTCGCTCACGAGGGAGCGGAGGGCGCTTCGTTCCGAGCTCGCGGGAGAGGTCGAGTCCGGCGTCGTGTCAGCCGAGGAGGCCGCGCTACTGGACAGCTTCTGGGGCCGTCAGCTCGCCTATTTGCGGCTGCTGCTGAGCGGACGGCTGGGCCGCTGCCTCCACCTGGCGGCACTACACAACCGGCAGGTACAGCTGGCCCTGCTCAAGCAGCGCGCGGCCCGCGAAAGCGACCCCGCGCATCGGGCCCGGGTGGAGGCGCAGGTGGCGTTGATCCGGAACGCGATCCGCCATGCGCGCACCCTCGCGGTCGTCGCGATCGTGCTGGCGGGCGCGCTCTCGCTCGGGGCGGGGAAGCCCGCCGGGAGCCTGCTCCGGGACAACTGGCCGAACCTGGATTCGCTCGTTGCCGCGAGCCGGCGCCTCATCAACACCTATTGGAGCTCGACGCTCGGCACGATGTACCGGCCGCCGGTCGACGTGGGGCCGTACTCTCTGCTCTCTCTGGCTTGCCCGCCCCAGAAAAACAACGCGCGGTACTGCCGGGCGGACCGGCACATCTACTACGACCGGGAGCTCCTCCAGGATTTATGGAAGAACAAGGGGGACTTTGCCGCGGCGTTCGTCGTGGCGCATGAGTGGGGGCATCTCGTGCAGGATCTGCGGGGTGAGCTGGGGCCGCTGAGCGGGAAGTGGACGCTCGAGGTGGAGCTCGGCGCGGACTGTCTTGCCGGACAATGGACCCGCAATGCCGACGCCAAAGGCTACCTCGAAACCGGGGATGTGAACGAGGCGGTGGCCGCCCTCCGCGATATGCGCGACCCGCTCGGGGTGGAATGGTTTCAGTCCCAGGCTCACGGATCGGGCGGGCAGCGGATCGACGCGTTCACCGAGGGGCTCGAGGGCCGGGGCTGCAGCGGCGCGGATTTCATCAAGGCGGTCCACGCCCCGCCGGCCATCGCCCAGCAGCGAGTCACGCCGTCGAGCGGCCCACTCATCGACCACACCTCCTGCCGGCGCGGGCGCTTCGAACGGAAATCCCTCCGGACGGTGCCCGAAGCGCTGAACGAAGTGATCAACGACGCCATCGAGGCGGGCTATCAGGCGCCCGACGGCAGTTCCGTCACGGGAACCACGCTGGCCTTCAGGACCGAGCCGGCGGCTCAGGCATACTTCGACGCGGTGTACAGCCTGGCGGTCGACCAGAAGCACTACGTCGAGCGCCGGTCGGGGCTTATCAAGGACGGAGATACCGAGATCGGCCTTTGGAAGCTACTCGAGGGGGTGACGCAGTTTGTGATAATGCGTAATCGGCAGCTGGTGACGCTTTTCGAGGGCCCGACCGGCCCGACCTGGGAACTGGCGATCGCGACGCCGGTGTTCGACTGCAGCGTGCCCTGAGGTGGCCGGAAGGCCTGAAACCCACCGGCCGGCGGGTCCGTATGCTGTGTGAGGCATAGTATGTGAGGAAGGGCTAGGGAGCCAGGGAGCCAGATGCGCATCGAACGGGAACTCATGCGGGGCGCGGGACCGGTCACGGTGCTCCGGCTGCTCAAGCAGCGGGAGATGTACGGCTACGAACTGGTCGAGGCGCTGTCCCGCCGCACCGACGGGGTGCTGGCGATGGGACAGTCCACTCTGTACCCACTCCTCTACAGCCTGGAAGCGAAGGGTCTCCTCAAGAGCCAGTGGCGGGAGGCTACCTCCGGCCGGCGCCGGAAGTATTACGCCGTCACACCCAGGGGCGCGGAGTTTCTCCGCGCGCAGCAGTCGCAATGGCGGCGATTGGTGACTGCGATGACCGGCCTCGGGCTCCTTGGCGCCCGGCATTCGGAGGTGTGACGGTGGGCGCCACCCGGATCGACGCCCTCGAAATCGAGCACCGGGCCCGGATGAGGGGGCTGCCGCTGGATGCCGCCGCGGCGATTGCCCGGGTGCTGGCAGCCGCACGCCTTGATGACGCCCGGCGGAACGAGGTCTTCGAGGAGCTGGTGACCCACTTCGAAGACGGCCTCGGCGCGGGGCATTCGGCCGAAGAGCTGGCCCGGGAATTCGGGCTCGCCGACTTCAGTCCCTCCCCTCCCACCCCAATCCCGCTACCACGCCGAGGCAACCGCCCGATGTCGCGAGTACTGCCGGACATTCGCTACGCCATCCGCCGGCTAATCGCCAGCCCAGGGTTCACCCTCATCGCCGTCCTCTCTCTGGCCCTGGGTATCGGCGCCACGACGGCGGTATTCAGCCTCGTCAATGCCGTCATCTTCCGCCGCTCCCCGATCCGGGCGGTGGAAGAGGTAACCGACGTCTACGAGTCCAGCGCCGACTTCGGCTTCAACGCGTTCAGCTACCCGGATTTCCGGGACTTCGAGCGGGGCACCACGCAGGTGTTCTCCCAGCTGGCCGCGACCCGCTTCACCTTCTCACAGGTGATGAAGGACGGCGTGGCTTCCCGCGCCCAGGGTGAGCTGGTGACCGGCAACTACTTCCCTCTGATCGGTATCCGGCCGGCGCTCGGCCGGCTGCTCGGGCCCGAAGACGATGTTTCACCAGGGGGCCATCCGGTAGTCGTGTTGAGCGACGGCTACTGGAGGCGGGCCTTCGGCGGCGCCCCCTCGGTGCTCGGCCGCCCCATCGAAATGAACGGCCGGGCCTACACCATCGTGGGAGTGGTATCGGCCGAGTATCACGGTAACCTGCGCGGGCTGTCGCCCGACTTCTACGCTCCGATGATGATGGTGAACCACCTGAATCCAGCGGACGACGATCAACTGCAGAGCCGGGGCTACCACAGCCTGTTCGTCAAGGGCCGGCTGCGGCCGGGCGCGACGGTGGCTGCAGGGGCCGCGGCCGCGGCGGGGGTTGCCGCCGAGCTCAGGAAGATCGTGCCGGATCAATGGAAGAGCGGTGATACGTTCAAGCTGATTCCCACCCGGCAGGTGATCCTCTTTCCCACCGTGGATCAGCTCCTCTATCCCATCGCGGGACTTCTCTTCACCGTGGTGGGGCTGGTGCTGCTGGTCGTTTGCGCCAACCTCGCGAGTTTCCTCCTGGCCCGCGCGGTGGATCGGCGCAAGGAAATCGCTGTCCGGCTGGCCCTCGGCGCAACGCGGGGCAGCCTGGTCGCTCAGCTCCTTACGGAAACTCTCCTGCTGGGCGCGTTGGGCGGCGCTGGTGGCCTTGGAGTGGCCGCGCTGGTTGCGCGGATTCTCACCACCGCGGACCTCCCGCTGCCGTTCCCCATTACGCTGGAACTCGGCCTCGACGCGCGGGCCCTGCTCTTTGCCACGGCCGTTTCGGTGGCGGCGGGTATCCTCTTCGGCCTGATGCCCGCACTCCGGGCGAGCAACCCACATCTCGCGACGACACTCCGCGACGAGTCGGCGGGGGGCGGTGGCCGAGGGAGGCTGGCGCTCCGGCACGCCCTGGTGGTGGCGCAGGTCGCGGTGTCCATGGTCCTTCTGGTGGGGGCGGGGTTGTTCTTGAGGAGCCTCGAGTCGGTGCGCGCGGTCGACCCGGGATTCGGACGGGAGCCGGCTGGCCTGATGGAGGTGTCATTCCCGCCGACGAGGTACGCGGAGGGCCGGCTCCTGCTCGCCGAGCGGCAATTGGCGGCCCGCCTTCGTGAGTTGCCTGGGGTGACCGCGGTGGGGATGATCGACAACCTGCCCCTCACCCTGGTCAACACCCAGAACACCGATGTGAACACGCCGGGCGTTCAGCCGCCCGCGGGACGGGAGGGTTTCGACGCCGATCTCGCCGTGGTGGACAGCGGTTTCTTTGCGGCGGCGGGCATCCGGCTGCTCCGGGGCCGGGATTTCACCCCAGCCGACGCCGACGGGGCGCCCAGGGTCATCATCGTCAACGAAGCACTGGCCAAGCGGCTCTGGCCGGGACAGGAGCCGCTCGGCAAACACATCACCCGGAACAGGGACCGGGATTACCAGGTGGTGGGGGTCGTGGCCACCACCAAGATCCGGAGCATCGGTGAGGATCCCCGCTCGGGGATCTACTTGCCCCTGGCGCAGGCGCGCTCGTCCAGCGTCTGGTACCTGGCTCGGACGTCGGGAGATGCTGACCGGCTGACCACCGCGATGGTTCGGGCGACCCAATCAATGGACCCAGAGATCATCTCCGTCGACGTGCGCACCATGGCGCGCCACCTCGACGTCGTCCGGCTTCCGATCCGACTCGCCGCGCTGGTGATCGGGGCGCTGGCCGCCCTGGCGATGGTGCTGGCGGGGATCGGGCTCTACGGGACGGTCCAGTATTCCGTAGCGCAGCGCACCCGCGAGGTGGGAATCCGCCTGGCCCTGGGCGCCGACGCGGGCGCGATGGTGCGGATGCTCACCGGCGGCGGACTCCGGCTGGTAGTGTGGGGTGGAGCGGTCGGGCTGCTGGTGGCCGTGCTCCTGGCGCGCCTCGTGGGTGGGCTCCTCTTCGGGGTGCCGGCCCTTGACCCCCTGACCTTCTTCGGGGTTCCGCTGTTGTTGTTCGCGGTGGCCGGGATTGCGGCGTGGCTACCGGCGCGGCGGGTTTCCCGCGTGGCCGCGACGGAGGCGCTCCGCGCCGATGGGTAGGCGGGTTATCCTTACGGGGTGACCGGCCCCGTACCGCTCGCCACGATCACCGCGTACCTCGACGAGTACCTCCGGATCCGCGAGGTGCCCGACGCGGAGCAGGCGCTCAACGGACTCCAAGTGGAAAACCGGTTCGGTGAAGTGGGCCGGATCGTCGCGGCGGTGGATGCTTCCCTCGAAACCATCACCGGGACCGAGGAGGGCGCCCTCCTCCTGGTCCATCACGGGCTCTTCTGGGCCGGCAACATCCCCCTCACCGGGCCGCGCTACCGGCGGGTCCGGGCGCTGCTGGATCGCGAAATCGCCCTCTATTCCGCACACATCCCGCTGGACGTCCATCCGGAAGTCGGAAACAACCACGTCCTGGGGCGCCAGTTGGGCCTCGGATGGGTCGAGCCGTTCGACACCTATAGGGGCACCCCGATCGGGGTGCAGGGAAGGCTCGAGCCGGCGGTACCACGGGAATCCCTGGTGGCGCGGGTGGAGCTCCTCCTGGGCAGCAAGGCCCGACTGATTCCCGGCGGACCGGCGATGGCGGAGCGGGTGGGCATCATTACCGGCGGCGCCGGGGGCCGCATCGCCGCAGCGCGCGCCGCGGGGCTCGATACCTACCTCACCGGTGAAGGCGCCCACCACACCTACTTCGACGCGATGGAGCTGGGCGTCAACGCCATCTACGCCGGGCATTACGCCACGGAGACGGTGGGAGTGAAGGCGCTGGCGGAGCACGTCGCCACGAAATTCGGGATTCCATGGGAGTTTCACGACCACCCGACGGGCCTCTGAGTCGGATTCAACGAGCGGACATGAGCGAAGCTCCGGTCCTGGAGCTCTCGGGCATCAGCAAGTCGTTCGGCTCCGTGCACGCGCTGCGCGGGGCCGATTTCACGTTGCATCCAGGGGAGGTCCATGCGCTGCTGGGCGAGAACGGCGCCGGCAAGTCCACGCTCATGCACATCGCCTACGGGATGATCCGGCCCGATTCCGGCGAGATCCGGATCGGCGGCCGGCGGGTGGTGCTGCGTTCTCCGCGCGAGGCGATGGCGCTCGGTCTCGGAATGGTGCATCAGCACTTCACCAGCATCGAGGCGCTCACCGTTCGTGAGAACATCGCGCTGGCGGTGGGGAAGGGATCGGAAACGCCGGGCCGGTGGGCTACCGGGGGCGTGACCGGGCGGCTGATGGAGGGCCTGGAACCGGGTGCCCGGGTGGAGCGGCTCTCAGTGGCCCTCCGGCAGCGACTGGAGATCGTGAAGGCGCTGGCCATCGGCGCCCGGATTCTCCTGCTGGATGAGCCCAGCGCGGTGCTGGCGCCGAGCGAGGTGGAAGAGCTGCTGGCGCTGGTGCGGGAGTTCGTGGCCGCGGGCGGATCCGCGGCACTCATCACCCACAAACTGCCGGAGGTCCTGATCGCGGCGGATCGGGTGACGGTGCTGCGGCAGGGCGGGGTAACGCTCTCCGCTCCGGTGGCGGGCCAGACCGAGAAGAGCCTCGCTGAAGCGATGATCGGCGCCGCGCGGCGCAATTTCCCGGCCCCGCCCGTGGTGCCGCGAGGCGCGCCGGGGACCGCGCCACCGGTGACCCGGCTGAGCGAGGTCCCGATCTACGCCGGCGAGCTGATCGGGGTGGCCGCGGTCGAGGGGAACGGCCAGCGGGAGCTGTTGGGCGCGATCGCGGCGGGGCAGGGGGTTTCGGGCAGCGTTTCCTTCGTGCCGGAAGATCGAACCACCGAGGGGCTGGTGCCCGCCCTCTCGATCACCGAGAACATGGTGCTCGGTTTGAGCGAGGACCCGCGCTGGGCCAGGGGAGTCCGGCTCGATTGGAACGCGGCCCGCGCCCGCACCGGAGAGCTTCTCGCGAGCTTCGGAATCCGCGCCGCCGGACCGGACGCGCCCGCCGCGACGCTCTCCGGCGGCAACCAGCAGAAGGTGGTGCTGGCGCGGGCGCTGGAACGGCGGCCGGTGGTGCTGGTCGCCGAGAACCCGACCCGTGGGCTCGACATCCAGGCCACCCTAGAGGTGCACCAGCGGTTGCGTGCGGCGGCCGCCGAAGGTGTCGCGGTGATCGTCTACTCAACCGACCTCGACGAGGTGCTCGAGCTGGGCCGCCGGGTGGTGGTGGTGCACGCCGGCCGGGTGAGCGAGGCGCCTCGCGGCGCGGACCGGCGGGTGGTGGGGGAGATGATGCTGGGTGTGCGGCGGGGCCAGCGGTGAGCAAACTCCTCGGCCGCCCACTCGTGGTCGGCGCGCTGGCGCTGGCGGCCGGCTTCCTGGTGCTTGCTCTGGGACTCGGCCTCGCGGGTTATGATCCGGCGCTCTCGCTGGGCGCGTTGTGGCGCGGCGCGTTCGGCTCGTGGTACGCCCTCAGCTCGGCCACGCTGGTGCGGGCCGTCCCCCTCATCGTGCTCGGGCTCGGCGTGGCGCTCGCGTTCCGCGCCGGCGCGCTCAACATCGGCGCCGAAGGGCAGTTCTACGCCGGGGCCATCGCCGCCACCTGGGTGGGGGTGCACGCCGTCGGGTGGCCGGCGCCGGTGGCGGTCGGGGCGGTGTGGGTGGCGGCGACGGTGGCGGGCGTGGTGTGGATCGGGGTCCCGGTGCTGCTCAAGCTCCGGTTCGGCGTGCTGGAGGTCATCTCGACGCTGCTGCTCAACTTCGTCGCGGAAGCGGCGGTGAGCTACGCGGTTACCGGCCCGCTCCAGGAAGCCCGCCGGGTGTACCCGGAAAGCGATCCGATCGCCGAGGCGGCGCGGCTGCCGCTGCTGCATGACAGCCGGCTCCACGCCGGTCTCGGCGTGGCGCTGCTGCTGGCGGTGGCACTCTGGCTGCTATTCACCCGGACGGCCTGGGGCTTCCGGCTTCGGGCGGTGGGATTGGGGCCCCGGGCGGCAGAGGTGAGCGGACGGATCCCCGTCAAGCGGGTCATTGCCGGGGCGCTGCTCTGGTCGGGTGCCTTTGCCG
The DNA here is from genome assembly GCA_041482775.1 of Gemmatimonadota bacterium. Taxonomy (GTDB): domain Bacteria; phylum Gemmatimonadota; class Gemmatimonadetes; order Gemmatimonadales; family GWC2-71-9; genus JABFSM01. The sequence goes on along the minus strand of JBGPEJ010000020.1, from coordinate 12,352 downwards.
GGCTGGGGGGCGGGATCGAGATCTCCGGCGTTACCTACCGGCTGTTCCAGAATCTCTCTCCCGGATACGGGTTCACCGCCATTGCCGTGGCGCTGCTGGCGCGGCTCAATCCGCTCGGCGTCATCGCGACGGGGCTGCTGTTCGGGGCGCTGGAGGCCGGTGCCCAGGGCATGCAGCGCGAGGCGGGGGTGCCGGCGGTAGCGGTATCGGTGGCGGAAGCGGTGATCATCCTGGTGATTCTGTTGGCCGAGGTGCTGGCGCGCCGCGCGACGGAACGGAGCGTGGCGGGGCTCGCCGCGGAGGAAGCGGCGTGAGCGACGGCGGAGCGATTCTCACCGGCTTCCTTGCGGCTGCGGTCCGGATCTCGACGCCGCTCCTCCTGGCGGCGACGGGGGAAATGATCAACGAGCGCGCCGGCGTCATCAATCTGGGTGTCGAAGGGGCGATGCTCGCCGGGGCGCTGGCGTCGGCGATCGGGGCCGCGGCCGGCGGTCCGTGGCTTGGCGTGGTGGCGGCGGTGCTCGCGGGGGTGGCGATGGCCGGTCTCTTCTCCGCCGCCGCCATCGGCGCCAGGACGGATCAGATCATCACCGGGACCGCGGTGACCCTGCTGGCGGTGGGGCTCACCGGCGCCATTTATAGGAGAGCGTTCGGATCGGGTGGGCCGGGGCTCTCGCTCCCGACCATGGGCGCGGTCCCGATTCCCGGCCTCCGGGCCATTCCGGTCATCGGCCCCGCGCTGTTCGAGCAGCCGGCGCTGACCTACGTCGGGTGGGTGCTGGTGCCGATTGCCTGGTGGTTCCTGTTCCGGAGCTGGTGGGGGCTGGCCCTCCGCGCCACCGGGGAATCAGCGGAGGCGGCGCGAGCCTCGGGCGTGCCGGTTCGCCGGGTGCAAACCCTCGCGACGCTTGGGGGCGGTGCGCTCGCCGGGCTGGCCGGAGCGACGCTGGTGCTGGCGCAGGTGGGGACGTTCGCGGAGAAAATGACCGCGGGGCGGGGGTTCATTGCGATTGCAATCGTGGTGCTGGGCCGATGGCACCCGGTGGGTGTGCTGCTCGCGGCACTCTTCTTCGGCGGCGCCAACGCGCTGCAGTACGCCTTCCAGGCGATGGGGCTTTCGGTGCCCTATCAGCTTTTCCTGGTGATGCCCTACGCCCTGGCGCTGCTCGCGCTGGCCGGAGCAGTGGGGCGTGCGAGGGCGCCGGCGGGGCTGGGCCGGTAGCGGAGCGCCCCCTGCCGGCGCTCGTTCCTACGGTACCTCCGGAAACGGCTGGGCCCCCCGCTCCAGACCCGGCAGCAACTCTTCCTTCACCCACAGGTATCCCGGCGCGATGCGCAGCGCCTCCTGATACGCCTTCCGGCTCTCGTCGGCATGCCCGAGTTTCTGGTGGACGATGCCGAGCCAGGCGTAGACCTCCGCTCGGCCCCAGTCGGGCATTCCTTTGGCCGGATGATCGGTCTTGAAAAGCGACTCCGCCTTGGTCAGGTGCTCGAGCGCCGCCCCGGCGCCGCCGCCCCATTGCGCGGGAGTGAAGAAAGCACTCTGCCCCTGCAGCAGCCAGACCCGGGGGTTGTCCTTGCCGAGCCGGAGCGCCTGGGCGAGCTCACCCTGCATGGTGGACATGACCGCCATGGCGGAGCCAGCATCGGTGATCGACTGTCCGAGCAGCGACCAGCGGAGCGCGTGGGACTCGGCGAGCGGGGTGAGCTTTCCCGACTCGTCGAACGTTCTGATGGCCTCGTCGAGCAAGGAGGCCTTGGTGTCCGCGGGGAGCTCCTCGGACCGGATCTGCAGGCTCCGGTACATCGTATACGCCTTGTAGTGAAGCAGGAGCCCGTCCTTAGGGAACAGCGTGATGGCCCGCTCGAGGAGGCGCCGGGCCGCATCGATCCGTGGCCGGCTGCCGGCGAGCGATGCCGCGTCGATTTCCTTGCGGAGCGAATCCGCCAGTTGCAGAGGGTCAGGGGCCCCCTGCGCCGGAGCAGGGCTCGGGGCGAGGGTCAGCAGCAGCAGCAGGGCGTACTTGCGAATGAATGGCATGACGGCCTCAGCGGGTCGAAAGGGTGGCGCCGAAATAGAATGACCGGTTGAACAGGCTGGGCACCTCGATCCGCTGGGTGTAGTCGCGGGTGTAGGTGTACTGATAGATGTTCTTCCGGTCGAGGAGGTTGTTTGCCGAAGCGTAGAGCACCGCAAACGCCTTGGGGCCCAGCGAGACGATGCGGGAGAGATTTGCGTCGATCCGGAAGAGCACCGGCACCCGGCTTCCCATCGGGGGCCCGAAGGTCGGCACGTAGGTGTTGCGGGTCGGGTCGAAATCGGCCGAGAGGACCTCAGTGTAGGGGCGTCCCGTAGCGTAGTGGACGGCGATTCCGGAGGTCGTGTTCGGGGTGATCGGACGCTCCAGCACCAGCGTCACCGCGTGGGTGATGTCCGCCGGCGCCGGGGCGACGATGCCGCTGTTGGGGTCGGTGCGCCGCGCCCGGATGTAGCTGTAGGCCATGCGGCCCTTGATCTTCCAGGGCCCCTCCCCCTTGAGAAAGAAATCGAGGCCGTGCGATGTGCCGGTGCCCCCGGGGACTACGCGATTGTCGCGATCCATCTGGGCCAGGTCGTAATATCGTTTGCCGTACAGCTCGATCCGGAGGATGCGCTCTCCCTCGCCCAGCTGGAAGCCGCCCACCAATTGATCGGCCCGCATGGGCGGGAGGCCGGGGCGACCTAACACGGCATCGAAGAAGAGCGGCTCCGGCACCTGGTGGTAGCTCCCGGCGGCCAAGGTCACGGTGGCATGGGTGCCGACGAGCCAGGCCGCGGCAAGGCGCGGATCCCAGCTCCGTTGCGCCGAGAGGCGCGACCGGTCGGTGCGGAGGCCCGGCGTCACCTTCAGCCGGGCGGTGGCCCTCCAGTCGCCCTCGATGAAGGCTGCCAGGCGGTCGTCGGTGGCGCGCGAGTCGATGACGATGCCCTTCTTGCCGGAAAACCGCCCCGCCACATGCTCCCACTCGCCACCGGCGCGCAGGGTCAGGCGGTCGCTGGCATCGTAGCCGGCATAGGTGAAAAGGTGGATCAGGTCGCTGTCGATGTCGAGGTTGAAATCACCGAAACCTTCCCCCTGGCGGCGGGCGCCCACGGCGAGGCTCGCGGTCTGGGAGAAATTCCCGAATACGTCGTGCCAGGAAAGGATCCCGATCGAATTGCTGTTCCGATTGGTATAGGTCCCGCTTCCGGTCGGGAGATCCTGGGTCAGGCCGAGCCGGCTCTGCTGATTGATGGCGAAGAACTTGAGCTCGCCGGTGGAGCGGTAGGACCAGATGGCGCTCACGCTGGCGTCGCTGCCGTTGGGCGCGGGGTGGTAGTCCCTCGGTGTGCCATTCAGCCAGAAGATCGGCCGGGTCGAAAACCGGGTGACCGTACCCCGGAATCCCAAGGTGGGTCCGGCGGCCCAGGCGCCGGCGGCCGAGAGGGCGGCGAGTCCGACGCTCAGGGTGCCGGTGTTCTTCGGGGGGCGACCGAGGGTGCGGAGGCTCACCACCCCGGAGAGGGCGTTGCCGAACCGCGCGCCGAAGCCGCCGGAAGAGAAAAAGATGCCGTCGAGGAGGAAGGCGTTGGGTGTATTGGAGAAGGTCCCGGTCGGGCTGTCGTACCGGAAGCCGTTGAGCAGCAGCGCGTCGTTGACGAAGACCTTGGTTTCGAGATAGTCCCCACCGCGTACGAACAGGGCATTGCCCTCGTCGACGCTCTGGACGCCGGGCAGGGTCTGGATGGTGCGGCCGATATCCGCGGTGGTGCCGGGGGTGGTGGCCACCTCGAGCGGGGTGAGCTGGGCGCCGCGCTCCTCGCCCGCGATGTAGGTGCCGGCCGATACGGTGATCTCTTCCAGCGCCACCGGCTGTCCGTGCAGAGTGAGGGTGAGCGACTCGGTGAGCGGCAGCGTCACGTCGAGCCGCAGCGGAGTGAAGCCGATCTTCCGCGCCACGAGGATGGCAGGGCCGCGCGCGGCGGTGCGAAAGAGAAAGCGCCCGGCGGAATCGGTCGGCGCGCCCTCCAGGGTGGCCAGGAGGAAAACATCGGCGTCCTTGACCGGCTTGCCCGCCGAGTCGCGCACCACGCCGCGGACGGCGTGGGTGGAGTCTCCCTGCGCCAGCAACGAGGCGGGAAAGGCCAGCATCATCAGGATCGAGAGGAGCGACCGGTCTCGTGGCATGGCCCCCACGATAGTCGAGACGGCGCTCTCCGGCATCCACCGAACGGTGGATGCGGCGCGGTGGACGAACCGGTAGCCTTCGTCACCTTCCAAGGACGCGCGATGGAATCGGTCGTCAGGCTCAAGGGGCTTACTAAGCGCTACGGGGATCTGGTGGCCGTGGACGACGTTTCATTCGACGTGAAACAGGCAGAGATCTTCGGAATCATCGGTCCCAACGGCGCCGGCAAGACCTCGGTGGTCGAGTGCCTCCTCGGTCTGCGGAGCCGGGATGCCGGAAGCATCACTGTGCTGGGTGAAGATCCTGCGTTGGGGGGCCGGTCGCTGCTGACCCGTATCGGTGTCCAGCTCCAGGCCGCGGCGCTGCAGGACCGGTTGCGGGTCAGGGAAGCGGTGCGGCTGTTCGCGGCACTCTACCCCAAGGCCGAGGAACCCGACCGGCTGATTGCGGAGTGGGGGCTCAGCGACAAGGCCAACACCGCCTTTGGTGATCTCTCCGGCGGCCAGCGGCAGCGGCTCTTCATTACTCTGGCGCTGGTCAACCGCCCCGAGCTGGTGGTGCTCGACGAGCTTACCACCGGGCTCGATCCGCAGGCCCGGCGCGCCACCTGGGAGCTGGTGCGCGCGGTGCGGGACCGCGGCGCCACGGTGGTGCTGGTTACCCATTTCATGGACGAGGCGGAGGTGCTCTGTGACCGCGTGGCAGTCATCGACCATGGAAAGATTCGCGCCTTGGACACTCCGCGGGCCTTGATGCACGCGCAACAGGCCAGCGCCCGGGTGCTCTTTACCGCCCCGGCAGGATTCTCGGCTCAACTGATAGCCGGCGCGCCGGGGGTCGAGACCATCGAGCAGACCGGCAGCCAGGTGAGTGTGACCGGCCACGGGCCGCTCCTGGTGCACGTCGCGGCCCGGCTGGTGGCGCTCCCCGATCCGCCGATGGACCTCCGCGCCGAGCGCGTCACCTTGGAGGACGTGTTCCTCCAGCTCACCGGCCGGCAGGTGCGCGACTGATGGGAAAGGCACTTGGCGCGCTCACCCTGGTCGAGCTCAAGCTGTTCTTCCGGAATCCCCGGGCGGCGTTCTTCGTGATCGCCTTTCCGCTCCTCATGCTGTTCGTGTTCGGCTCGATCTTCGGCAACAGGCCGTCGCCCGGGCTTGGGGTGGGCGCGATGGACATGAGCGTCCCCGGTTACATCGGGATGATCGTGGGCACCACCGGACTCATGGGGGTGCCGGGATGGATCTCGACCTATCGGGAGCAGGGCATCTTCCGCCGCTTTGCGGTAACCCCGGTCCGGCCCAGCGCGGTGCTCCTGGCCCAGGGGGCGGTGGGACTGATCACCTCGCTGATCGGGGTGCTGCTCCTGATCGTCGCGGGGCGGATCGCGTTTCATCTCAAGATGCCGGCGGCGCCGGTGGCGCTGCTGCCGGCTTTCTTCCTGGCGAGCGCCGGGATCATGAGCCTGGGGGCGATGATCGCCGCGGTGGCCAGGACCGCGCGGACCGCGCAGGCGGTGGGCATGGCGATCTACTTCCCGATGCTCTTTCTCTCCGGGTCGGCGTTTCCCCGCGCGATGATGCCGGAGGGCGTGAAGCGGATCTCCAACTTCCTGCCGCTTTCCCATGTGAACGAGCTGCTCTCGGGGCTCTGGCTCGAGGGGGTCTGGCGCCCGGCATCGGTGGCCGTACTGGCGGGCGTGCTGGCCCTGGCCGGAGCGATCGCCGTGCGTAACTTTCGCTGGGAATGAAACTCCCCCGCGATATCTCGGCGCAGTGGACGTTCGGCTGGCGGATGCTCGCCGCCGCCACGTTCCTGGTGGTGGCCATCTCGGTCAAGCTCTCGACCGGGCCGGCGTGGCCAGTGGCCGGGCGCTTCTGGGCGCTCTATGCTGGGCTGATCGCCTGGTACGCCATGGTTGCCTGGGTAGGCCGCGCCAGGATGATCCGGGCCGAGCCCTGGTCCCTCGGACTCTTCGCCGTGGGCTGGGTGCTGTGGGCGCTGCTGATCCCCTGCCATCCCGCCAGCTTCGGCCTCGCCGCGGTCTTCTTCCCGGCCACCTACTCGATGCTGAGTATCCGGTACGCGGTTCCCGCCGGGCTGGTGCTCAGCGCGATCATGTTCCTGGCGGGCAATCGCTGGTCACTCCGCGCCGCGCCGGGAGAGATCCTCGGCATGCTCCTGGTGGTGGCCTCCTCGGTCATGCTGTCGCTGTTCATCCACGCCATCTTCCGGCAGAGCGAAGAGCGGAAACGGCTGATCCAGGAGCTGGAGGCCACCCGGGCCAGCCTGGCTCAGGCCGAACGGCAGGCGGGGATCCTCGAGGAGCGCCAGCGGCTGGCCCAGGAAATCCACGACACCGTGGCGCAGGGGTTCGTGGGCATCGTGACCCATCTCGAGGCAGCGGAGGCGGGGCCCGGTCTGGATGGCGCCGCGGCTGCGCATGTGGCCCACGCCAAGGCAAGCGCTCGGGCGAGCCTGGCCGAGGCGCGCCGGCTGGTCTGGGACCTGAGGCCGGATCTGCGCGAGGGGGAGCCGCTGGCGACGGTGCTGGAGCGGCAGCTCGAGGAGTGGTCGGCCCGGAGCGGCGTCGCGGGCTCGCGGGTCGTTACCGGTACGCCGAGGCCGCTGGGCGCGGATCGCGAGGCGGCGCTGGTGCAGGCGGCGCGCGAGGCGCTCAACAACGTTCGCGCGCACGCGCGGGCTAAGCACGTCACCCTGACGCTCAGCTACATGGACGACGAAGTGGCGCTCGACGTTCAGGACGACGGAGTTGGAGTCAACGGCGCGCGGGGCGCCGACGGCGGCGGGTTCGGGCTCCGGGCGCTGGAGGAGCGGGTGAAGGCGCTGGGCGGTAGCTGTACGCTGGAAACTCGGACGGGTGAAGGCGCCACGCTCACCGTCACGCTGCCGGTCGGGCCGGAACGAGCCTGATGGCGGAAGCCATCCGGCTCCTCATCGCGGACGACCACCCGGTGGTGCGGGCGGGGGTGCGTGGGATGCTGGAGAGCCAGTCCGATTTTTCGGTGGTGGGGGAGGCGTCGAACGGAGCGGACGCCGTGGGGCTGGCGCTGCGGCTCAAGCCCCACGTCGTGCTGATGGACCTGCGAATGCCGGGGCTCGACGGCGTGGGAGCAATCCGGCGGCTCAGGGAAGCGGCGCCTGAGGTGCGGGTGCTGGTGCTCACCACCTACGACAGCGACGCCGATATCGTGGCGGCCATCGAGGCGGGGGCTATCGGCTACCTGCTCAAGGACGCGCCGAGGGAGGAGCTGTTCCGCGGGGTGCGGGAGGCGGCGCTGGGCCGGCCGGCGCGGTCGGCACGGGTTTCGGCCAAACTGGAGGACCGGGTCCGCTCGATCGAGCGGAGCGCGCTGAGTGCCCGGGAGCTCGAGGTGCTGCAGCGCGCCGCGGCAGGGGCCAGCAGCAGGGAAATCGGCCTGGCGCTGGCCATCAGCGAGGCCACGGTCAAGTCCCACCTCCTCCATATATATCAGAAGCTGGGAGTGTCGGACCGGACTGCCGCGGTGACGCGGGGGCTGGAGCGGGGGCTCATCCGGCTCACGGGATTGGGGTAGGGCCGGCCGCCGCCACCGCGGCCTCCCGCTCGAACCGTATCGCATCCCTGCTGCCGACGATCCCCGCCACGATGTCGTACACCGCGTGCACCACCATCGCCACCACCAGCGTGCCGGTAAACCACACCAGGGTGTGCATCAGCAGCGCCATCAGGAATATGATTCCGACGCTCTTCCACTCCTGGATCAGGTGGGCCAGGCCGAATGCCACCGCGAGGATGAGCGCGGAGAGCGGCGCGCTGCCAGTGCTCCAGGTGAGCACCGACATGCCGACTCCGCGATAGGCCGCCTCCTCGGCGAGTCCGGCGGCGATGGCGGTTACCAGGTAGAGGGTCCACTCGGTTCGGGTCCGCGGCAGGAGGCCGTAGACCGGCATCTTCCGGCGCTCTTCCTCGGTTCGGATGGCGCGGTTTACCCTTCGGAGACCGAGCTGCGCCGCGAACGCCGCCAGGCCGGCGAGAAGCTCGCGCAGTCCGAAGGAGGGGATCGCGAAGATGTCGTACCCGAAGGTCCTCCCGGTGATCCAGGCCAGCCAGAACAGCATCGCCAGCATGGCCAGCGTGGTCGCGAAGATCTGGGTTCGAGAGGGGATCGGCCGGGCACCGGGTGGCGCGGTGCCGCTGCGCGCGGCGCGGAGATGCCGGGCGCTCCGCCAGGCCGCCCATGGGAGGAGGACGAGCAGGTAGAGAAGGAGGACCATGCCCAGCGCGCCGGGAAACCGCATGGCGCTAGCGTCCCCACCTCCGCTTGAGCTCGTCGATCACCACCAGCCGCACGTCGCGAAGGGTCCGCAGCATCTTGAGCGACGGATTCCGCTCGCTCAGGTAGGTCAGGTTCTGCTCGCCCCCGGAGACCAGAAAATCGGGAGTCACCACCCGGTAGGATCGGGTGGTGTCGAGGGCGGCGGCGCCCACCAGCCAGCCATCGGCGGTCCGCTCCACGCCGGCTCTAAGCAGGAAGCCGCCGATGCCCCGATTGGCGTCTCCCTGTTCCAGCACCCGCCTGAGGAGCGACCCGCTCAGCTCCACCTCCACCGCCCTCCCGCCGAACTGGAGAATCCGGATCACGTCGTATTGGGAAATCGAACCCGGCTGCAGCACGTCATCGAGCCGGACCGAGCCGCTGTTGACCAGGGCCAAGTCGGCGTCGGGCGCCTCCGCCAGAAAGGCGCGGGTCAACAGCCGGGTAAAGTCGTTCTCACCGTTCCGGATGATGGTTTCCCGGGCGTCGAGGGCGAGGGGAACGGTGGCCACCACCCGCTCGGGGTCGAGTCCGTCCTTGCGGAAGGCGTCGTAGGCGAGCGCGGTCCAGCGGCGGGCCTCAGCGGCGACGGTGGAATCCTCGGGAATCGAATCGGTGATGGTGACGATGCGCCAGTTGACCGCGGGCCGGCTGCGGGGGAGCAGCGCCAGCTCCACGATGGCCACGCTCCGCACGTTGGCGTCCGCCTTGACGATCGGGGTGAAGCGCTCCCCCCGCCGGACCGACCAGTTCTCGTGCTCGTGGCCGCCCAGGATCAGGTCGAGCTCGGGGATTTCGTTGGCCAGGGTGATGTCGCCCTGCAGGGTGAGGTGGGTCAGGGCCACCAGCGCGTCCACGCTGTCCTGGATGAGCCCGATCTCCTGCTTGAGCGCCTCCACCGAGGGCCGGTAGCGCAGATTGGGCTTCCGGACCTGGTCGATGGTCGCCGCCACGATGCCGATGCGGGCGGTGCGGCCACGGGCGTCGGTGAGCCGGAGAATCAGGTGGCGGGGGACGTCGTACAACGGCGCGCCGAGGGAGTCGGTGACATTGCTGCTCACGTAGGCAAAGCGCGACTCCGCGACCCGCTTGGCGAGCTCGGTGGCGGTGAGGTCGAATTCGTGGTTGCCGAAGGTGGCGACGTCGAGGCCCACCGCGTTGAGCACCGCGATCATCTGGCGCCCGCCCAGGCGCTCGGCGCCTACCCGGGCGGTCCCGACGGCGGCGGGGGAGACGAAATCGCCGGCGAGGAGCATGTGGGTGGTGGGGTCCTGCGCCTTGAGGCGGCGAAGGAGGGTGGCCACCCGGGCCAGCCCGCCCGACCGGCCGCCTTCCACCGGAGTGATCTCGTAGACGTCGTTGATGTGGAGGAGGGTGACATGGACCGCGGCGGCGTCGGGCTGCGGGTTAGGTGGTGCGGTTCCCGAGCTCCCGGCGCAGGCGGAGGCGAGCAGAACTGCGAATACGGCGCCACGTCGACACGCTTCTCGCGCCCGGCGCCAGGGCGGCCCCGGCTCTCCCTCGAGCCGGCTCACTTGACCCTGCCGTATTTCCGGAGCGCGCTCAGCAGCCGGTCATGGGGCAAGGCGTACACCCGGTAGCCGTCGGCGCCGGTCATCGTTTCCGCGGCGAGCATGGCGTTGAGAATCGCTTCGGAGGTGGCGTCCACCGCGGCCTCGAATACCGGGTTGATGGCGTCGTTGGGAAGAAAGGTGGCCTGGGCGAGTCCCGAGTCGGGGTGGGCGGCGGCGTTGGCGGTGGAGAAGGCGATGAAGATGTCTCCCGATCCGTTGCCGCCGATCCCGCCCATTCTACCGATCCCCAGGCCGGCGCGGGTGGCAACCCGCTTGAGCTGGCCGGGGAGGAGCGGCACGTCGGTGGCGATGACGACGATGATGGAGCCGCGCTCGGTGTCGATGGAGGTAGCACCGCCGGGTGCGCCTGGCGCCACATCCGTATCCAGCCCGCCGGACGACCCGCCGGCGCAGGGCTTCGCCTCGCGATCGGGGTTGCCGTAGCTCCCGTCGGCCAGGGGCACTTTACAGGGCATCAAGTCGGGGATCTCGGCCCCGACCGGGACTCCGGCGGCTTCGAGCCGTCCGCGGACGCCGTAGTTGCATTGCACCAGCACGCCGACGGTGTAGTCGCGACCGCGCGCCCTGATCCGGCGGGAGGAGGTGCCGGTGCCGCCTTTGAACTCGTGGCAGACCATCGCGGTGCCGCCGCCGACGTTGCCCTCGGCCACCGGACCGGTCTTCGCCGAGTCGATGGCCCGCATGGCGTCCCCGGCGGTAACGTGCTGGCCGCTGATGTCGTTGAGTCCGCCGTCCCAGGTTTCGGCGACCACCGGAAGGGCCCAATCCCAGGTGGGGTGGTGCTGCACCGCCCATTCGATGGTGCCGTGGTGGACGGCGCCGATCGAAAGGGTGTTGGTGATCATGACCGGGGAGTCGAGCCAGCCCGATTGTTCGAGCCAGGTGGTCCCGGTCATCTCGCCGTTGCTGTTGAGGGTGGACCAGCCGGCGAATACGGGGACGCCGGAATTCTTGCCGCGGGGGAGAATCGCGGTGACCCCGGTCCGGACCGGGCCCTGGCCCACGACGAGCTTACCCGCTCCCCGGATCAGGGTCACCATGCCGACTTCCACTCCGGCGACGTCGGTGATGGCGTTGAGCGGACCCGGGGTGCCGTTCTCCGGCACGCCGAGCTCGCGGGCGCGGGGCTTGGGTGCGGGGCGGGCCTGAGCCGAGAGGGTGGGTGCGAGGGTGAGGGCGGCGAGCAGGAGATATCGGTGCATGAGGGGTCCGGTGAGTCGGCGGGGGAATGGTAGGGCCGGGGCGGGGTGGATGTCCAATGGGGCGGTGCGGCTCCGAGGGCATTTGACCCGCTAGCGCGGGGGCGTCGGGGGCTTCGACGGGCGCATTGCCGCGGCGGGCAGTGGGGGGGGGTGAATCGGCGCTCCAGTTCTTCTCCGGCCGGCCCGGATTTTTCGGCACTGGCCGGCCCCGCTTTCCGCAGCGATATCTGGTTATGCCTGCAACCTCTCCCGCCTCCGCGCAGCCGCCCAAGTTGTTGACGCGGCATAGGCGGGCCATTCGCGCGGCGCGTTACAGCCCACGTACCGAGGCAGCCTATTCCGCCTGGGTGCGGCGCTTCGTGCGCTTCCACCAGCTTCGGCATCCCAGCGACTTGCGGGAGCCTGAGGTGGTGGCGTTCCTCACCAGCCTCGACACCGAGAAGCGAGTGGCGGCGTCCACCCAGACCCAGGCGCTTAGTGCGCTGCTGTTCCTCTATAAGGATGTTCTGGGCCGGCCGCTGGGAGATCTGGGGTCGATACTCCGGGCCCGGGCCCCGACCCGGCTTCCGGTGGTGCTCACCCGGGCGGAGGTGCATCGGGTGCTGGAGGAGCTGGCCGGGGTGTATCGGCTGCTGGGGACGATGCTCTATGGGGCGGGCCTGCGGCTCAGCGAGGGGGTTACCCTCCGGGTCAAGGATGTGGATTTCGGCCGAGGGGAAATCGTGGTGCGCCAGGGGAAGGGGGCCAAGGACCGGGTTACCGTGCTGCCGGCGATGGTGCGCGGCCCGCTGGCGGCGCACCTGGAGCGAGTCAAGGGGTTGGACGAGGGAGACTTGCGTGACGGGGCGGGGAGGGTGTCTCTGCCCGATGCGCTGGCGCGGAAGTTCCCCAGCGCGCCGGCGGAGTGGGGGTGGCAGTGGGTGTTTCCCGCGGGGCGGCAGCACCGGGATCGGGAGACCGGGGAGCGCCGGCGGGATCATCTGCATGCCAGCGCGATGCAGCGGGCCATCGCGGAAGCGGTGCGGCG
>JBGPEJ010000019.1:0-23184 GCA_041482775.1 Gemmatimonadota bacterium | reverse complement strand
TGTCCGCCACGCAAGCAACCGCCCGAAGCATGCTCGCTCCCGAAGAACTCGGGCTGGACACTCGTCTGGCATTCCGTGAGGCGGCCATCCGCCTGCTCGACGAGCTGCCCGACGGGGCCACCCTCACGGTGGACCTGGCGCCGACGGAGCGGGTGGATTCCGCCGGCCTTTCCGCCCTCATGCTGGTGCAGCGTCACGCCGCGGACCGCGGACAGCACATTGTGCTGCGCGACCCGAGCGACGAACTGCGCTTCCTGCTCGCCCTGACCCAGATGACCGATCTGTTCACCGTGGAGCCGCGGCGCTCATAGCTATATTTGCGCGGTGACGGGCCTCCCCCCTCGCCGGCGCGTCCTCTTCATCGAAGACGATCCGGACCTGCGCGAAGTCTATCAGCAGCTCTTTGCGGGCGGCTTCGACCTGGCCTTTGCCGCCACCGGCGCCGAGGCGCTGGTGCAGCTGCGGGAGTTTCGTCCCGACCGGCTGGTCCTGGACATCCAGCTTCCCGACGCGAACGGCCTCGACTTTCTCCGGCGCCTGCGGGAGCGCAACGGCACGCTTCCGGTGGTGATCACCACCGGGTTCCGGGAGTTCGCCTCCGCGCTCGAGCGGAGCGGCCTCGCCTACCAGCGCCTGCTGCTCAAGCCCTTCCCGATGGATGAGCTCGCCGCGGCTCTCGACGCCGTTGGCTGAACCGCCGCTGCTCCAGGCGGCCGCGCTGACCCGTCGCTTCGGGTCGGCGCGCGCGCTCGCCGGCGTCGACCTCACCGTGGGGCCGGGAGAGTGCCACCTGGTGGCCGGGCCCAATGGGGCGGGGAAGAGCACCCTCCTCCGTTTGCTGGCGGGCCTGGCGCGGCCCAGCAGCGGCACCGTCCTGCTGGAGGGCCGCCCGCTCGCCGCAGAGCCGTTTACCCGGCGGGCGGTGGGGCTGCTTTCGCACCAGAGCCACCTCTACGACGACCTCACCTCCGCCGAGAATCTCGAGTTTGCCGCGCGGCTGTACGGGCTGCCCGATCCGGCCGCCGCGGCGCGAGCCGGGCTCGCCTCGGCCGGCCTCAGCGATCGGGCCGACGACCCGGTCCGCCGGCTCTCCCGGGGAATGGTGCAGCGGGTGGCCATCGCCCGGGCGCTGCTGCATGGGCCGCGGGTGCTGCTGCTGGACGAGCCGTTCACCGGTCTCGATCCCCAGTCGGCGGCGCGGGTGGCCGCGCTGCTGGAGGCCCAACGGGGGCTGGGGCGGGGATTGGTGCTGGTGAGCCACGAGGTGCACGAGTCGTGGAAGCTGGCCACCCACTCCCACCTGCTGGTGCGGGGGGCGTGGGCGGTGACCGGCCCCAAGAACGGGACCCTCGACGACTTCCTCCGGCGCTACCGCGAGGTGCTCGATGGGTGATTTCCTCCGGGTGGCCATCGCGGTCGCGGCCAAGGACCTCCGGGTCGAGCGGCGGAGCAAGACGGCCCTGGTGTCGGCGATGGCGTTCGCAGCGCTGGTGCTGATGATCTTCAACTTCGCCCGTGACGCCGCGGCGCTCTCCCGGGAGATGCTGGCGCCCAGCGCGCTGTGGATCACCTTCGCCTTTTCCGGGGTCATCGCCCTCAACCGGTCGTTCGCCCTGGAGCGGGAACACGGCGCGCTCGACGGACTCCTGCTGGCGCCGGTTTCGCGGGGCGCGTTGTTCTTCGGGAAGTACCTCGCCAATCTCACCTTCGTGCTCACGGTCGAGGCGGTGGCACTGCCGCTCTTCGTTCTCTTCTTCGGGGTCGATCTGAGCGGGGCGCTGGGCGGAATCGTCGTGACTGCGATCCTGGCGACGGCGGGCTTCGTGGCGGTGGGGACGGTGTTCGCGGCGATGACCGTGCGGACCCGGTTTGCCGAGCTGATGCTCCCGCTGCTAGTGCTCCCATTCCTGCTCCCCCCGGTGATCGGGGGCGTCCAGATCACGGCGCGGTTGCTCGCGGGGCGCCCGATGAGCGAGATTGCGGGGTGGCTCCGGATCCTGGCCCTGTACGACCTGGTGTTTGTGACCCTCTGCCTCCTGCTGTTTCCTTCACTGATGGACGAATGACTTCCGAATCGCTGGCCGCACGGCGGACCGTGGCCCGGGGACTCGGCGTGATCGCGCTGGGGCTCGCCGGACTCGCGGCGGTGTATGTCCTGGCGCTGGGCCATACGCCGGTCGAGCGCTTTCAGGGGCTGCCCCAGAAGATCTTCTACGTCCACGTTCCGGCGGCCTGGAGCGCGCTGCTGGCGTTTTCGCTGGTGGGTATCGCCGGCGCACTGTATCTCTGGCTGCGGGATCCGCGACTCGACCTATTCGCGGAGTCCACCGCGGAGGCGGGGCTGGTGTTCAGCGTGGTGATGCTCACCACCGGCCCGCTCTGGGGAAAGCCGGTCTGGGGCACCTGGTGGACCTGGGACGCGCGCCTCACCCTCACGCTGATGCTGTTCTTTCTCTTTCTGGGGTACCGGGCCCTGCGCGGCGCCCTCCAGGACCCCAGCGAGCGAGCCCGGTTCAGCGCCGTGGTGGGAATCCTCGGCATGGTGCTGGTGCCCTTCGTGCACCTGAGCGTCTATCTCTTCCGCACCCTCCACCCGCAGCCGATCGTGCTCAAGCCGAGCAGCCCCTCGCTGCCCTGGGAAATGTTGCGGACCCTGCTGCTGTCGGTCGGGGTGTACACCGTGCTGCTGTTCGGTTTCGTCATGACGCGCTATGGCCTGGGGCGGCTCGAGCGGGCCGGAGGAGCGGACGATGCCGGTTGATCCCTCGGCCAACGGCGGGTACTTGGTGGCGGCGTACGTGGTGACGGCCGTCATCCTGGTGGGCTACGCGCTGTCGCTATGGCGGCGCGCGGGGAAGAGAGGTTAGCGGCGAGCGGCTCCGCGGGGAGGGCGGGCCATAGCCGACGCCGGGAGATTGGCTGGAATGGAGCGAATGAGCACGCGAGTCCGGTTCGTGGCGTGAGCCGCGAGTTGGCTCGCGTTGTGCGTCGGGGAAGGCGGTGGAACGCGTTCAAGCGCTGCGGTCCTCTTGGGTTGGGCCGCCAGCCGCTGCTTCGAGGGCTTTCACCTGTGGCGAGCCCGCTGCAACCTTGCTGCCTTCCTACTGCAATCCGGCTTGCTGGTGACCGCAGACGCCCGAGCCGAGTTCGGGAACCCGCGGGGGCCTCGTGAGGACCCTCGCGGCCCGGTGGTGGACTCTTCTCGGATTGCCGCCAGCATCCTTGCCCTCGGGGGGGCCGAGCTCGGCTCCCGGGGGCTCGCGTTCATCGCGGCGGCGTATCTGGCGCGGGTTCTCCTCCCCGCAGGATTCGGAATAGTCGGGTTCGCCACCGCGGTGGCCGGATACTTCGCGCTGGCCGTCACCGCGGGGTTCAATGAGATCGGCGCGCGCGAGGTGGCGCGCCGCCCCGAGCGGGTGGCGGCGCTGGCCGAGGCGGTCATCGTCATCCGGCTGGCCTTGGCGGTCGGGGCGATGGCGTTACTGGCCCTGGTTAGCGGTCTCCTGCACAAGCCGGCGCCGGTCCGGTTGGTGGTCCTCCTCGCCGGCCTCTCGTTCTTCGCGCTCGCGCTCGATACCGGATGGGTCTACAAGGGGCGGGAGCGAAGTGGGCGGGTCGCAGGGGCCCTGCTGTTGGGGCAACTGATCTATCTCGGCATGGTGTTGTTCCTGGTGCGGCGCCCGGACGACGTAGCCCGGGTGCCGGTCGCGCAATTCGCGGGTGACCTCACCGCTGCGCTGGTGCTCGCCTTCCCGCTCCTTCGGCCGCGCGCGGCACCTCTGGACCTCCGAGCGGGCTGGTCGCTGCTTCGGCAGTCCGGTTCGCTCACCCTCTCGCGACTGCTCCGCACCGTCATCTTTACCGCCGACGTGGTCCTGATCGGCCTGATGCTCGAGGAGCGGGCTGTCGGTATCTATACCGCGGCCTATCGGATCGGATTCCTGCTGCTCGCCCTCGCGGTCACCGTCCAGGTCTCCTTCCTGCCCGCTGCCTCCCGCGCAGCACTGCGGAGCCCCGGGGAGCTGCGCGGAGTGGCCGAACACTCGCTGGCGGTCTCCGCCACGATCGGCGCGCCGCTGGTGATCGGTGGGTGGCTGCTCGCCGGCCAGCTGCTGGCCGCGGTGTTCGGGCCCGCCTACGTCACCGGGGCGGGTGCCTTCCGGCTCATTCTCCTGAGCGTCGGGTGCATGTTCGCCTCGCTCATGGTACATAACATCCTGCTGACGACCAACCGCATCAGGGGAGAGACCGCCCTCATTGGTGGGATGGCCGCGCTCAATCTCAGCCTCAATCTGCTGGTGATCCCGCGCTGGGGGCTGGTCGGCGCCGCAGCGACGACCGCATTGTGTGAGGGGCTCATTCTGACCGGCGGAATGGCTCTCGCCCGGGGGGCCGGCGCCGCGCCGAGTCTCGGCCCGCTCTGGCGGCCCCTCTTCGCCAGTGGGGTGATGGCGGCGTGCCTCACCGGACTCGGGCCGGCGCGGCCGCTCTGGATCACGCTTCCGGTTGGCGCCGGAAGCTACTCCGGCGTGCTGGCGCTGCTGGGCGGATTTCGCCTGCGGGGCGGTCCGGGCGCGGGGCCGTCTCTCGTGGCCGGGGTGGGAGTCCCGGAGCGCGCCGGATGAGCCTCGGCGAACTGGGCCACGGACTTCGCGAGCGGTTGCGGCGCGCCTGGCATTTTTGGCGCGGCCCGAGGCCGGAGGAGTTGGAGCAGGCCCGGCGCGCTCTGCGGGGGCGCGAATACTACAAGATGTATGAGGATCGCTACCGGATGCTCGGCGAGGCGGGCATTCTCGAGCGCAATTTCATCGGGATCGTCCGGGTGCGTGAGGTGGTCTATCACGACTGGGAAGAGCTGGCGCGGAGCGGCCTGGTTCCCGGCCCGGGCGCTCGGATCGTCGACCTGGGTTGTGGCGAGGGCGAGAATGCGATCCACTTTGCGGAGGCGGGCTACCAGGTCACCGGCGTGGACGTCTCGCCCACGGCAGTCGCGTCGGCCAGCGCGCTGGCCCGCAGGCGATCCTTGGATGCGGAATTCATCCTTGGCGACGTGGTTCGGCTCCCCGCCTTGAGCGATGCGACATTTGATGCGGCGATCGACATCGGCTGCCTCCACATGCTGGTCGCCGAGATCCATCGGGATGCGTACTTGAGTGAGGTCCGCCGGCTGCTACGTCCGGGGGGGGCGTACTTCCTCTTTAACCGTGCGACCCGCAAGGATGTCCGGATCGACGACGAGGTCACCTACATTGACCGGAGCATCTCCTACATCGAGCGGCGGTGGATCGGGTCGGCGCGGACCTGGCTGCCGACCCGCGCCTGCGGGTTTCGGAGCGCCTCGGAGCGCCAGTATCGGTCCGAGCTCGAAAGAGCGGGCTTCGAGGTTCCTCTATTGCGGGCCCACCCGCGCGAGGGGTATGTGATGGCTCTGGCACGGGTGCCGGAGCAGCACGCCACTCGCTGAGGGCGACTGACCGAACGGCTGTGAGTCCGTGACCGGTCCTCCCCCGACGTCCGGCTAGCGGCCGGTTCGGAAAACCAGCGCCGCGTTGATTCCCCCAAATCCGAACGAATTACTGAGCAGGAACTCCGGCTCGGCCTCGGCACCGCTCCCCACGACATAATCGAGCTCGCAGGCGGCGTCGGCATTCTGGAGGTTCACGCTGGGGGGCAGCCAGGTCCGGTGGCTGGCCAGCGCACAGATCGCCGCCTCGATGGCGCCACTCGCGCCGAGGGCGTGGCCGTAGTAGCCCTTGGTGCCGCTGATCGGCACCCGCTCGGCGTGGCGTCCCAGCACCTGCCGGATGGCGAGCGCTTCGGTGGGATCGTTGAGCGGGGTGGAGGAGCCGTGGGCGTTGACGTAGCCGATCTCCTCCGCAGGCACCCCAGCCGATTCGAGCGCGATTCGGATGGCCCGGGCGGCCTGCCGGCCATCAGGCCGCGGCGCGGTCATGTGGTGGGCATCGTTGGTGAGACCGTATCCCACCACCTCGGCGTACACGGTGGCGCCCCGCGCCAGCGCTCGGTTGCGCTCCTCGAGCACCAGCACCGCGGCCCCCTCCGCCATCACGAAGCCGTCGCGATCCCGATCGAACGGCCGGCTGGCGCTGGCCGGGTCTTCGTTGCGGGTGGACATGGCCCGGATGATCGCAAAGGCCCCGAAGCTGAGGGGGGAGAGCGGCGCCTCGGCTCCGCCCGCCAGCATCACGTCGGCCTCGCCCCGCTGCACCGTGCGATAGCCCTCCCCGATGGCGATGGCGCCCGAGGCGCAGCTCATCCCGTTGGTGATGTTGGGCCCGCTGATACCCAGCTCGATGGCCAGGTTGCAGCTCGACGCGCCGACGAACACCGTGAGGGCGAGGCCGGGCTCGACCGCCCGGATGCCCCCGGTGAGGTACTTGCCGTGCTCCCGCTCGGCGAACTCGACGCCGCCCAGGGCGGATCCCATCATCGCGCCGACCCGGTCGCGGTCCTCGTCGGCGAGCGTGATGCCGGCGTCGATCAGCGCGAGGCGCGCCGCGGCAAGGGTGAACTGGGAGCAGCGATCGAGCCGCTTTGCCCGACGGGGTTCGATCCAGTCCGCGGGGTCGAAACCATCCACCTCCGCCGCGACGTGGCACTTGAACGGCGCGGGATCGAACCGGGTGAGCCGCCGCACCACCGATCGGGCGGCCTTGAGCCCCTCCCAGAAGGGCTCCAATCCGATCCCGATGGGCGTCACCGGGCCGATTCCCGTGATCACCACCCGCCGCTCACTCATGCTCCGCCTCCGCCGCGCGTCCGAGGCCTGCCAGCGTGCGCGACGCGATGCCGTGCACGAACACCGGCCCGATGACCCACTCGGCGGCCGGCCGGCGCAGCAGCGGCCAGGCCGGCCCGGCCCACTCGTGCACTATGGTTGCACGAGCGCCGCTGCCTTCGGGGTGAACGGTCCACAGCACATCCATTCCGCTGGTGACGCCACGGGTGTGCCTGTAGCGCACCTCCCGGCGATCGTGCGCGACCGACATCTCCGACATCCACCAAGTCGGCCACTTGACCGGCCCGAACGGGCGCCATGCGGCCATCTCCACGAGTCCTCCGCCGTCGGCACGCCGCTGGTGCATCCGAACCCGGCGATAGTGCGGCAGGATCTCGGGCCAGCGCTCCACCTGGCAGGCCAGCCGGAAGACGCGGTCGGCGGCGGCCGCGATGTAGAGGGTATCCACCGTGCGCATCAGGTGGCCGGGCGCCACACCGCGACCAGGCGCGCGCCGGGCCGGCGCGCCACCGGGGCCGCGATGCCGGCGTGGACCAGGAGCGCGCCGAGCGACCCGGGAGTGAATCCGCGCCGGAGCGAGGTGACCCCGTCCCGCAGGGTGTCGCGGTCGAAGCCGAGGAGACGGCCGGCCAACTGGAATCCGACGGCGGCGAGTCCGGAGCGGCGGAGGTCGGAAACGATGACCGCGCGGCGGGAAACCCGGTGGCACTCCCGGAGGAGCCGCACGATC
This sequence comes from Gemmatimonadota bacterium, assembly GCA_041482775.1. Taxonomy (GTDB): domain Bacteria; phylum Gemmatimonadota; class Gemmatimonadetes; order Gemmatimonadales; family GWC2-71-9; genus JABFSM01. The sequence goes on along the minus strand of JBGPEJ010000019.1, from coordinate 15,694 downwards.
GCTCCCGGCGCGAAATGATGGGCGACTTGGCTGAGCAGCACGATGTCCACGCTGCGGTCCTTGAACGGAAGGGAGCCGCCGTCCCCTACCAGCGCCGTGATCCCGCCGTCCCGAGCCAGTCGGGCCGCGGCGGCGTGCCGCTCCAGACCGAGGGGGCGGAGCAGGATCCCGCGGCGGGCCGCCCACTGCGCGGCCATGCGCGGGAGGTCGCCGATACCGGTTCCCACGTCCAGGAGAGTGAGCGGGGCGCTCGGCGCCTCCGCCCCGGCGAAGGCGCGCTCCAAGCCGAACCGGACCGCCGAGGCACCGCCGAACCACCGATTGGCCCGGGCAATGTTGCGGAGCGATTCGCAGACCTGCGCCGGCGCGGCCCGGGGATCATCCAGGAGCTCGACCCCGTGGGCCGCCGGCTCCAGCCGGGTCACGGCATGCCCGCCGTGACGTAGCCGCCGCGATAGTACAGCAGCGGCCGCCCGGTCGCGACGCCGCCCCCCACTACCCGGCCGATGAAGACGGTGTGATCGCCCGCCTCGAACGAGGCGTGCCGCACGCACGCGATGGTGGCGAGCGCCCCCTCGAGGGCCACGAACCCCTGCTCCTCGATCCGGTATCCGATCCCGTCGAAGCGGTGGCTCAGGTTGCCGGCAAACCGCCGGGAGAGCGCCTCCTGGCCGCTCTGGAGCAGGTTGAGCATGAACTGGGGGGCCTGGACCAGAACCGCGTGCATGTCCGCCTTGTGATCGACGTTGATCGAGATGAGCGGCTGGTCGAGGGAGACGGAGGCAAAGCTGTTGGCGGTCATGCCGGCGAGCTCCCCATCGGCCGCCGTGGCCGTGATGATCAGTACGCCGGTGGCGAAGTGGCCGCAGAGCTGGCGGAACTGGGCTGGATCGACGTCGCGAAAGGGCATCAGAACATGGCCTGGGAAAGAAAGATGGGGTTGAGCACGGCGCGGGGCGGGGCGAAGTCGCCGGTAACGCCGATGAGGGTGTGGGCAAGTCCGCGCCGCTCCAGCCGTGCCACCGTGCGATCGAAGAACGCGGGGACCAGCATGGCGTACGCGATGGCGCGCTCGACCGCCCACTTGCCCAGGAACGCGCGCCGGCGGGCCCGGGCGTACGGGCGGAGCCGGCCCGCCCGCGGAGTTCCCGCGGCGGCCAGCGCTTCGAGCGCCACCGGCTCCAACAGTTCGGCACTGCGCAGAGCGGCGCAGATGCCCTCGCCGGTGAAAGGGTCGAAGAAATCCGCCGCGTCACCCAGCAGGACCGCCCCGTGGGTCACCACACGGGACGACCAGGCGGCGAAGGGTCCGGTCACCATCACCTCGCGCACGATCGCTCCGGGAGCGACCCGGCCGCGGACCCCGGGAAAGCGCTCCAACTCCTCCAGGAAAAACTCCCGAGCGCGGCCGGCGGCGGCCGCGGCGCGGGCCTGCGGAACCACCAGCGCCACGTTGGCGACCCCGCCGCCCAGGGGATTGAGGCCGACGTAGCCGCCGGCCGCAACGTGCATTTCCGCGGTGTCGGTGAGGCCGGGGACCGGGGCGGCGTGCGCCACGAAGGCGAACCGGCGGAGCGGGCCGAACCGCCGTCCGCCAATGGTGCGGGCCATCAGCGAACGGAGCCCGTCGGCGCCGATGGTAAGGCGGGCGCGCAGCTCTTCCACTGCGCCCTTGCCGCTCCGGACCGCGAGCCCCGCCACCGCGTCACCTTCCCACAGCACGCCCAGCACCGTGGTGTCCTCGTGGATCAGGGCTCCGGCCTCGCGGGCAGCCTCGACGAGGGTCTGATCGAGAATCCGGCGGGAGACCGAGAGTCCGGTGTCTCGGAAGGGCGGGTAGCCCGCGTGGGCGAAGTACCCGGTCAACCGGGCGCCCCGCGGGGCGTGCACGGTGGTCCCGCGGATTGCCCGGCCGCCCTGGCGCTCCACTCGCTCCAGCACGCCCAGTCCCGCCAGGTGGCGGACGCCTTCGGGACTCATGTACTCGGCACAGACTTTCTCGCGGGGGAAGCGGGCCCGATCCACCGCCACCACCCGGAGCCCCGCCCTGGCGAGCCGGAGGGCGGCGGCGGCGCCCGCCGGGCCAGCCCCCGCGATGAGGACATCGAGCGGCGGGGTCATGACGCCCACCACGCCGCCCAGCCCAGCAGCGCGCCCAGTGCGGTCGTCAAGGCGTTCACCCCGTCGTTGTCCAGCCATTCCCACCCCCCGATTGCCCGTGTGGCGGTTCCGCACCGGTGCCGGCGCCGTTCGCTCGAAACCCCGCAGGCCGGACAGAGGAAGCGAGCCTGCACCGAGGCGCCCAACAGTGAGTCGAACAGCATTCCGGCGGTCCCAATAAGGATACCCCAGAGGGCCAGCGCGGCGCGGTGCCCGGCCAGGCCGCCCACGCCGGCCACCACGACCGCGCCGGCGATTCCGCCCAGGGTTCCGGCCGCGGAGACGCCTCCGCTGATTCCCCGCGGCACCGGACGCCGGGTCAGCAGATCGTGGGGTTCCCGCCGGCTGAATGCCCCGAGCGAGGTGGCCCAGGTATCCGCGGCGGCGGCCGAGAGGGCGCCGGTAACGATCCAGAGGCCCAAACCGGGTTCCAGGCGCGCTACGATCGCGCCCAGGGCGGCGGCACCGCCGTTGGCGAGCACCTGCACCGGATCGCGCCGCTCGCCGCGGGCATCACTCACGCTGGGGCGGCGCGCGCCCAGCCGGCCCAGCGCGGTGCTGGAGAGAAAGAACGCGGCGAGGACCACCGCCCCCGCCGCTCCGGTGCCACCCAGCACCGCGGTGCCGATTAGGGCGGCCGCGGCCGTCCCGCCCCCGGTGAGGGCGCCGGCGCCCCAGGCCAGCAGGGCCGCGCCGAGCGAAATCCCGATCGCCAGGGCCAAGCTCATGCGCCGCAATGTCCTCGCCCGGGTGATGCCGACGCAAGCGCCCATTCCCCGGCACGCGGCATTGGCTTATGTTCTCGCGCCGTGACAGGCGTTCAGAGCACCCACGCACTCATTCCCCTGAGCCTCCTCGAGGCCATCCGGAACCTCGATACCCCGCTCGACGACGGGCTGAACGAGCTGGCGGGCGAGACGATCTCGAAGCGCCTCGGTTTGAGCGCCACCGTGGCGCAGCAGATCGAGCGCTACCGGGACGCCGCGGCCGGAAACGACTTGGTTTCCACCGAGGAGGCCGTCTCGGTCTTCCGGCTGGTAGGCCGCCGGGCCGACGCAACACTGGTCTTCTCCGACGCCGGCCGCCGGGCGGCCCGCCATGCCGCGCGGGCGCGGCGCGCCGGAACCAAGGTGCTGCTCGGGATGAGTCCGGGCGGGCTCCGCCGCCGGATGGGCCTGCGCTCCGCCGCCAAGGTCGCCCGCCGGTTCCTCGATCTCGACCTGGATCTGACCTCGGGCGTTCCCCGCCTCCAGATGACGGAATCGCTCGCCACCCTCGCCGGCTTTCCGGGCGCCGGCTGCTATTTTTACAGCGCCGTGATCGCCGAGTTGCTCCGGGTCTCGAGCGGCTTCGAAGGCGCCATGGTTCACGAGAAATGCCGTGCTCGCGGCGACGATCGGTGCCTGTGGCGCGCCGCCGAGGCGGGAGGATACGAATGAAGCCGTTCACCGCAGTCGATCACCAAGACTTGCGGGCCAGCCTGGCGGAATGCCGAGCCGACGGCTGGCTGCTGTTCGATTTCCAGGGTCACAACCCGGTGGCCAACCGGTTTCTGGGGTTCGGCGGCCTCGGATCGCGCCGGCTCTTCGTGTACCTGGAGCCCGACGTTCCGCCGGTTGCGGTGGCCCACAAGATCGAGCTCCAGCCGCTGGAAGGCTTTCCCGGTCGGATCGTGCCTTACGCGCGGTGGGAGGAGCTGCACGCGGCGCTCAAGGGCGTGGTGGCGGGAAAGACCGTCGCGATGGAGGTGTCGCCGAAGGATGGAGTCCCCTACCTCGACCGGGTGCCGTACGGCGTGGTGGAGCTGATCCAGTCGCTGGGGGGTAAGGTGGTCTCCAGCGCGCCCCTGGTGACCCGGTTCGCGGCGCGGTGGACCCCGGAAGAAGCGGCGCAGCACCTCAAGGCCGCCGAGGTGCTCGCGGCCATCGCGCGGGAGGCGCTCCGGTTCGCGGTGACGCAGGGCGGGAAGGGGCTGACCGAATCGGGGCTCGGGAAGCGGGTGGTCGCGGCGATGGAGAAGGAGGGGCTGGTCCCCGATCATCCGCCGATCGTCGGCTTCGGCGTCAACTCGGGGAATCCCCACTACGAGCCGAAGGAGGGGAAGGACCTGACCCTGGCCCGAGACCAAGTCGTGTTGCTGGATCTCTTTGCCCGGTACCCCGGGGGGATTTCGGCGGATCAGACGTGGATGGGGTGGAGTGGTCCCCGGCCGACCGACCGGGTGCGGTCGGTGTGGACGGCGGTGCGTGACGGGCGCGACGCCGCGCTTGAGGTGGTGCGTAACGCCGGCGCGAGCGGCCGTCCCATCGCGGGGTACCAGGTGGATCGCGCCGCCCGGGACGTCATTGAGAAGGCGGGCTTCGGGGAGTATTTCGTGCACCGGACCGGCCACTCGATCGACCAGAATCTGCACGGCTCCGGCCCCCACATGGACGACTACGAGAGCCGGGATGACCGGACCATCGTCCCCGGCTGCGGCTTTTCGGTCGAGCCGGGGATCTACCTGCCGAACGAGTTCGGGGTCCGCAGCGAGGTGAATGTGTTCTGGAGCGAGTCGGGGCCGGTGGTGACGCCGGCCGAGATCCAGCGGGAGTTGATCCTGCCGTAGAGAGAAGCGAGGAGCCCGGCCCGCTCGCTCCTAGCGGCCATCGGGGTGATCCAGAATCACGACCGCCGGCGGCGGCGCCCGGTGCCCGAAGGGAAGGTGCTTGTCGACCCCCATCGCGCAGAAGAGCAGGGCCAGGTAGAGCAGCGAATACTTGTACATGCGCCACGCCATCGGGGTCACCGCGGGTTCCCGCAGCAGCCGGAGGCAATACCAGAGCAGGCGGCCGCCCAGCAGCAACGCCACCGCCGCGTAGAACACCCCCTGGGTTCCGGCGAGCGTCGGGAGCAGTGTCAGCGGCAGCAACATCAGGGTGTAGACCAGCATCTGAACCTTGGTGGCGTGGGCTCCCTTCACCACCGGCATCATCGGCACGCCGGCGTTCGCATACTCCCGCTCCTTGATCAGCGCCAGCGCCCAGAAATGTGGCGGCGTCCAGTAAAACACGATCGCGAAGAGGTACAGCGCCGACAGGTCGAGGGAGCCGGTCATTGCCGCCCAGCCCACCAGCGGCGGAAAGGCGCCGGCGGCCCCGCCGATCACGATGTTTTGCGGGCTGGCCCGCTTGAGCCACATCGTGTATACCAGCACATAGAACAGCAGCCCCCCCAACCCCAGCCCGGCCGCCAGCGGATTGACGAAACGCCAGAAAAGGGCGAACGCCACCGCGCCGAGGGTGATACCGAACAGCAGGGCCGCACCGGCGGAGAGCCGGCCCGACGGCACCGGCCGGAGCTTGGTGCGGGACATCCGAGTGTCGATGTCCCGGTCGAACCACATGTTGATCGCGTTCGCCCCGCCCGCCATGAGATAGCCGGCCAGCACCACCCACCCGATCAGGCCGAGCGGTGGCAGCCCGCGATCGGTGATGAACATCGGCGCCACGGTCGTCAGGAGGAGGAGCGAGACGACGCGCGGCTTGGTCAGGGCGAACAGATCGCGCAACAGGGACATGGGATCAGGGAGCCAGGGAGCCAGGGCGGTTCAGGGAACCGGATGGGTAGCCACGCACCGGGCGAGCAATATAACCTTCTGGCGACCCCCGGCCTCCTGATTCCCCGGCCCCCAGGCGCACAGTGATGACCGAATCCGCACCACGCGACTCCTGGGGGGAGCGGCTTCCCCGTACCATCGGCCTCTTCCCGGCGATCATGGTCCTGATCGGGATCACGATCGGGAGCGGGATCTTCCGGGTACCCGCCACCGTCGCGAGCAAGCTCGGCGCCCCCGGGTTGGTGCTGGTGGCCTGGGTGCTGGGAGGCGTGCTGGCCCTGTTCGGAGCGCTCACCCTTGCGGAGCTGGCGGCGCTCTTTCCCAGGAGCGGAGGCATCTTCGCCTACCTGGAGGAGGGCTTCGGCTCGATGCCGGCCTTCCTGTTCGGGTGGTCCCAGCTGGCGGTGATCCGGGCCTCGGCCCTGGGGGCGATCTCCACCATCTTCGCCGAGTACCTGAGTTATTTCATCAAGCTGACCCCGACCCAGGTCCACTGGGTCGCCGCCCTCCTGATCTTCGCGGTCGGCGTGCTGAACTATCTGGGGGTACAGCGCGCCGCGGCGGTGACCAATCTGGCCACGCTGGTCAAGTACGGCGCGCTGCTCCTGTTGGTCCTGTTCGCCTTCACCTCGCCCTCGGGGTCGTTCACCAACTTCTCTCCCCTCTGGGTCGGTGGGCTCGGGCTTTCAGCCCTCGCCACGGCGATGGTGTCGGTGATGTGGGCGTACGACGGGTGGGCCGACCTCTCCTTCATGAGCGGCGAGGTGAAGGATCCGGCGCGCAACCTTCCCCGGGCGCTGATCCTGGGCACCCTCGGCATCGTCCTCATCTATCTGCTGGTCAACGTGGCGTACATGTACCTGGTGCCGCTGCCCGAGATGGCGGCGTCAAAGCTCATCGCCTCGACGGCGGTGGAGCGGATTCCGTTCCTGGGCCGGGCGGGAGCGGGGCTGGTGTCGGCGGTGGTGATGATCTCGACCTTCAGCAGCACCAACGCGACCATGATGAGCAGTCCCCGGATTTTCTTCGGCATGGCGGACCGGGGGCTCTTCTTCAAAGGGATCGCACGGGTATCGCCCCGGTACCGGAGCCCCTCCACCGCGATTTTCCTGGCCACCGGGCTGGGGGTGGTCTACGTGCTGTTCAACGACTTCCAGCAATTGGCCGAAAAGTTCATTCTCGGCATCTGGCCGTTCTATGTCCTGGCGGTGCTGGCGGTATTCATCATCCGCCGTCGGTCCCCGGAGATCGAGCGGCCGTACCGGGCCTGGGGCTACCCGCTCGTGCCGGCGGTTTTCCTCCTCGCCTCGGTCGGGATGATCGCCAATGCCCTGCTCACCGACCCGGTGAACACCGGGATCACCTTCGGGATCATCCTGGCCGGCATCCCGGTGTTTTACGTGGCTCGGCTGGCCGGTAAGATCCGGCCCGGCGGGTTCGTCAATCCGGGGTAACGATCGGCCCCAAGTGCTTGATTTGCCTGTCCCAGGCGGTAAGTTTGTGCTCCTCGGGCGGGCGGAGAACCGCCGTTCCGGGACACCTCCAGACGTTCGAGACGCGCCGGCGTCACGCCCTCGAGACGCCGGACTGACCGCAGCAACCAAACACGATCCGGGAGTTCGTTCCATGCAGCCAATCGGACGGTCAATTCGATTCGGAGCGGCCGCCGTGGCGCTCCTGTTCGGCGGAGCACAGGCGCTTGCCGCCCAGGGGGTCACCAGCGCGGCGGTGACCGGCAGAATCAGCTCCGACACCCGGGGGACGGTCGAGCACGCCATCGTGGCTCTGATCAACACGACCACCGGATCGCGGCAGCAGACCACGACGAATTCGGCGGGACGCTACAACATCGAGAACGCCGTGCCGGGCGGTCCCTATACAATCGAGGTGCGGTCCATCGGGTTCCAGGCGGCGAGCAAGACCGGCATCATGCTCGCGCTGGGGCAGCGGTACGTCCAGGACTTCGAATTGAAGCAGCAGGTGGTGACGCTCCAGGAGCTGACCGTGGTGGCGGCGACCAATCCGCTCATCAACAGCGGCCGGACCGGTCCGGCCCAGACGGTTACCGATACCTCCATCCAGCGCTTCCCTCTGCTGGGCAGAAACTTCACCGACCTGCTGCGCACCAGCCCGCAGGTCATCAGCGGGTCGTCGGTGGCCGGACAGAACAACCGGTTCAACACCATTCTGATCGACGGGGGCGTGAACAACGACATCTTCGGCCTCTCGGGGAGCGGCACCCCCGGCGGCTCGGCGGGGGCGAAGCCGATCTCGGTCGAGGCGCTGCAAGAGTTTCAGATCCTGGTGGCTCCGTTCGACATCCGGCAGGGGAGCTTCTCCGGCGGGCTGGTGAACGGCATCACCAAGTCGGGGTCCAACCAGTTCCACGGGTCGATGTTCGGCTACATCCAGCGCCCCGAGCTGGTGGGCAAGGACACCGCCGGCATCAAGGTCGGTACCTTCAGCATCAAACAATACGGCGGCACCATCAGCGGCCCGATCATCCGGAACAAGCTGCTGTTCTTCGGCAGCGCGGATCTGCAGACCTCGGTGACGCCGTTCTTCGGGCTCTCCTCGGACGAGCCTTCGACCGGCATCACCACCGCGACGGCGCTCCGGGTGCAGAACATCGTCAAGTCCAAGTACGGGTTCGACCCCGGGGACGTGTCCTCGCCGCAGGAGCTGGGCAAGCCGGACAAGAACCTGTTCGGGAAGCTGACCTGGAACGCGGGGAGCAGCTCGGCGCTGGAGCTCTCCTACAACTACACCAAGGCGAGCCAGGACAACTTCGGCCGCTCCTCGATCACCGACGCCACCCGCGACGGCTGGATGCTCTCCAACAGCGGGTACTCAATCGCGAACAGGACCAACAGCCTCCGGGGCAAGTTCACCACGCTGCTCGGCGGGGCGAACCTGGAGGTGCTGGCGGGCTACCAGACGGTGCGGGATGCCCGCGCCCCCAACCTGGTCGAGCCGCTGATCCTGGTTCAGGGCGATATCGCGGGGCACTACATCGCGGCCGGGGGCGAGCGATTCTCCCACGGGAACTCGCTGGACCAGAACATCGCCGAGCTGACCGGGAACCTGACGTTCAACGTCGGCGGACACCACCAGATCACCGTCGGCACCCACAACGAGTTCTTCAAGTTCGTGAATCTGTTCGCCAACAACAAGAACGGGACCTGGACTTTCGGCAGCGCCGATTCGCTGGATGCCGGCCTGGCGCGGCGGTTCGAGGTGGCGCTGGAAACCCGGCCGGGCGGCTTCACCGCGGACTTCGGGGTGCGGCAGCTGGGCGGATACATCCAGGATGCCTGGCGCCCCAACGACCGGTTGACCCTCACCGCCGGGCTCCGGTACGACGTCCCCTTCAGCGACAAACCCTTCGAAAACCCCAGTGTGTCGCTCACCAGCGATACGCTGGGAATTCACACCAGCAATTTCCCCAGCGGCAACGGGCTCTTCTCCCCCCGGCTCGGATTCAACTGGGATCCCCGCGGGAACGGCAACACCATCGTCCGCGGCGGAGTGGGAGTCTTCAGCGGCCGTCCGCCCTACGTCTGGATGTCCAACGCTTTCACCAACACCGGGCTGGAGCAGGTCAACCTGATTTGTGATGCAACGGCCAGCGGCGGCAACGGAAAGACCCCGCCCGCGTTCACCACCGACCTGACCCAGATTCCCACCGCCTGCGCCGCCGGCGGCCCGCCGGCCCCGCCGACGGCCAACGTCAACTATTTCGATCCGAACTTCAAGTTCCAGCAGGCGCTCAAGTACGCCGTCGGAATCGACCAGCGGCTCCCCGGCGGGATGGTGGCCACGGCCGACTTCATCTACACCGGCGCCAAGAACCAGATGTACCAGACCGACGACAACGTGCTGCTCGGCGCGGTGAACGGGGAGGGACGGCAGCTCTATGCCACCCCGAACCCCGCCGGCACCGCGCTCAACCGGCTCAAGAAGGTCAACGGCGTCAACACCGTGGTTCACCACCTCAACAAGAGCGCCGACAAATCGACTCTGTTCACCGCGCAGCTGCAGAAGTCGTTCTCTTCGGGTCTTTCGTTCAGCGCCTCGTACACCTATTCCAAGACCGAAGACCTGATGACGATGACGTCGAGCATCGCGACGTCCAACCTGCGGTTCACCGCGCTCGACGGGACGCTGGACAACCGGAACCTGCGCACCTCCGCGTTCGACGTGCCGCACAAGATCGCCATCAGCGGCTCGGTCAACGCGCCGTTCGGGATCCAGGCCTCGATGATCTTCACCGCGCGGGCCGGCGTCCCCTATGCCTGGACCTACGTGAGCGACGTCAACGGCGACGGCAACGCCGGCAACGATCTGCTCTACGTGCCGCGCGACTCGTCCGATATCAGTCTCACCAATGGGGCGGACTGGTCCCGCCTCAATGCCTTCATCTCCAGCGAGAAGTGCCTGCAGGAGCAGCGCGGCAAGATCATGGAGCGGAACAGCTGCCGGAACCCCTGGCAGAAATTCGTGGATGTCCGGTTGGCCAAGATCGTACCGACCCTCGGCGGCCAGTCGTTCCAGGTCACCGCGGACATCTTCAACTTCCTGAACCTCCTCAACAAGAACTGGGGACTGGCTCGGGAAACCAGCACCTTCGAAGAGGCCAACGTGCTGACCCTCTCCAGCTACGATACCCGCGGCACCGCCACCCAGTCGGACGACCGGGGCAAGTATGCGGTGCCGAGCGCCTTCCCGGCGCAGCAGCGGGTGAACGTGAGCAGCTCCCGCTGGAGGATCCAGCTGGGTGGGAAGTACATTTTCTAGGGAGCGAGCAGGCTAGGACACAAGGAGGCTGGGAAAGACGAGGGGGCCGGCGCGCTGCGCCGGCCCCCTCGTTCGTTGCGCGCCCCCTGGCCCCTGGCTCCCTACGTCCTCACCCGCACCAGCAGCCAGAGCCCCAGGGCCAGGAACACGGCGTTGGGGAGCCACGCCGCGGCGGTCGGGTCCATCACGCCGGAGGCTCCGATCGCCTGGGAGAGGTTGATCATCAGCAGATAGGCCAGGGTGGTGCCGAGGCTGATCGCGATGCCCATCGCCGCGCCGGCCCGGGGCGCCGAGACGGCGAGCGGTGCGCCGAAGAGCGCGATGATCAGGCACGCCGTCGGGAGGGCGATCTTTACCGCCTGCAGCACCTCCAGCTTGTTGGTGTCGTTCCCCGAGCTCCGCAGCGACCCGATGTACCGCCCCAATTCCGCGTAGGTCATCTCCTCGGGGTTCTTGGGCTCGATCAGGAGATCGCGCGGCGCCTGGGTGAAGGCGGGGAGCCGGAGCTCGGCGAACCGGAGCGTGATGGCCTGACCGTCGGGAAGCATCACGTTGCTGGCGCCGTTGCGGAGCGACCAGTGCTTCGATTTGGGGTCCCACCGGGCGCTGTCCGCGGTGATCGAAAACGTGGGCGACTTGGCGTCCCGTACCGCCCGCTCCAGCACCACCTGCTGTATTTGATTGTCCGCGGTGTTGAGCTGGCGGATGGTGTAGACCCAGCCGCCGGCCGCGCGATACACGAAGTTGGTCCGGGTGGTTACATCCCGGGCCCGGCGTTCCTTCTGGAGCTCCAGCTGCCGCGTGGTCGCTTCGGTGGCCCACTCCCCGATGAAGAAGCAGAGCACCGCCGCGAGCGCCGACGCGATGAACATCGGCCGGGCCAGCCGATAGAAGCTGATGCCCCCGGCCTTGGCCGCGGTCAGCTCGGAGTTCCGCGCCAGGGGGCCCACGGTGAAGACGGTGGCGAAGAGTGCCGCTCCCGGCATCATCAGCGCGATGTTTTGCGGGAGGGCGTAGAGGTAGCTCAGGGCGATGGTGGCCGCGCTCAGATCGCGGACCAGCAGCCGGCGCAGATTGTCGGTGAGCTGGGTCAGCACCGACACGAAGGGGAGCCCGATGGCGGTGAGCAGGAACACCCGGAGCCACTGCCCCAACACGTACCGGACCAGGATGCGCACGCCGCTTACCGGCGCCGCCGGAAACGGCCGAGCAGGAGGTCCACCAGGTCGGCCAGGTCGCCGCCGCGGGTCGAGCCGAACTCCCGGCTCACCACCAGCAGCCCCAGCAGCCCCGCCCCCAGCACGATCCCGTTGGGCAGCCACATCGCGAGCGCCGCGGAAATGATCCCGTCATCGGCCAGGGTCTCTCCGGCGGTCAGGGTCACGTAGAAGAGCGCAAACACCGCCAGGCTCGCGCCGATCACCAGCCCGACCCCGCCGCGGGGAAACCGGAGTGCGAGCGCAATGCCGATCAGCACGAAGTTGAGGCAGGCCACCGACAGGGTGAACTTCTTGTGGATTTCCACCTCGTACTGGTGGATTTCCCGGACGGCGAATTCCTCCTCCTCCCGCGCACTGATGACGTCGCTCAGTCCCGACACCAGCGGGGCGACGGGAGCCCGGGCCTGCATCGGGGCTCCCCCGGCGACGGCCCCCCCTCCCACCACCGGCGGCGGGTTTCCCTGCGCCGCGGCGTTGGCCGGGAGGAGGAGGCGGGCCATCCAGCGCTCGAACTTTCGCCAGGCGCCGCAGTGGGGAGGGAGAGGCGGGGGCTGCGGCGCGGCGCTGTCCGGTACCACCGCGAGATGGAGCAGGATCCGCAGGTCGGTGCGCGCCAGCGCGCGCCGCCGGGCTCCCGCGAGCGCGGCCGACTGCCGGGACCGGGCGACATGATCCATCATCTCGCAGGTCGTCATTTCGCGGTCGCCCCGGTCCACCGAGCCGAAATTCTGCCGGAAGGCGTTCTCGATGTCCCGCACCATGATCGAGTTGACCTTGAACCGGGTCACGTTCACGGTGCCCGGCTCGGCGGTCTTGTATTCGTGGGCGTGGCCCTCGTAGAGCGTGATGTTGAGGTCTTTGCGGCCGCGCTCGAACGCCATGGACCCGCTCTCGGCATAGATCACCCGGCGGCCGTCCTGCGGGCTCATGTCGTAGATCACCACCTCGCGCATCCGGCCGGTTCCCGGCTCGATGGTGGTGGCCTCGAGGAAATACAGCGAGCCGGGAATGCTGTTCATGACCCGCTCGTGGAGCGAGAAGGTCGGTTTCTTCTGGCCGATGTCGGTCTGCAGATTGACCAGCCGCAGGTTGCTGCGGGGAAGCACCTGGTCGATGAAGACGAAGTTCACCAGGGAGAGCACCACCCCGGCCAGGAACACCGGGCGGATCATCTGCGGCACGCTCACCCCGTTGGCGCGCATGGCGGTGATCTCGTTGTCGCTGGCCATCTGACTGAAGCCGTAGAGCACGGCGACCAGGATAGCCATCGGTAGGGTCAAGGCCACGATGAACGGGATGAACAGCACCAGCACTTCGGTGATGACCCTGGGGGGAAGCCCCTTGCCCACCAGCTCCCCGAACCGGCGGGAGACCTGGTTCAGCATCAGCATGCCGGTGAGCGCGGTCCAGGCGAACCCGAACGGACCGGCGAGCGAGCGGAGGATGTGGGCGCGGATCAGGCGCATGACGCGAAAAGTAGCGGGGGACCGCGCCAACGGTGAGCCGGTTGACTCTCGACTCCCGCCGGTTGACGCTTCTAGGCCTATGCGCTCCCTTCTCTCCACCGTCCTCCTCCTGGCGGCCTGCCCCGACGCGCCACCGCCGCGGGAGTTTGACGGCGTCGCCGCCCTCCACTACATCGAAATCCAGCTCGCCTTCGGCCCCCGGATCCCCGGGGCCCCCGGGCACGCGAGGATGGCGGCGTGGCTGGAGGGCCAGTTGCACTCCCGGGCCGATACCGTGGTGGCTCAGCGCTGGGTCCATGTGACCGCGCAGGGCGACTCATTCCCGCTGGTGAACTACCTCGCCCGGTTCAACCCGGCCGCCGGCACCCGGCTCCTTTTCCTCGCGCACTGGGATACCCGCCCCCGCGCCGATGGGCCGGCCAGCCGCGATTCCACCCTCCCAGTTCCCGGCGCCAACGACGGCGGCTCGGGGGTCGCAGTGTTGCTCGGCATGGCCGACGCGCTCAAGAAGTTGCCGCCGTCGATCGGGGTGGACCTCCTCTTCGTCGACGGCGAGGACTACGGCAATTTCGACCGTGACGAGGATGTGCTGCTGGGCTCCCGTTACTACGCCGCGCACCTGCCACCCGGCCCGCCCCCGCGCTACGCGGTGCTGTTCGATATGGTGGGCGACAAAGATCTCCGCATTCCGAAGGAAGGTCTCTCGGTTACCGGCGCGCCGGACGTGGTGGAAACGGTCTGGTCCCTGGCCGCCCGCCTGGGGCACGCCGATGTGTTCGTGTCGGAGGAGGGCGGGGGGCTCACCGACGATCATGTCCCGCTGCAGCAGGTCGGGATCCGCGCCATCGACCTGGTGGATTTCACCTTCGGCCCCGAGAACAAGTGGCACCACTCTCCCGACGACACCATCGACAAGGTGAGCGCCCAGAGCCTGCAGGTCGTGGGTGACGTCGGCCTCGGACTGGTCCGCACCACCAAGCCCTAGGCGAATCGGGTCCGCTCCGCGGGATCCGGCGCCTCGCGGCACTCCGCCGCGCATTACGATGACGGCATGGCCGGCCGGGAGCCCCGCGTCGTTCTGCTGCTGTTGGCCCTCGCCGCCGCGGGTCAGGCGGCCCGCCTGCTCCTTGGCCGGCCCGGCGCCCCGCCGGGCCAGGTACTGGCGCCGGAGACTCCGGTAGACTCCGGCCCCGCGCGCCAGCGGTCCCGCGCCATCCGGGCGGCCCGGCCGCTGGCCCCGGGGGAGGTGGTGGACCTCAATACCGCCCCCGCCGAGGAGATCGCTCGGCTCCCCCGGGTTGGCATGTCACTGGCAAAGCGCATCGTGGGGGACCGAAGCAGCCGGGGGCTGTTTAGCGGGCCGGAAGACCTGGACCGTGTCCCCGGGGTGGGACCGGCACTCCTCGCCACGCTGGCGAATCGGGTCCGGTTCAGTCCGGGAGCACCCCTCCAGGCCCCCCGGGGAAGCGGTGCAAACCTCAGCACCCCCGGAGCTTACGGCGGACGGACCGGCCCGGAAATGGGCGCTCCGATCGACCTTAACTTGGCCTCTGAGGCGGACCTGGTGGTCCTGCCCGGAATCGGCCCGGCTCGGGCCCGGGCGATTCTGGCATATCGCCGGGACAAGGGGCCATTCGCCGGAGTGTCGGATCTTGGCCGGGTGCCAGGGTTCAGTCAGTCGCTGGTGGCCCGACTCGCGCCGTTGCTGACGGTGCGGTAGGGCCGGTCGGGCAAAACCACGAGCAGGAGGGGGCTGGAGAGGCATGACGACGGCCGCGGTACCCACCGATCGCCTGGGCGATATTCTGGTCAAGGAGGGGCTCTTGTCGCGCGAGAAACTCGCGCAGGCAATGATCGAGCACCGCGCCTCCGGACTGCCGCTGGGGCTGATCGTATCCAAGCAGGGCCTCGTCCCCGAGGTCGAGATCACCCGCATCGTGGCGCGCCAGCTCCGGGTGCCCGCGGTGGACCTCTCGCGCTTCGAAGTCGACCAGAAAATCCTCAAGCTGATTCCGTCGGACATCGCCAAGCGGCACAGCGTGCTGCCGCTCAAGCGGGAGGGCCGCACCCTCACCGTCGCGATGGCCAACCCGACCGATCAGGTGCTCCTCCAGGAGCTCCGATTCATCACCCGGTTCGATCTCTTCCCGGTCTTTGCCGGCGAGTTCACCCTCCGCACCCTCATCGACAAGTACTACGACGCCTCCGACCAGCAGCTCGCCGAAATCCTCAAGGACATGGAGGGCATCGGCGAGGACGTCGAGGTGGTGGAGGATCACGACGACGAAGCGGCGTCCCAGGCCCAGATCGACGACGCGCCGGTCGTCAAGCTGATCAACGGCATTCTCACCGACGCGGTCCAGCGGGGCGCCAGCGACATCCACATCGAGTCCTTCGAGCACGAAATGCGGGTGCGCTACCGGGTGGACGGCGCCCTCATGGAAGTGATGAAG
>JBGPEJ010000018.1:0-23712 GCA_041482775.1 Gemmatimonadota bacterium | reverse complement strand
GCCGCGGCCTTGAGCCGGCTCCGGGAGTTGGTCTGGATCGCGATCGGGTGGGGTCTGATCTGGACGGTCGGTTGATCTAACCACCCCGCCGGGCGAGCTCCTGCTTCGCTTCCTCGTGGCCATGCTCCGCCGCCCGGCGGAGCCAGCCCATCCCTGCGGTGCGTTCCTTCTCGGTCTTCCCGAAGCCCCCTTTGCCGTTGAGCAGCCGGAGCGCGAGCTGGTACTCCGCTTCGGGCTCCTGCAGCTGCGCGGCGTTCCGGTACCAGAGCGTGGCCTTGTTCTCGTCTTTCTTGACCCCGCGCCCCTTGTCGTACGCCGCGGCGAGGCGGGTCATCGAGGGCACATCCATCGCCGTGGCGGCGCGCTCATACCAGCGCGCCGACTGCTCCGGATTCTTCTCGATCCCGATTCCCTCGTCGTAGCGCCGGGCCACGATCGGGAAGGCCTGCTTCACGCCCAGGTTGGCCGCGATGTGATAGAACCGGGTGGCCTTTACCTGATCCACCGCCACCCCCCTGCCGGTTTCATACCGCTTGGCCATCTCCATCACCGCGACGGTGTCTTCGCCCGCTTCCGCCGCCGCGGCGAGGTTGACCGCCGCCAGACGATCGTTGCGCTCGACCCCGTGCCCGTCGGCGTAGAGCAGCCCCAGGTTGCGCTGCGCGCTGGTGCTGGTATCCGCCTCCCGGGTGCAGTAGCGGAAGGCGAGCGCCCACTCCGCCGCCGCGAAGGCTGCGTCGCAGGTGGCCGGAGGGGGCGGCGATGCCATCGCGGTGAGGGCGCTCTCGGCCGGCGCCCCCCGCTGCGGGGCGCCCGGTCGGGCGGGAACCGCGAGCCGCCGGCCGCTATCGAGCCGCCGCACGGCCGTCGTTTCGGTCGGCGCCGGCGGTGCGGCGGGCGCGGTCGCGGGTGTGAACAGCCCGGCGCGGCTGGCGCCGTACACCCCGCCCCCCAGGACCAGGACCCAGATTCCCGCCGCGATCCACGACCGCCGGCGCTGCGGGATGTTGAACTTCGACTTCCGCCGCACCTTCCCGCCCTCGCCCGGCGCGACCATCTCCCCCCGCAGTGACCGCGCGAACGCATCCATGGAGGCGAAGCGGAGCTTCAGTTCCTTGCGCAATGCCTGGTGAATCGTGGCGGAGATCTCGGGCGGGATGTCGCGCAGGATCCGGGAGAGTGGTACCGCCTCCTCCAGCAGCTGCCTGGCCATGATCTCCCGCACGTTCTCGCCCTCGAACGGCACCCGCCCCGCCAGCATCTGGTAGCCCACGACGGCGAGCGAGTACTGGTCGCTGCGGGCGTCGGGGGCGCCGCTTCCCAGCGCCTGCTCGGGGCTCATGTACTGCGGTGTGCCGATCACCACGCCGGTGCCGGTCAGCGAGTGCTCCAGGCTGGGATCCATCGCCTTGGCGATTCCAAAGTCCATCAGGAGTACCCGGCGGGTTTTCCCGTCGATCATCAGGTTCTCCGGCTTGATATCGCGATGGACCACCCCCGCCTCGTGCGCCGCCTGCAGTGCCTCGGCCGCCTCGAGCAGGATTCGCCGCGCCTCGGCCACCGGCAGGCGGTGCTCCCGCGCCAGCACGCTCTTGAGAGTTTCCCCGTGCACCAGCGGCATCAGCAGCCACAGGATGCCGTCGGCCTCGCCGACATCATAGACCGGGACGATGTGGGTGTTCTGGAGCGCGCCGACCGCTTCCGCCTCGCGGCGGAACCGGGCAACCAGCGCATCGGTGAGGATGAGATCGGGGCGGAGCACCTTGAGCGCCAGCTCGCGCTTCAGGCGCACGTCACGAACGGTGAAGACCTCCGCGTACCCACCGCGGCCGAGCAGGCGGCCGAGCACGTAGTTGGGGCCTAACGCCGCCTGCAAACGTTCCGGGGCCAGCTCGTAGCTCGTCGCCACGTCTCCGGACGAGCGGCTGGCTCCCAGGAGAGTGTCGCCCAGGATCGGCGACGCTGCGGAAGCGCCGCAGACCGGACAGAACGTCGCGTCGGTGGGGATCGGGTTGTCGCAGGAAGCACAGGCGCGGGTGGTCAAGTCTTGCGCTTCGCCACCTCCTTCCGTGCTTCTTCGTGACCCTGGTCCGCCGCCTTCTTGAGCCAGGCGTATCCGAGGGAGTCCGACTTCTGCGCACCCTTCCCCTTGAGGTACGCCATGCCCAGCCCGTACTGTCCGTCCTTGTTTCCCTTCTCCGCCGCCAGGGTGAACCACTTCACCGCCTCGACCTCATCCTTGTCCGCGCCCCTTCCGCGGTTGTACATGTCGCCGACCCTCGCCTGGGCCGCCACGTCACCCTTCTCGGCGGCCTTCTTGTACCAGAAGAAAGCCTCTTTGTCGCTCTTCTTGGCGCCCAGCCCCTGCTCGAAGCGTTCGGCCAGCGCCGTCCAGGCCGGCAGATAGTCGGCCTCGGCCGCCTGTTTGATCTTGGCCGTCGCGTCGAGCTCGTT
Organism: Gemmatimonadota bacterium; assembly: GCA_041482775.1. Classification (GTDB taxonomy): domain Bacteria; phylum Gemmatimonadota; class Gemmatimonadetes; order Gemmatimonadales; family GWC2-71-9; genus JABFSM01. Next base: position 21,258 of record JBGPEJ010000018.1, on the reverse strand, counting down.
CTGCGCAATCCCCTTGCCGAGGTGGAGCAGCTGGCCCAGCCGGAGTACCGAGGGAAGGTCGCCAGCGTCCGCCGCCTTGCGGTACCAGCTCACCGCCTCGGCGTCATGCCCCGGGACCTGGCTGCGGTCGTAGAGACCGGCGAGCAGCCGCTCGGCGGAAACGTTTCCCCGGCCGGCCTCTTCAGTGCAGACCCGGAAAGCGACGTCGCGATCGTCTCCCCCTGCCGCCACGGCGCAGGTCGGCCCGGCGGATCGGGCTGCACCTGACGCCGGCGCACCGGGGGGGATCGAGGGCTTCGGAGTACCAGTGGTGCCGGCCGAGGTCCGCTTCCGCGGATCCGGGGCGGTGCCCTTGGCCGGCGGAGCAGGGACGGCGGCCGGCGCCGGCGGGGGCGGCGGCGTAGGCGCTACGGCGACGATCCGGGTGCTATCGGCCGGTGGCGGGGTGGCCGTCGCCACCGGCGCCCCGGTGCCGGTCTTGGCGGCGTTGCCCGGGAGCTCCGCCGCGGGGGGGCGCCGGATCAGTGCCGCGATGATGGCCACCACCGCCAGTCCGCCCGCCCCGGCCAGGATCCAGCGGACCGGACTCTGCTTCTTTGCCGGTGCCACGGCCACGCCGGCGGACCGGGGATCGTCCGCGGTCGTTGCCTCGATGGCCCCGGCAAACGCCTCGATGTCCGGGTAGCGGTCGGACGGTTCCTTGGCCATGCCCTTGGACACCGCCGTCATCAGCGCCTCGGGCACCTCGGGAACCAGCTCGCGCATCGATCGCGGCGATTCCATCATCTGCTTGAAGAGAATCGCCCGGGTGTTCTCGCCCTCGAACGGCACCGCGCCGGTCAGCATGTGATAGCCGACCACGGCGAGGGAGTAAATATCGGTGCGGTGATCGAGATGGGGATCGCCGCTGGCCTGCTCCGGACTCATGTAGTGGGGGGTGCCTACGATGGTGCCGCTCGACGTCAGTGTGCTGTCGCCTGCTGCGTCCATCATCTTGGCGATCCCGAAGTCCATCAGGAGCACCCGGCGCCCCTTGCCCTCCACCATGATGTTCTCGGGCTTGATGTCGCGGTGTACGACGCCCGCTTCGTGCGCCGAAGCGAGGGCCCCGGCCGCCTCGAGCAGGATGCGCCGCGCCTCGGCGATCGGGCGCCGGCCGTCGCGCACCAGCAGTGCCTTCAGACTTTCGCCCTTGATGAGCGGCATCAGGATGTACATGATGCCCTCGGCCTCGCCGATATCGTAAATCGGGACGATGTGCGGATGCCGGAGATTGGCGACCGCTTCGGCCTCCCTGCGAAACCGCGCCAGCAGCGTCTCCGAAACCACCAGATCGGGCCGCAGAGCCTTGAGGGCCAGATCCCGCTTCAGCCAGAGGTCCCGCACCTTGAAGACCTCGGCGAAACCCCCGCGGCCGATCAATCCCTGCAGTTCGTAGTGCTTGCCGAGCGATTCCTGGAGCTTCCGGATGAGGTCGGCCGACGCGGTTGGCGCCGGTGCCACTCCGTCGGGAATGGAGATTTCGCCGGTGAGGCGATCGATGGCGGGCGGCGTGGCCGACCCGCACACGTAGCAGTAGGCCGCCAGCTCCGGGAGCGGAGTATTACAGGACGGGCACAGGCGGATTGCAGACGACAGGGGAGGCTCCGGAGCCGGGAGTTGAACTCTAACAGATACCGCGGTCGGGAGTGCGGGTCAATGGCGTTCCCCTTCTCGACGCCAGCTGTCCTAAATTCATACACCACAAGGAGTTCCGACATGAGTCCAGGCGTCCGCCCGGGCGATCACCCGAGCCGCCAGTGAAAGCAGAGGCAGTACCCGTCGGGATCGTGCAGCGAGATGGCTTTGAAGCCGTACGAGGTGACGCTCGGTTCCTCGAGCTCCACCCCTTTCCCGCGCAGGTGGGCGTAGGCGGCGCCGACGTCCGGGCAACCGAAATAGACCACGGTATCGCCGTGCCCGGCCACGCGAGCCGGATCCGGCGCCGTCGGTCGGTCGTCGGCCTCATAGGCCGTATTGAGCATCAGCTCGGCGCCGTTGAGCCGGAGCAGGACCCAGTCGAAGTTGTCGGCCGGCTTGCCGTCGGTCGCGGCGACCTCGAAGCCGAGCTGGTCGCGGTAGAAGCGTACCGCGGCGGGCATGTCGAACACCTGAAGCAACGGAGCGAGCCCGCGAATCTCGATGGCCATGGGATTCCCTCAGCGATATCCGGCGGCCTGCAACTCGAAGAGCTCCGCGTAGCGGCGCCGGGCGTGAAGCAGCTCCTCGTGGGTGCCCAATTCCGTCACCCGTCCGTCGGAGATCACCGCGATCCGGTCGGCGATCCGTACGGTTGAGAAGCGGTGCGAGATGACGATGCCGATGCGTCCCTTGAGATTCTCTTTGAGCTCGGAGAAGATCGCCGCCTCCGCCTCCGGGTCGAGCGAGGAAGTCGGCTCATCGAGAATCCAGATGTCGGCGTCCCGGTACATGATTCGGGCCAGCGCGATGCGCTGCCACTCCCCGCCGGACAGGTCGTGCCCCCCCTCGAAAAGCCGTCCCACCTTGGAATCGAGACCCTTCGGCATCTTGCGCACCAGCCACTCGCTGCGAGAGTCCCGCAGCGCCTCCATCACCCGCTGGTCATCGACGGCGCCGTCCGGCCGTCCCATCACGACGTTCTCGCGGACCGACAGCTCGTAACTTGCGTAGTCCTGGAAGAGCACTCCCATGCGGCTGCGCAGGGCTTCGGGATTCACCTCCCGGAGGTCGATACCCCCGACCCGGACCGACCCCTGATCCGGGTCGTAGAATCGAAGCAGCAGTTTGACCAGTGTGCTTTTCCCGGCCCCATTCTCCCCGACCAGCGCGAGCAGCTCACCGCCGCGTATCTGCAGGCTCAGCCCGGCCACCGCGGGCTCGGTTCCGCCGGGATACTTGAAGGTGACGTCCCGGAACTCGACCTCGTGGATCGGGCCGCTCGGCAGCGCGCGCGGTGCCGCGGGCGCCGGGACCAGCGGCTCGATCGCCAGGAAGGAGAAGTAGTCGTCGAGGAACGTCGTATGCTGGTCGACCGCGACGAAGGTGCTCGAGATCTGTCCGAGGGTGGACGACACCGAGGTGAAGGCGCCGATCACCAGCACGACGCCGCCCGGGTCGATCGCGCCCGCCACTCCCTTCAAGGCGACGAACACGTAGGCGAGCGCGAGGGTCGTTCCGGTCACCAGCCCGGTCAGCAGTGAGATGCGGGTGCCGGAGCGGTACATCCGCTCCCGCTGAACGAACAGCCCCTCGGACAGGTCCTGATGCCTTCCCAGCAGGTAGTCGGCCAGCACGTAGGCTCGGATTTCCTTGGTGGTACGAGGCTGGACCAGCAGATCGCCGAGATACTCTCGCTCCCGCTCCTCCGGGGTCTCTTTGTAGAAGAATTCGTAGAGCCGCGCGGTCACCCGGCGTTCGAGAGCGATGGAGAGGACCGCCGCCGCCAGCGCCAGCAGGACCAGGACGTAATGCAGGCTCGCGAGGAGCGTCGCCATCAACACGATCGTGACGACGTTGCCCGACAATCCGAGGACCGACCAGGTGAGGTCGCCGGGCCGCCAGGAAACGTCCCGCTTGGCGCGGGCGAGGCGGTCGTGCCAGTCGGAGTTGTCGAAGTGGCCGAGGTCGATCTTCGCCGCCTTGGCGAGCAGGCGCCGCTCCGCCTCCAGTTGCACCCGGCGGACGAACAGGTTCCTGCCGTAGCCCATGTAGGCGCCGATGGCCCGTTGCGCTCCGACAGTGACCCACAAGCCGATCAGGATGGGGAGCAAGGCGGCGAATTGAATCGTATGCAGCCGGGCCTCCGCGATCCGATTGACCAGCGTGGCCCCCAGATACACGGCGATCGGAGGCATGGTGGCGCTCACGATTCCCAGCGTGGAATAGCGGATCAGCGACCGCGGCGAGGCGGACCAGGCCAGGGCCAGGCCCTGGCGCAGGTTCTTCCGCACTCTCTGGGCCCGGCCCTTCAGGGCCGGAGGGGCCGCCGCATCGCTCACTGACATCGATTCATCCTCGACGGCTCTCCTCTCCAACGGTTCACGCCAACACCGATCGGATGGTGGCGCCCCTCATCCCACCGAGAAGTTCACCTGCACGTTGGGGGGGAATTTCGCCGCCCCGTCCCGGGTGACGTTGGGACAGGCAAGCGAGATTTCACGGAGTCGCGGCAGCCCGGCGAGGTGGGCGACTCCGGTATCGGTGATCCCCCCGCATTCCCAGAACTCGAGACGCTCGAGCGACGACATGCCTCCCAGAATCTCCATGCTGCGATCGGTAATCCGGGTACTGCCGGCGTAGTAGAACCTCAGCTTGGAGAGCCCGGCGATATGTCCCGTGGCCGTGTCGCCGGTGTTTCGGCAGTACATGCACCAGAGGTCTTCGAGCTCGGTGCAGCGGCCGACGTGCCGGAAACCGGCATCAGACACGTCCATCGGCAGGAGCTGCCGGAGCGCAGGGAAACGTGGCAGCGCGGACAGGGCCGCGTCATCGACCGCCTTGCAACTTACCGCGAGGCCGCGGAGCGCGGGCATGGCCGCCATGGCGGCAAATCCGCGGCCGCCCAGATTCGGGCACTCGCGGCCCCAGAGGTACTCGATCGTTCGCGAGCGGCTTAACGCTTCGAACCCGTGGTCGCTCGCGACGGTGCCCTGGGCCATCAGCATTCGCAGTCCGGGGATGGCACCGATGTGACGCATCGCCTCGTCGTTGCACAGCTTGCCCTGGCAGCCCAGAAACCCCAGGTGGGGGAGATCCTTGAGCGGAGCGAGGCCAGCGGGAGTAAGGGCGGGCAGGTGCCAGAAGAAGCTGAGCCCGAACAACCCGTCGAGGCCGGTCAGGCCGGCGAGGCCGCCGTTGCTGATCGGCCCGTCCAGCAGCAGCGTGTTGGGCTTCGCATCGAAGCTCATGAGGTCATACTCCGGTTCGCCGCCCTGCCACGTCTTGAAAACCGGAAACCGGTGAAGCAGCGGAAGGCCGGCATCGGTAACCAGCCGTCCGGACTTGAAGCGGCGGAGCTTGCGCTTGCCGGTGAGGGCGTTGATGGCCCCATCGCCGGTCGGCGTGCCCAGCAAGTCCACGTGCTCCAGGTGATCACAGAAGGTCAGATGGGCCACGCCCGCGTCGGACACGCGCCGCGACCAGCCCATCTGGAAACTCCTGAGCCGCGGCAGATGCCGCAGCACCTCGAGCCCGCGATCGGTGATCTGCATGTCCCAGCCGCCCAGCTCGAGTTCCTCGAGCTGGGGCATGCCCGCCAGATGCCGCAGGCCTTCATCGGTCAGCCGTTTCGAGGCGCCCAGAGAGAGCCGGGTGAGGTGATTCAGGTGGGGGAGGCTTTCCATCGCCGCGTCCGTCATCTGTCCGCCGGCGTTGAGCCCGGTGATTCCCAGCTCCTTGATAACTGCGAACAGCGTGTTCCAATCGTTCCCGGACATCGGCGGGCGCGGCTCGAGAGTGTCGTGCTTCCGATCGATCTTGTAGAAGGGCGGCGACGCGCTGAGGCCGAGGCGGTCGGAGCCCGCGTCGTGCGCTGGCTGCGTGATGCTCTCCACCAGCTTGTCCCAGCTTCCGAAACCGTATTGACGGGCGACGATTCGCCGCGCGTCCGCGAGGCTCAAGTCCGCCGGGTCCGCGCCATGGTTAGCGGCCAGGTCGTGCTGCAGCCTGGCTTGCACCTCGTCCGGGGTGAAGGAGACTCCAAGGACCTCGGCCAGGCGCCGCAACGCATCGGCATTTCCCGGTCGGTAGACTTGGGCAACGTCCCGGGCCAGCTGCTCGAACTGCGCCAGCCGCTCAGAAGGCGTCTGCAGCGCTTCGACGTAACGCGCCAGCTTCGGCCAGCTCTCGAATCCGTACTCCCGGGCGAGGGCGAGCTGGGCCTCGGCGAGGGTGGTGGCGCCGGAGCAGTCCTTCAGTTCCTTGGCTTGCTTGCGAAGCTGTTCCAGCGACGGACGCGCGGGCAGCCGCGAGGCGGGAGAGGGCACGACGATCTCCTTTCAAGGACGCCCGCGTCCGCACGACGGGCTGAAAGAAGATCGGAATTGTACCGACGGGTGAATCAGGTGGGCTCGGCCCTTCCCGCGGACGGGGTGCGTCCTGGTACGCGAGCAAACGGTAGCGCGCCACCCCGTGCCCGTCAACACCGGTTGGCGGCTCCGGTTACCTCCCATGCGCTCGGAGCAGCCGGTCCACCGCCTCGTAGCCCGATAGAAAGGGGACGCCATGAACCGAGGCCCCGGCGTCGAGCAGGGCCTGCACCGACTCGGGCGAGCGCCTCTCCGTCCAGTACGAGTCCACGCACGCTTTGACGGCAAGCGCCAGCGGCGTCCGGCCCTTGGCGTCCGGCAGGTCGATCGGCGATCCGCGAGAGATCAGCAGTTTCACGACCGCGGGGCAGGCGCGCCACGCCGCCACGTGAATGGCCAGGCAGTTCTTCGGCTCGTCCCAATAACCGTCGCCTTCGGTGAACGGCGCCGCCACGTCCACGCCCAGGTCGAGGAGCGAGGCGACGCCGGGCGGGTTACCGGTGCCAGCGAACTTCGCCAGCAGCGCGCCCCCCATGGCGAGGAGTTCCCCGACCAGGTGGGGCTCGCGGTCCGCGATGGCACGGGCCGACGCCCCGTTGCCCCTGGCACAGGCGGCGATGAGTCGGTCCACGCCGCGCAGGTCGAGCGGGACGCCGCGCTGCTCGAACAGCTCCATCACGTCGCTGCGGCCCTCGCGCGCTGCCCGGGCGATGACCGTCACGCCGTCTTGGGCCACCGTCGGGTCCCCTCCATGATCGAGGAGCAGCGCGATCATCGCGAGGCTGTTGTCGCGTGCCAGGGCGTGGTGGAAGGGGTACCAGCCCCTGCTGCGTACCAGGTTGGGCTCGGCTCCATGCTCGAGCAGCCATTTGGCGCCATCGTAGTCGTGCCAGTCGTGCTTGCGGATGAGCATCATCGAGAGATTGTCGGCCGTGACCTTGCCGGTCTCCACCAGAACCTGCATCGCGCCGGTGTCGTACGACTCCGGCGAGTGGTAGACGGCTTCGTCGTCGTTCGGGTCGGCCCCCCGCTCGACCAAGAGGCGCGTCATCGCGGCGTGGTGGGCAACCCCGGCGGCGCCGTAGAGAGCGGTCTCGCGCTCGGGATACTGCCCCGTGGACCAGAACCCGGTGTTTGGATCTGCGCCGGCGTCGAGCAGGGCCGTTGCCGCCCGCAGGAATAGGTCGGACCGCGCGGGATCGAGCCGGAGGTATTTCGAGAGACAGAGGTAGTTGAGTGCGTCGCCGCCATAGGGAGGACTCTTGGCGGTCACGTTGGTCGGATCGAGCTCGATGAACCGGCGCACCGCGGCGGCGTCGCCCAGGATCGCGGCCGTATGGATGTCGCTGGTTGCGATCTCGGGATGGGCCGCCAGGATCGCCTCGGCGGGCTCCAGGGTGCCGTGCCAGGTCGCAGCACTGATGAACCTCGTCCGGGGATCGTCCGAGTCCATCACGGAACCCGCTTTGCCCCCATCATCCAATGAGTGAGAGACGATGCCGCCGCCTCAGATCAGAGATAACGCAGCCACGCGCTGGTGTTCCGGGCCTTGAACGCAGCGAACCAGCGACAGGCGAAATAGAGGAGCACGAGTGCCACAACCCAGACGGCGTAGAGCAGTGGGAGGCTCCAGCTGTATCCCTCGGGCGCCGGCGGGTTCGCCATCGGATGGTTGGTGAAGAGCCAGGGGCTTACCGCGCCGAGCCGGATCTCCGAAACCACCAGCGCCAGCGCGTGGATCAGCGGAATGTGAAGCAGGTAGTAGAAGAACGGCACCCGGCCGAACACCGTGAGCCACCGGGCCATTACGCCTCGCGCCCCCTCCAGCGCCGGGATCAGCGCGATGGTGGGGCCCAGCGTCATCAACAGGAAACTCAGCGACGCCGGGTACTTGGTGGTGTTGAGGAACGCGAGCAGGGACGGCATCGGCCCCGATGTGGACCATGGGCTCGGGTCCCCATAGAGGTTGAACCCGCGAAGCACTAGGAAGAGCGCTGCCGCGCCAAGGCCCAGTCGCCAGCAGATCCGGTTCCGCCGCGCCGGCTCCAGTACCATGACCTTGCCGAAGGCATAACCCGCCGCCATGACGCCGATCCACGGCACCAGCGAATACAGCACCGTGAGCTCCGGTCCCCCCGCGCCGAGGGCGACCGGGCCTTCGAAGAATCCGAGGTACACGATCTTCCAGAGCCAACCCAAGCTCTCCTGCTGCAGAGCCGGCACCAGGTGGGGCAGTCGGGGCCCGATGGCGTTGTGCCCCGCCACGATCAGAACCCCGATCCATCCCACGACCGACACCGGCAGCCGGACCATGACCGCCATCAGGATCATGCACCAGCCGATCATCCAGATGACGCCGGCCAGCAGATAGTGCGCAAAATCGAAGTTGAAGGTCCAGGCGACGCGGATCACCGTCAATTCGAGCAGCACCAGCCAGGCCCCGCGGAGGAAGAGAAAGCGGGAGAGGTCACGGTGGCTGCGGCCGTACAGGAAGGCGCTGGTCCCCGCCAGGAACACGAACGCCGGGGCGCAGAAGTGGGTTACCCACCGGGTGAAGAAGATTCCCGGGGTCGGGCCGCCGGCCGGCAGCCCCGAAAAGACCCGGACATGATCGATGGCCATCAGCACCATGACCGCGCCGCGCACGATGTCGAGCGACCCGATGCGGGAGGACGCGGGGGAGCCGGAAAGAGTCGCGGACGCCATGCAGATTGCTCCGGGTCGAGGCTCCGGGTGAAGTTACGGCGCGCCACGACCCCCGGCTAGCTGCGCGCTGGCGCACCGAGGCCGCCAACCATATTCTCGAGCCATGAGATACTCCGTCCTGCTCCCCTGGCTCCTCGCGGCCCCGGTCTCGCTCGCCGCGCAGTCCGCTCCGGCCGGCGAGTGGCCCGCCTATGGCCGGGACCGCGGCGGCGAGCGCTTCTCGCCGCTCACCGGCATCAACCGCGATAACGTGGCGCGACTCACCGTGGCGTGGGAATACTCCACCGGCGAGGCCGGCGTCAAGACCGGCAACAACACCTCGCTCGAGGCCACGCCCCTGGTCCTCAACGGGGTGATGTATTTCAGCACGCCGCTCGGCAAGGTGGTCGCGCTGGAGGCGGAAACCGGCCGGGAACGGTGGGTCACCGATCTGCACGGGCTCCACATCGGGTTCGGCGACTTCACCACCCGGGGGGTGTCGCTCTGGGCGGATCCTGCCGCCCGGCCCGGCACCCCGTGCGCGCTGCGCGTCATCGTCGCCACGGTGGATGCCCGGCTGCATGCGCTGGATGCCGCGGACGGCCACCCCTGCGCGAGCTTTGCCGCGGGAGGGAGCGTGGACCTCCGCCGGGGCCTGAGGAATCCGCCGTACGAGGAGGAAGAGTACGAGGTGACTTCGCCTCCGGCCGTCGTGGACGGTCTCATCGTCGTCGGCTCCAGCGTGGCGGACAACAACCGGTTCGACGCCGCGAGCGGCGAAGTGCGTGCCTACGACGTCCGGACTGGCGCGCTCCGCTGGAGCTGGGACCCGGTCCCCCAGGACCCGAAGGACCCGGGGTGGCGAACCTGGGTCGGGCCGTACGCCCACCGGACCGGCGCCGCCAACGCCTGGTCGGTGATCGCGGTGGATTCGGTCCGCGGTCTGATCTTCGTGCCGACCGGGAGCGCCAGCCCCGACTACTTCGGTGGCGAGCGCAAGGGAGAGAACCGCTACGCGAACTCGATCGTCGCCCTGCGCGCGGTGACCGGCAAAGTGGTGTGGCACTTCCAGACGGTGCATCACGATCTCTGGGACTACGACAACGCCTCGCCGCCGTTGCTCACCACCATCGTCCGCGCCGGGCGCCGGGTCCCCGTTGTGATCCAGACCACGAAGACCGGGATGATGTTCGTGCTCCACCGGGAAACCGGCGCAGCGGTGTTCGCCGTCGAGGAGCGGCCGGTGCCCAGAAGCACCGTCCCCGGCGAGGAGGCCTGGCCCACCCAGCCGTTTACCACCGGCATTGCGCCGCTCAGCCCGCACCGGTTTACGGCCGCCGACGCCTGGGGCCCCACCCCCGCCGATCAGGCGGCTTGCCGCTCGAGGATGGAGGTGCTGCGGAACGAAGGGGTGTTCACGCCGCCCAGTCTGGAGGGGTCGTTGGTGGTGCCGTCCAACATCGGCGGCGCCCACTGGGGCGGCCTGGCCGTCGATCCGGTTCGCCAGCTGGCGGTGGTGCCGGTGAATCGCATCGCCGCGGCGGTGCAGTTGATCCCCCGGCTGGAGTATCGCAGCCGGCGGCACGAGCCGGGCTATCGGCTGGAGGGCTCGCAATACACCGACATGAGCGGTACGCCCTACGTCATGCGGCGGGAGATTCTGTTCGGGCCAAGCGGCGCGCCGTGCACGCCGCCTCCGTTCGGCACCCTGATCGCGATCGACCTCGCCACCGGCGTCCGCAAATGGGAAGTTCCCCTGGGCGCCGCCCGGCCGGACGCACCAACGGCCCTCGCCGCGCTGGGAAGTCCGAATCTCGGCGGGCCCATCGTGACCGCGGGGGGGCTGGTGTTCATCGCCGCGACGCTCGACCGGCGGATCCGCGCCTACGACATCGACACCGGCAAGGAGCTGTGGAGCGCGCCGCTCCCCGCCGGGGGCAAGGCCACGCCGATGACCTTCGCCGGCGGGAGCGGGCGGCAATACCTGGTGATTGCGGCGGGGGGAGACGGGGACCGGTTCGGGAAGAGCGACCGGTTAGTGGCGTTCGCGGTCGCTCCCTAGCGATTCAGCCAGTAGTTGAGCTTGACCAGGAAGATGTTATCCGCCTTGGCACTAAACAGCGCATCGGCGTCGCGGGAGAAGCTGAAGTCGCCGACCGACTGGGCAAAGTCGCTGCTGGTCCGGGTCCACACCAGGAAGAGAGTCGAGCCGGGACGGTACTCCCACCGGAGCACCGCGTTCCCCCGGAGCGACCGGAAGTTGAAGTCGGGGTTGGCCTGGGTAAACGGCGCCGCCGGCCCGGCTCCGTCCGGATCGATGGTGTACTCGGTGATTTTCCCGGTCGCGTCGCGCTGGGCCGCGATGGTTCCCGCGTCCTCCCCGTAGACGACCATCTGCTGCTTCCGCGGAGCCAGGAATTCCTTGAACCGGGTGTAGTGCACGCTGGAGATGAACGGCTGGGCGAAGAGCTCGAAGGTGAGCGTGGGGGTGAACGTCACGTTGATCCGGGTGTCGAACCCGGCGGTCTTCTGCTGCAGATCGGAAAAGAGATACCGCGACCCATAGAACGCGGTGGCAGTCGCATCGGCGAAGGTGTTGACGTATTGCCGGGCCGAGGTGCCGTAGTTGTAACTCGGCGCGAAGGAGAGCGAAATGTTCGACGCCGCGCGCACGCTGACCTGGGTGAACAATCCGTAGCTGTAGTACCCCTCGTCGGACCGGCTCAGCGTCGGATTCAGGCTGAGGGTGATGCGCTTCCGGGAATCGGTGCCCAGGTTCATCGAGTAGTACATGTTGCCCGGCTTCTGGACCACCGGGCCGCCGCGGGTGAGCCGGTCGTCGTAGGTGTCGGCGCGGCGGATGGCGAACGCGTTGAGCTGCCAGTAATTGAGGAGCTGGCCGAAGGCGCCCACCTGCATCTGGGTGTCGGTACGATCGCCGTCGAAGTTGTACTCCCGCTGGGTGCCTACGATCACGAAATAGTTGCGGTACCAGTGGGTCGGCCGGGTGAGTGAGAGCGCCAGGTTCGCGTTCATCCAGACGTAGTCGGCCCGGGTGTTGAAGGCGAGGTCGTTCGCCTCGAAGCCGGGGGTGCGCCAGTTGACGGCGGTTTCCCAGAGCCACTTGCCGGCGTCCTTGGCGAGGCGGCTGTAGCCCCCCAGGCCACGGAGCCAGGTCGCGTTCGGATCGTACCGGTCGGAGAGGAAGCCGTTCGTGCCGGCCTGCCGGTCGGGGCGCTGGAAGTACCGCGCGCTCGAGTTCTGCAGCCGCTGAATGGCCGCGGCGTCGCCGGCGTCATTGGTCAACGCCAGGTTGCCTACGAACGAGTAGGTCCGGTTCTTCCACCGCGCGCTCCAGTCGAACCCCAGCGCCTCGGAGTGGTGGTTGAGCCGGGCGGTGAGCAGCGGATCGCTGGTGGAGCGGTAGACCGAGGTGGCCATTCCGCCCACCACCAGGTTGCCCCGGTCGAAGTCCTTCTTCAGGCGTCCGACGAAATAGTTGGTGAACGGCTCCACTTCCTGCTTGGTCGGCACTCCGCCGACAAGGGCGGTGGCGTTCTCGCGCGCGGTCACCGCGTCGAGCATGCCGATGGTGAAACCCCTGGCGGTACGCCCGGTGATCTTGGCCGCGCCGAGAATGGTGGAGGCGTCGGGAACGTCGGCGTAGCTGGTTCCATCGGGGAGCGAGCCCTGCGGCGCCCGGCCGATCCTGCGGGTATAGAAGAGCGAGAGCGACGAGACGTTGCTGCAGAAGAAGCAGCTGAACCCGCCGAACCCGAAGGTGCCGCTCCCCTCGACGAAGAAGGGACGCCGCTCCGGAAAGAAGGTCTCGAAGGCGGACAGGTTCACGACCGCGGGGTCGACTTCCACCTGGCCGAAGTCGGGATTGATGGTCGCATCGAGGGTCAGGTTCGAGGTCACCAGGTATTTCATGTCCGCGCCGAACCGCGAATCGGCGTGGCGCTGCCGATAGAACGGATCCGCCGGGTCGCCGGGCTGCAGGCGCTGGTACCGCCCCACGAGGTAGGGCAGCAGCTCGAGCCGGCGCTGGGCGCCGCGGCCGGGGGCGATGCCCTCGACGTGGCCGAATCGGGAGGGTCCCCCCGTCTCCTCCGGTGCCCAGTACGACCACATGGAGATCTCATTAAGGCGGCTTTCGGTCCGCCAGACCTGCATCCCCCACGCCTGCACCGAATCGCGGGGGAACCGGAGCTGCGAGAACGGGATCCGGAATTCCGCGGTCCAGCCCAGCGAATCGACCTGGGTCTTGACCTCCCACACCGGATCCCACGACGGATCGGCGAACTCGGTCGCCTGGCCGGCGTCTTGTTTGGAGCCCGACGGCCCGACCGCGAAAATGGTCCGGCCGATGTGGTTGTGATAGGTGTCGAGAACGAACTCGATCAGATCGCTATTGCTGGCGTTCTGGTCCCGCCGGACCAGCTGGCTTCTTACCCCGGCCGCCCCCTGATCGTCGAACATCCGGGCCCCGATGTAAATCGCATCGTCATCGAACAGCAGCCGGATCTCGGTGCGCTGGGTGGCGGGATCGCCGGGCCTGGGCTGCGCCTGCCGGAAGTCGGTGGCCGGCTCCACCGTGGCCCAGATCGGCTCGTCGAGGCGGCCGTCGACGGTGATCGGCGCCCGCCGCACCGCGGCATGAACCGTGGGCGAAGGGAGCGCGTGACTCCCGGGGCCATGGGGGCCGCCGGAGGCCCCGTCGGGTCCCCGCGACTGCGCCGGTAACGCGCCGGCCAGGGCGAGCGATGCCAGCAGAAGACGGGATGGCTGAAGCGCCGGCATCTCACACCTCGGACCGCGGGGCTGGAACGGGAACTCGATAGACGTACGAGCATTCGATGCCGGAAGTCTCGAAAAGGTTGTCACGAAACACCCTCGGCTGGCGGGCCGTCGTGCCTGGGATAGGTTTGGGGACCGTCGGTCGCCCACCTCCGCGCGGAGCCTCTCCATGCCAGCCGTCTCGCCCCACCTCCCCGGCACGTTCTGCTGGTGGGAGTTGGCCACGTCCCACGCCGACTTGGCATATGAGTTCTACCGGACGGTTTTCGGATGGGGAAAGCAGGACTTCCCGATCGGTCCCGACCAGTACTACCGGATGCTGGACGTCGGCGGCCGGCAGGTGGGCGCGATGTATCAGCTCGACCGGAAGCAGCTGGAGCGTGGGGTGCCGTCGGCGTGGTTGCCCTACATCGCCGTACGGAGCGCCGACGCGACAGCGGCCCGGTGGTTCCGGCCGGCGGCACGTTGCTGGCGGCGCCCTTCGACGTCATGGAATCGGGCCGGATGGCCATGATCAACGATCCGACCGGGGCGAAGGTGGTAATCTGGGAACCCCGCAAGCACGCGGGCGCCGGAATCATGAACGAGCTCAACAGCGTCTGCTGGACCGAGCTCGCCACCACCGATACCGCCAAGGCGACGGAATTCTATTGGAAGCTGTTCGAGTGGAAGCCGCAGGTGAAATCAATGGGCCCGGCGGGGGACTACACCGAGTGGAGCGTCGCGGGCGCTCCGCAGAACCTTTTTGCCGGAATGCTCCAGATGACCCCCGAGTGGGGGGAGATGCCGTCCCACTGGTCGGTGTACCTCAAGGTGGCCGATCCGGACGCGATCGCCGCCGCTGCCACCAAGGCCGGCGGGAAGGTGATAGTGGGTCCCTTCGACGCCCCCGGCGTCGGCCGGCTGGCGCTCCTCCAGGACCCTGCCGGGGCCACGTTCTACATCATTCACCTGACCCTGGCGGGGCGCTGAACGGTCGACGGTTTCCGGCCGGCTGGAAAAGCCCGACGGCGCAGGTTATCCTTAATGGCTGTCGGGATTTACCGTCAACTGAATTCGGCTTTCATGGGTATCATCGCAAGCGACATCCGCCGCGGAATGGCCATCATGTTCAATGGTGAGCCGTGCCGCGTTCTGGAGTTCCATCATCACACCCCGGGCAACCTCCGGGCGATGGTGCAGGCCAAGCTGCGCCGACTGAAGACCGGGATCCAGATCGAACATCGTTTCCGCTCCACCGACACGGTGGAGGTAGCCGCGCTGGAGACCCACGAGCTCGACTTTATGTATCGCAGCGGCGACACCTACCACTTCATGAACGCGGAGAACTACGACCAGCTCGAGGTGGATGGGGCGACCCTGGGCGACTCGGCCAAGTGGATGGCCGAGGGAATGCGAATCATCGCCGAGTGGTACGACGGGCGGCCGATCGGGATTCAGCTGCCCAGTACCCTCACCCTCGAGGTGGTGGACACCGCGCCCACCATGAAGACCGCGACCAAGACCGCGTCGAACAAGCCGGCCACGCTGAGCAACGGGGTGACGGTCAACGTGCCCGAGTTCGTCCAGACCGGTGAGAAGATCCGGGTGAATCCGGAGACCGGCGAGTACCTGGAGCGGGCGAAGTAGCTGGACGCCGAGGAGTGGGAAGCCGGGGGCCGCCGAGAGGCGGCCCTTTTTGCGTTTGAAACCTCCCGCCCCCCGCAACCGTCATACCTTGACGCTCTAGGTAATACACCGTCATATTACCTAGAACCTCTAGGTAAGGACCGATGACCCAGCCTCAAGCCGACCTGCTCCATGGGACGCTCGACGTCCTGGTGCTCAAGACTCTCACCTGGGGGCCCCGCCACGGCTACGCCATCGCGCGGTGGCTGGAAGGCACCAGTGGGGAGGCGCTCCGGATCGAGGAGGGCTCGCTCTACCCGGCCCTCTATCGCATGGAGCGGAAGGGCTGGATCACGGCCGACTGGGGGCTCTCCGAGCTGGGACGCAAGGCCAAGTTCTACCGGCTCACCCCGGCGGGGCGGGCCCGGCTCCGGCAGGAGATCGCGGCATGGCGCCGACTGGCGGGCGTGGTGGGGCACATTCTCGAAGCCGCGGGTTAGGGGAGGGAGTCCTTGGCTCGTCTGCTCTTCTGGAAGCCGAAGGTCGAGGACGAGGTCAGCGACGAGCTGGCCTTCCACCTCGAGATGCGGGTGCGTGAGCTGGTGGAGCGGGGGATGCCGCCGGAAGCGGCCCGGGCCGAGGCGCTCCGCCGCTTCGGGAACCTGGCCGGCGTGGCCGACGCCTGCCGCAGCGAAGGCACCCGGAGGGATCGCACCATGCGACGCACCGAATGGCTCGGCGAGCTCCGGCAGGACCTCGCATACGGGTGCCGCACCCTGCTCCGGAATCCCGGATTCTCCGTCCTCGCCCTGGTGACCCTCGGCATCGGCATCGGCGCCACCACCGCGATCTTCAGCGCGGTGAACGCGGTGATTCTCCAGCCGCTCGACGTGCCGGCGGTCGGCCGGGTCATGCTGATTTCCGAGGAGTGGCACGGGCTCCGGAGCAATGTCTCCGTGGGCAACTACATCGACTGGACGGCTGCCAACACCGCCCGGCCGATGTTCTCGGCGATGGGCACCATCAACTGGGGCAACTTCACCCTCACCGGCGGGGATCAGCCCGAGCGGGTGCTAGGTGCGCGGGCCAACACCAGCTACTTCCGGGTGATGCAGGTGGCCCCCCAGATCGGACGGGTGTTCTCCGAGGAGGAGGATCGTCCCGGGGGACCGCGGGTGGTGGTGTTGAGCCACCGGCTCTGGGCCCGCCGCTTCGCCAGCGACTCCGCGGTGTTGCGCCAGACGCTGCCGTTGAACGGCCAGCCGTACCAGATCATCGGGGTGATGCCGCCGGGGTTCGACTTCACCGCCGGTACCGAGGAGTTCTGGCTTCCCGCGGCATTCACCCCGGAGCAGCGGGCCCAGCACGACGAGCATTACCTCACCGTCTACGGACGGCTCGCGCCGGGCGCCACGAGGGAGGCGGCCGACGCGATGCTCCGCCCGGTGATGAAGGGCCTCTCGGAGCGCTACCCCGACGCCAACGGCAAGAACACCATTCTCATCGAGCCGATGATGGCGCAGTTCGTGGGCGACGCCCGCCAGCAGCTCTGGCTCGTTCTCGGCGCGGTGGCGCTGGTCATGCTTATTGCCTGCGCCAACGTGGCCAATCTGCTGCTCGCGCGGGGGGCCGCGCGTGCCCGCGAGTTCGCCATCCGGGCCTCGATCGGCGCGGGGAAGAGCCGCCTGCTCCGGCAGCTGCTCGCCGAGAGCGGGGTGCTCGCCCTCGCCGCGGCGGTCGGGGGCCTCGGCGTGGCGGGGCTGGTGATCCGGACGCTCGTGGCGGCCGCTCCGCCCGGCGTGCCCCGGCTCGAACAGGCCCGCCTCGATCCCGCCACCCTGGCATTCGCACTGCTCCTCTCGCTGCTCTCGGTGGTGGTCTTCGGGCTGGCGCCGGCACTCCGTGCCGCCGCCACCGATCTGCAGAGCACCTTGCGCACCGGCCAGTCGCGCGGTGGCGGAACCGGGCGCGACTGGCTGCGGCAGGGGCTGGTGACCGCTGAAGTGGCGCTGGCGCTGGTGCTGCTGGTGGCGGCGACCCTGCTGGTTCGCACCGCGATCCATCTGCAGCGGCTGGATCCCGGGTTCGAGCCCCGGGGCGTCGTGACCGCTCGGCTGTCCCTTCCGGCCGAGGGCTACGCCGCCCCCGAATCGGCACGGCAAGCATTCGAAACGGTGCTGACGAATCTTGCGGCGGCGCCCGGCGTGGGGCGCGCCGCGCTGGTGACCCAAGTCCCGATGGGACCGGGAGGCAGTGACAACGGACTCGTGCCGGAAGGAAAACCGCTGAACGGGGAGAACGCCGTCGGCGCGAGGTTCCGCCTGGTGAGTCTCGGCTATTTCACCACGATGGGGATCCCGGTCCGCCGGGGCCGCGACTTCACGCCGGACGATCGCGCCGGCGCGCCCCGCGCGATGGTGGTGAACGAGACGCTGGCCCGGGCGCTTTTCCCGGGGCAGGATCCGATCGGGAAGCGGGTCGCCTGCTGCGAGGGAGCCCGCGAGGATCCCAAGTGGAAGACCATCGTCGGCGTGGTCGGCGACGTGCGCTCGCAGGGGCCCGATCAGGCGGTGGCCACTGAGTTCTTTCTCCCCATCGCTCAGGCGCCCGACCCGGCCTGGACCTGGGTCGGCCGGACCATGAACCTGGTGGTGCGCGGGCGGGGCGACCCGCTCGCCCTCACTCCCGCCTTGCGTGAGGCGGTGCGGCGAGTGGATCCGGGGCTGCCGCTCTACCGGATCGGGACCATGGAGAGTGTCCTCTCCGGCTCGCTGGTGGCGGTTCGCTTTCGCACCGCACTTCTGGCCGCCCTGGCCGGAATTGGGTTGCTGCTGGCGATGGTGGGGATCTACGGCGTCGTCGCCTTCCTGGTGACCCGCCGGCGGTCCGAGATCGGCGTCCGGATGGCGCTCGGTGCGTCGCCGCGGGACGTGCTGCGCCTCGTGGTGGGGCAGGGATTGCGTCCGGTCCTCGCGGGGATCGTTCTGGGCGGGGTCGCGGCGTTCGCCACTACCCGGCTCCTGGCCAGCTGGCTCCGCGGGGTGACGCCCACCGATCCGACCACCTTTGCCGGGGTGGCGCTCGCGCTGGTGGCGGTGGCGATTGCGGCGAGTCTCATCCCGGCGCGCCGCGCCACCCGAGTGCAGGCGGTCGAGGCGATGCGCGCCGATTGATCACACCTTCAGGACCACTCCCTTCCGTTCCAGCACGCGTAGGATGCCGTACCAGAGCGCCACGAACGCGATCGCGTAGGCGAGCGACGCGTTGCGGGGTGCCAGCCACGATCCGAAAGCGGTGCGGTAGATCGCCTGCTGCAGCGAGACCGTTTCCCCCCCCATCGGCAGGTGGATGAGCCCGAGCACCCGCGCCATCGCCCCCGAGCCGATGAACGCGGTGAGCGGGTTGAGCCCGTAGGTCACGAAGGGCGCGGCCCAGGCGCGGCGGCCCCGCACCTCGATGAGCCAGGCGCAGGTCGCGATGGCCACGCAGGCCATTCCCGCGGTGAACAGCACGTAGGAGCTGGTCCAGAGATTCTTGTTGATCGGAAAGACCCAGTTCCACATCAGCCCCGCCACCATTCCGAGGGCGCCCCCCGCGAAGAGCCCGTTGAGGCGGTCGGCCAGCGGCGCCCCGGTGGCGAGCCAGCGCCCGGTGAGGACGCCGAGAAGACAGGTGCCGATGGCGGGAAGGGTGGAGAGGATTCCCTCCGGGTCCCAGGTCTTCGACTGCTGCCAGAGATGGCTGCCGAACACCGTGCGGTCGAGCCAGGCGGAAAGCGTCTCCCCCGGGACGTCGATGGTGGGGGTAGCCACCCCCGGCGGAGCCACCAGGGTCTGCAGCGCCCAGTACCCCAGGAGCAGCACGGCCGCTATTGCGCCGACGGCGCGGGTGGAGCGCCCCCTGGACAGCAGGGCGGCCGCGAGATAGCAGACGCCGATCCGCTGGAGCACACCGGGAATCCGGACTTCGGTGATCCGCGTAAGGGGCAGGTAGGGGAACGCCTGGAGGAGGAGCCCCAGCAGGACGATCAAGGCGCCGCGTTTGAGGATCTGCCGGGTGATGGCGCTCGGCGGCGCGCCCTGTCGCTCCCGCGCTCCCAGCGAAAGATGGGTTGTGACGCCCACGATGAACACGAAGAACGGAAAGATCAAGTCGGTCGGCGTCCACCCGTGCCACGGGGCGTGCTCCAGGGGCGGGTAGATGGCACTCCAGGTGCCGGGATTGTTGACCAGGAGCATTCCCGCGATGGTCATCCCGCGGAAAGCATCCAGCGCGATGAGGCGCTCGCGTCGGGGTGCGGCCGGCGTCCCCATGGCCTCCTCCTTCCAGGTATCTTTTTCAGTGAGCTGCGGTCCACCCCGACCTGGAGCGGTCATGCGTCACTCTGCTGTTCTCATCCCGGTCCTGGGTCTGGCGGTGTCGCTGGCCGGGTCCCCTCTTGCGGCGCAACGCCGGGAACTCACATTTCTGGTGGGCGCCAATCTGACCGGCGCCACGGGACCGAATCTCTTCAAGTCCGCCTCCCGGGGCGGCTTTCTCGGCGGCGTGAGTCTCCGGATTCCGCGGAGCCCCCGGGTCTCCCTCGAAACCGGGCTGCTGCTGGTGCAGCATCGGATCTCCGGCCAGCGCGCGCCGAGTACGGCCCCTCCGGTGACCGTGGGGCCGCAGGCCGACGCGCCGAATCTGCTCTACGCAGAGGTCCCGCTGCTGCTCCGCTTCCAGCAGGGCTACAGCACTGAGCGACCGGTCCGGCCGTTCCTGCAGCTGGGCGCCTACTTCGGGGTCCGGTTGTTCTGCCGGCGCGACCTGACCGAGGCCAGCGGAACGGTGCTACGCAGTGACTGTGGTACCGCGCGGGGCAGCGGCCCCGCGAGCCCCGACCCGTTCTTTCCCGCCATCTATCAGGGACTGGACGTCGGATTGCTCGGCGGGTTCGGCGTCGAGGTGCGCCGAATCGCGGTGAGCATCCGCGCCGAGCGCAGCTTCCGCAATCTGGTCGAGGGCGGCGCCGTGCCGACCTCTCCGTTCGATCGGTCCAAGACCTGGACCGGCCTCGTCGCGGTCGAGTATCTGCTCCGGGTGCTGTAGCGTTCAATGTCGCTCTTCAGGGAGCCGCCCGCCAGCGCTTCGCGCTCGCGCATCGTAGCTCAGTAACGGATCGCTGAACGAGCGGGGGCTCTCTCGTGGCTGGCGCGCTGGAAGCGGTGTTCGCCTTTCTCTTCAAGTTTCCGCCCCAGCTCTACCGGCGGGGCGCCTTCGCACTTGCGCCGGCCTTTCCGCCCGGGGCGCTCCTGGCCGCCGGCGCGGCGGCGCTGCTGGCGCTGCTGCTGGCGCTCCGCGGGGTGCGGACACCGACGCCGTACCGCGACCGGATGATCCTCGGCGGGCTCCGGGTCGCGGTCTTTCTCATCCTCGCCGGCTGCCTGTTGCGTCCAGTGCTGTTGCTCTCCCGGGCGGTGCCGCAGCGCAACGTCCTGGGAATCCTGCTCGATGACTCGCGCAGCATGCGGCTCGGGGACCAGGGCGGCGGCACCCGGCTGGACGCGGTGCGCCGGCTGTTCGGAGACTCGGCGGGCTCGCTCTCCGGCAAGTTGGCCGACCGCTTCATCCTTCGCTATTTCCGCTTCGCCGCCGATGCGGGTCCGATCGCGCGCGCGGCGGCGCTGCGCGGCGCGGGCACCCGCACCGATCTCGCCGCCGCGCTGGAGGCGGCCCGGCAGGAGCTGGCCGGCGTTCCGCTAGCCGGGCTGGTGCTGGTGACCGATGGCGCCGACAACGTCGGGGCCGACCTCACCCCGCCGATGCTGGCGCTAAGGGCGCGCCGGATTCCGGTGTATACGATCGGGGTCGGGCAGGAGCGGTTCGCCCGCGACCTCGCCATCGAGCGGGTGGTGCTGCCCGGCAGCGCGCTGGCCGGCGCGGGGGTGCTGGCCGAAGTGATGCTCCGGGTGCGCGGGCTGGGCGGGAAGCGGGTTACGCTCACCGCCGAAGACGAGGGGCGCATCGTGGTGCAGCGCGAGGTGGCGCTCCCGGAGTCGGACGACGTCGTGTGGACTCGGCTCCGGCTGCCCCCGCTTCCCCAGGGCGCCCGTCAGCTCACCTTCCGCGTCGCGCCGCT
>JBGPEJ010000017.1:0-23718 GCA_041482775.1 Gemmatimonadota bacterium | reverse complement strand
GACCCTCGCGATCGACCCGAAGAACCCGCTGGTGGTCTGGGTCGGCACCGGCGAGAACAACAGCCAGCGCAGCGTGGGGTACGGAGACGGCATCTACAAGTCCACCGACGGCGGGCGCAACTGGTCCAATGTGGGGCTCAAGAGCTCCAATCACATCGGAAGGATCCTGATCGATCCCCGGAATTCCGAGGTGGTCTACGCCTCCGCCCTCGGGCCGCTCTGGTCCGCCGGGGGGGACCGCGGGGTGTACCGGACCGCGGACGGCGGAAAGAGCTGGACTCAGGTCCTCAAACCCGACAACGAGTGGACCGGCGCCTACGATCTCCAGTTCGACCCCCGGAACCCCGATGTGCTGTACGCCACCACCTACCAGCGCGCCCGTCGGCAGTGGGGGTTCATCGACGGCGGGCCGGGTTCGGCGATCTACAAGTCGAGTGACGCGGGCGCCACCTGGTCCAAGCTGTCCCGGGGAATCCCCACCGAGGAGCTGGGCAAGATCGGCCTGGCGGTGTCTCCGGTGAACGGCAACGTGGTGTACGCCATCGTCGAGGCGGCCAATCGGGCCGGCGGGTTCTTCCGCTCGGTGGACGCGGGTCAGAACTGGGAGCGGATGAGCCAGCAGCCGGCCAACCCGCCCTTCTACTACCACAAGCTCTTCCCCGATCCCAAGAACGTGGACCGGGTATACACCATGAACGTCCAGCTCTCGGTGACCGAGGACGGCGGACGCACCTTCCGCTCGATCCAGGGCCGCTCGGCCCACGTCGACAACCACGCGCTCTGGATCGATCCCGATGATACCGGGCACATCCTCTCCGGCAACGATGGCGGTCTGTACGAGACCTTCGACCGGGGCGGCACCTGGGCGTTCGTCGGCAACCTTCCGCTGGTGCAGTTCTACCGGGTGGACGTGGCGCAGAGCGAAAGCCCGTTTTATCTGGTCTGCGGGGGCACCCAGGACAACAATTCGGTGTGCGGTCCCTCGGGAACCCGGAATTCGCACGGCATCGCCAACGCGGACTGGTTCATCACCACCGGCGGAGACGGATTCACCTCCCGGATCGACTGGCAAGACGCGAACATCCTCTATGCCGAGTCGCAGCACGGGGAGCTGGTCCGCTTCGACCGGCGGACCGGCGAGCGCATCGAGATTCAGCCCCAGCCCGACCCGGGCGATCCTCCGCTCCGATGGCACTGGGATTCGCCGCTGGTCATCAGCCCCCACTCGCACACCCGGCTCTATTTCGGCGCCCAACGGCTGTTCCGGAGCGATGATCGGGGCGACAGCTGGAAGGCGATCAGCCCCGATCTGAGCCGCCAGATCGATCGCAATCAGCTCAAGATGATGGGCCGGGTCTGGAGCGTGGACGCGGTGGCCAAGAACACCTCGACTTCATTTTTCGGCACCATCGTGACGCTAGCCGAATCCCCGGTCAAGGAGGGGGTGTTGTACGCCGGCACCGACGACGGCGCGCTGAACGTCACCGAGGACGGCGGGGGCACCTGGCGGAAGATCGAGCACTTTGCCGGGGTGCCGGACACCACCTTCGTTTCCGATGTCGAGCCCTCCCGCTTCGACGCGAACACCGCCTACGCCTCCTTCAACAACCACAAGGCCGGCGACTTCAAGCCGTATCTCCTCAGGAGCAC
Organism: Gemmatimonadota bacterium; assembly: GCA_041482775.1. GTDB lineage: Bacteria > Gemmatimonadota > Gemmatimonadetes > Gemmatimonadales > GWC2-71-9 > JABFSM01. Next base: position 22,068 of record JBGPEJ010000017.1, on the reverse strand, counting down.
CGACGCGGGGCGCAGCTGGGTGTCGATCGCGGGAAATCTTCCCGAGCGGGGCTCGGTGTGGAGCGTCGCGGAGGACCCCGTCAACCCGAACCTGCTCTTCGCCGGCACCGAGTTCGGCGCGTTCTTCACGCTGGACGGCGGGAAGAAGTGGCTCAAGTTCGGAGGGCTCCCCACCATCCCGGTGCGGGACATCGGCATCCACCGGAAGAACAATGATCTGAGTCTGGCAACCTTCGGACGGGGATTCTGGATTCTCGACGACTATTCCCCGCTGCGCGAGGCCGCGAAGACCGTCGAGCAGCGCGCCGCCCTGTTCCCGGTGCCCGACGCCGAGATGTTCATCGAGGCCTCACCCCTGGGTGGCGGCCCCCGCGGCGCCCAGGGCGACAATCTGTACACCGCGCGCAATCCGGCGTTCGGCGCGGTGTTCACCTGGTTCTCGCGGGGGGAGCTCCGGACCCTGCGGGCCCGGCGGCTGGCGGCGGAAAAGGCCGCGGCGGCCAAGGGCCAGGATACGCCCTACGCCTCGTGGGACAGCCTGCGGGTCGAGGAGCGTGAGGAGGCGCCGGCGGTGATCCTCACCGTCACCGACGAGCAGGGGAACGTCATCCGCCGCTTGAGCGGGCCCACCGCGGCGGGATTCCAGCGGATCACCTGGGACCTGCGCTATCCGCCCGGCACGCCGGTCACCACCATCGCCCCACCGCCGGCAAACCCCGACGCCGGCGACGAGGAGGGTGGCGGCGGATTCCGCGCGGCGGGCCCCATGGTGCCGCCGGGCACCTACAAGGTCCGGCTGGGGTTCCGGCAGAACGGCCGGGAGAGCATCATGGGTGAGCAGACCTTCCACGCCGTGCCGCTGGGCCAGGGCCCGCTTTCAGACGCGGATCGAGCGGCGGCGGACGCATTCCATCAGCAGACCGCCCGGCTGCAGCGGGCGGCGCTGGGGACCAACGCCGCTTTCGGCGAGGCGGAGAGTCGTCTGGGCATGTTGCGGCGCGCCATCGAGGCCACCCCGGGAGCTCCTGCGGCGCTCGCCGAGCGGGGGCGCGCGCTGGCGGACCGGTTCAAGGACCTCCGGACCGAGCTCTCCGGAGACGATGTCATAGGCAACGCGCAGGAGCCGCTTCCCCCGACGCTGCTCAACCGGGTCCAGCGAGTGGTGGGCGGAACCTGGTCCAACACTCAGGCGCCGACCGCCACCCACCGCCGCAACTACGACATCGCCTCGCAGCAATTGGGGGGGTTCCTGCCCCGGCTCAAGGCGGTGATGGACGACTTGAGGAAACTGGAGGACGATGCCGAAGCGGCGGGGGCACCGTGGACGCCGGGACGGCTACCGGTGTGGAAGCCGTGAGTCGGCGTCCTAGGGCAGCGTCCCGGAGACGATCTCCCCGTTTACCACCGTGAGCAGGCATTTCGCGGTGAGAATTTCCAGCTCAGGGACCGTCATCAGGTCCTTGTCGAAGATGGTCAAGTCGGCCAGCTTGCCCGGCTCGATGGTGCCGCGCTGGTCCTCTTCGAACGCCGCGAAGGCGGCCCAGACCGTGAACATCTTGAGCGCCTGAGCCCGGGTGGCCTTTTCCTCCGGGTGCCAGCCGTCACCCGAACGCCCCTGCAGGTCCTTCCGCGCCACCGCGGCGTAGAACTCGATCAGCGGCTCCCCCCGCTCGACCGGCGCATCGGACCCGCCCGCGACCGGGACGCCCAGCTTGATGAAGCTCTGCCAGGCGTAGGCGCCGGCAAGGCGCTCCAATCCGAGGCGCGCCGGGGCAAAGTAGAGATCGCTGATGGCGTGGGACGGCTGCATCGACGCGATCACGCCCAGCGTCTTGAAGCGGGGAATGTCCGCGGGATTGACGATCTGGGAATGCTCGTCGCGCCAGCGGGGTTCTTTCACCTTGCGCTGGTCCGCCGCCACCTCCTTCATGGCCCGCTCGTAGAAATCGAGCACGAGCCGGTTGCCCCGGTCGCCGATTGCGTGGGTCTCGACCTGGATCCCGGCCCGGAGCGCGCCCGCGAGCAGCGGCTTGAGCGCCACGGTATCGGTGGTGATGAGCCCAACCGTCTTGGGATCGTCGGTATACGGGGCGAGCAGCGCCGCGCCCCGGCTTCCCAGCGCGCCGTCCAGCACCACCTTGATGGTGCGGACGGTGAGCCGGCCGCCGAATTCGCCCAGCACCGGGCCCTGCGCGATCAGCCGGTCGGCGTCGGCACCGGGGCCGCTGATGGTCTTGTAGATCCGGACCTTGAGCTTTCCGTCCCCGTAGAGGCGTCGCAGCCGCTCCACGTCGGCCCAGCTACCGTTGGCGTCCTGGATCTCGGTCCAGCCGAGTCCAATTTCCCGCCCGACTCCCTTGAGAATGGCCTCGTCGCGTTCCGCGTCGCTGGGCGAAGGGACCAGCCGGCCCACCAGGCCCTGGGCCCGATCGATCAGCATGCCGGTCGGCTCGCCGTCGCCGTCCTTGTTGATGGCGCCGCCCGCGGGCGCCTGCGTGTTCCGGGTGATCCCGGCCAGCCGGAGCGCCGCGCTGTTGGCGATCGAGGCGTGCCCGTCGGCGCGGGTCAGCACCACCGGGTTGCTGGGAGCGATCCGATCGAGGTCCTGCCGGTTGGGAAACACCGGGGGTTTCCAGAAGGTCTCGATCCACCCGCGGCCGGTAACCCACTGCCCCGCCCGGGTCTGATCCACCCGGGCCTTCACCCGGGCGAGGAAGTCCTCCAGGCTCCGGGTGCCCTCAAGGTTCAAGGTCATCTCCCGCTCACCGACGCCGGAGAGGTGCATGTGCGCGTCGGTGAAGCCCGGGAATACCGTCGCGCCCTTGAGATCGACGATCCGGGTGTTCGAGGCCATGAACTTCTTGGCGTCGTTGTCGGACCCGACGAAGAGGATCTTGTTGCCCTTGATTCCGATTGCCTGGGCGCGGGGTTGTTTGTCGTTGGCGGTGTAGACCCGCGCGTTCCGGAAGATCAGGTCGGCCGCGTTCTCCTGCGCGCAGGCCACGGCCGGGGCCAGCAGCGTGAGCGCGCCGGCCAGGAACACCCTCCGCATGTCAGTTCCTGCCTTTCGTCGAGTCGGAGGCGTCGTCGAGGGTCTTGAGCAGATCCTTCCACTCGAACCACCCCTTCTTGCCGCGGATCCAGTGCTCCATCCACTGCATTTCGGCGTAGGACTTGAGATACTGGTTGTGCGGGTCAGGAATGCCGTGGCTGGCGCCGGGATAGACGAAGAACTCGGTCGGCACGCCGAGCTTCTTGAGCGCCATGTGGAGCTCCTCGCTCTGGGGCCGAGGCACCCGGGGGTCGCCGTCCACGACGTGAATCAGGGTCGGGGTCCTGGCGTTGTGGATGTACTTGATGGGTGACTGCTTGAGATAGCCCTCGAAGTCGTCGTAGGGGAGCTTCCCGCCCAGATTCCACTGCCGGACCCGCTGGACGTCGCTCTGGGCGTACATCGAAACCCAGTCCATGGTGCCCGCGCCGGTGGAGATCGCCTTGAAGCGCGTGGTATGGGTCAGGATCCAGTTGGAGTAGTGGCCCCCCGCGCTCCACCCCAGCACCCCCATGCTGTCGGGGTGGACGATTCCCTGGGCAATCAGGTAATCCACCCCGGTCATGATGTCATCGAAGCCCTTGGTGAAATAGTCCCCGGCGACCTCCATCCGGTGCTTTTCGCCGTAGTTGGTGGACCCCCGGTAGTTGGGCATCAGCACCGCATAGCCGGCGCCGGCGTACACCTGGGAGCCGTAGCCGCCGTTGAATCCGAGGACATCGGCCGAGGCGGGACCGCCGTGGATCGCCACGATGAGGGGATACTTCCTTCCCGCCGCATAGCCCGCCGGCTTGAGCAGCACCCCGCCCACCATCCGGCCGTCCTTCGACTTCCAGGTGACTTCCTCGGCGTCCCCCAGGGTAAATCCCGCGACCTGCGGATTCGGATCGGTCAGGCGGACCCAGGCCGAGCGGTTGCCCAGGTCGGCTTCGGAGCGCGCGAGATAGGCCGAGCCGGGGGTTCGGGGGTCGGCATAGTTGACCAGGATGAAACCGGTATCCTCGTCCCGCGAAGCGACCACCGAGGCCTTTTCCGCGACGACCGGGCGCACGGTATTGGCGGAGAGGTCGAGCGCCAGAATCTGGTTGGTGGCCCGCACGCCGTCGACGAAGTAGATCGTCTTCCCGTCGCGGGACCACCAGCCGATGCTGAGTCCGCCGTCGTATCCCTCGCCCAGCTTCCGCCACTGGCCGCCCGCGTCGCCCACGGCGCGGAGGTAGACGCGGGAATCCCGACCGTAGACGAAATCGTTCTCCGCCGAGAATGCGATGCTGCCGCCGTCGGGGGAAAAACTGAGGTTGCTCTCGCCGATTTCGGCGTTGGTGGTCAGGCGCTCGATGGCGCCGGTCTGGACGTTGAGGAGGAAGAGATCTCCGTAGTCGTTCGACTCGGTGATGGTGCGCTTGTAGCGGTCGTTGGGCATCCCGGTGAAGCTGAGCCATCTCCCGTCGGGCGATTCGACCACCCGTTCCACGCTGTAGTCGGTTCCCGTGGTGAGCCGCTTTTCCTGTTTGGCGGCCAGATCGAGCGCCCAGAGGTGCTGGAGCGCGAGGTCCTGGTTCCGGATACGCACGTCGAACTTCTTCTCGACCCGGGTCTTGTTGTCCTTGTCCACCGTGTCGGGCGCGAGGAACCAGATCCGCCGCCCGTCCCGGGAAAACGCCCACCAGCTCACCGGGGTGGCGTGCTTGGTGAGCTGGACCGGCTTGGGAGCGTCGCCGCCGGTAAGCCCATCCACCGCGAGCGCCCAGAGCTGCTGCTCGTCGGTCTTGCCCGCGGCGTAGCCGAGCCACTTCCCGTCCCGGCTGAACTGGAACGCGCCGACGCCGTCCTTGGCGTCGGTGATCTTCCGCGCTTCCCCGCCGTCGGCGCGCATCAGGTAGAGCTGGTCGCCCGGCTGCGCCGGGGTAGCCTCGCGATTGGACGCGAAGACGAAGAACGAGCCGTCCCGCGCCCACCGCGGATTGGTTTCATTCTTGTCCTTGGTGAAGGTCAGTTGTCGGGCGGAGGGCGCGCCCTGATCGGTGGAGACCACCCAGACGTCGGTAAAGCGGCGCGCCTCCTTCCAATCCGGCACCGAAAGGGTGTACAGCGCCCGCTTCCCGTCAGGTGAAAGCGCCACACCCCCCACCTGTTTCATCATCTGCATGTCCAGGAAGGTCATCGGCCGCTTGGGTGCCTGACCGGCAAGGGGCGCGGCCACCATCGCGAGGAGTGCGGCGGCGCGCGTGTGAGACTGGAGGGGGGTCATGAGATTACCGTGGACCTTTCACTGGGGTGGGCCGACCGGTTTCGGCGCCGCGGGATACACGCCGGCCTCCGCCAGCTGCTTGTACAACGCGGGCAATTTCCCGATCAGCGCATTCACTTCGGCGATCGCCGCGGGTACCTCGGCCTTGAGCTCGCCGATCTGGCGCATTTCATCCTCGGTGGGGCGGGAGGTGGAGCCGTCGATCCCCCCGCTCGCGTTGCCCACCCGGAAGCCGAGATTCTTCCGGAAGGCGTTGAAATCGAAATTCCCCCCGCCGAAATCGAACCCCACGCCGAACTTGGTCTTGAGCGGCTCGAGCGCCTTGACGACCGAATCGAGCGCGGCGCGGATCGGCGCCGGCACGGCGGCGGAGTCCTTGATGGCGCCTTTGATCTGGGTGATCTGGTCATTGGTCTTCCGGAGCGCCGCCTGCGCGAACTGGACCTGGTTGTTGAGGACCTGCAGCTCCTTGAGGACGTCGAACCGGGCCCGGCGATCGGCGTCGCTGATCTGGATGTCCGGCTCCCCCCGCACCACGATGCCGGTCGTGCCGGCTTCCTTGCCGTTGACCACCAGAGTGGCGCGGTACTCGCCGGGCAGCACCATCGGTCCGGCGTTGCCGCCGCCGCCGAAGAATCCCCCGCCCGCCACGGGTGGCCCCTCCGGCGGGGGCGGCGGCAGCGGCTCCACCCGCAGGTCCCAGACCGCGGGGTTTACGCCCGGGACCAGTCCGCTCCGCGTGGTGTCCCGAAGCTCCCGCACCTTGGCGCCGGCGGCGTCGCGGATCACGATCGCAACGCTGTCGGCTTTACTGCCCAGGTGGTAGAGAATCCGGGCGCCGAAGGGCGGGTTTTCCCCGAGGAAGATCATGTTCCCCTCGAAGCCCCGCTCCCGATCGTCCGCCAGGCCCCGCTCCACCGCCGGCTCCACCTCGAAGAGGAAATTGCCCGCCGAGCGCGCCGCGGCATACTGCTGGAAGGGCGACAGGTCGTCCAGGATCCACACGGCGCGGCCATGGGTGGCGAGCAGCATGTCGTTGTCGCGCGGATGCAGGGTGATTTCGTAGACCGGCACCGTGGGGAATTTGCCCCCGACCTTGAGCCAGCTCTTCCCCCGATCCACCGACACCCAGAGCCCGCTCTCGGTGCCCAGGTAGAGCACGTCGGGATTCTTGAGATCCTCCGTGATGGTCCGCACCACCTGGCCCCGCGGCAGATCGCCGACGATCGACTTCCAGTTCTGGCCGTAGTCGGTGCTGGCCCAGGCGTAGGTGCCGTAGTCCCCGACCTTGTGTCCGTCGAAGGTGACGTACACGGTGCCCTCGTCGAATTTCGACGGCTCCACCTTGGATACGTTGGCGAGCCGCGGCGCGCCGCCAATCCGTCCGGTGACGTTGTTCCAGGTGGCGCCGCCGTCGCGCGACACGTTTACCTGGCCGTCGTCGGAGCCGGTGTAGAGGAGTCCGGCCTTTTTCCGCGATTCCGCGATGCTGAACAGCGTTCCGAAATCGTTGACGCCGTCGTTCTTGGCAACGGTGATGTCCTTCCCCTTGACGCCCATCAGCGCCACGGTGTCGCGGTCGATACCGAGCGACAGATCGGGACTGACCGGCTTCCAGAACTGGCCGCGGTCGGTGGAGCGGAACAGCCGGTGGCCCCCGACGTAGAGCGTGGCGGGATCGTGGGGCGAGATCAGCACCGGGGTGTCCCAGTTGAAGCGGAACGGTTTGTCGCTGGTCGCCGCCTCGGGCTTGATCGACTTCCGTTCGTTGGTGGTCCGGTCCACCCGGGCCACGAACCCTTCCTGGGATTCCGCGTAGATGATCCGGTGATCGGTCGGATCGATCTGGGTGGCGAATCCGTCGCCCCCCTGGACCACGAACCATTCGTCCTGGCCGATCCCGTCCCGGCTCCGCACCTGGCTGGGCCCGCACCAGGAGTCGTTGTCCTGGAGGCCGCCGCACACGGTGTAGGGCGACTGCATGTCGTAGCTCACATGGTAGAACTGGCCCACCGGGAGGTTGGGCAGCCAGACGTAGGTCTTCGACCGGTCATAGGAGACCCCGACCCCGCCGTCTCCACCGATCATGACGTGGTCGGAATTGCCGGGGTCGATCCAGAGCGCGTGAAAGTCCACGTGGATCTTCTCGGCGGCGTTGGTGTTGAAGGTCCGGCCTCCGTCGTCGGATACCAGCAGGGTCACCCCGCTCACGTAGACGCGCTTGTCGTCGTTCGGGTCCACCCGGATCTGGGAGAAGTACATCGGGCGGGGATTCTGGGAGCTCAACTTGCTCCAGCTGGCCCCGCCGTCCTCGGAGCGATAGACGCCGCCCGCCTTGGGATGCTCGATGCGGGCATAGATGATGTCGGGATTCTTCCGGTAGACGTCGAGCCCGATTCTCCCCTTGTCGCCCGCGGGAAGCCCGTTCTCCAGTTTGCTCCAGGTCTTGCCCGCGTCCACCGTCTTCCAGATCGCGCTGTTAGGGCCGCCGCCGTTGAATCCCCAGCTGGCACGGCGGCGCTGGTAGGTGGCGGCGTAGATCACCTTGTTGTTGCCGGGATTCATGACCAGCTCGGTGCCGCCGGCGTCGGGCCCGGCGTCGAGCACCCGGGTCCAGGTCCGCCCGCCGTCGGAAGTCTTGTAGATGCCTCGCTCGCCGCCCGCCTTCCAGAGATCGCCGACCGCCGCCACGTAGACCACGTCGTGATCGACCGGGTCCACCACGATGCGGGCGATGTGCTTCGAGTCGCGCAGCCCCAGGTTGGTCCAGCTCTTCCCGCCGTCGGTGCTCCGGTAGACGCCGTCACCCCAGCTCGAGCTCTGGCGGTTGTTCGCCTCGCCGGTGCCGACCCAGACCACGTTGGGATCGCCCGGCGCAATGGCCACATCGCCGATGGAGCTGCTGGCTTCGTGATCGAAGACCGGGGTGAAGGTGGTCCCGTTGTTCACGGTCTTCCAGAGTCCGCCGGTCGCCGTCCCCACGTAGAACACCGCGGGATTCCGCTCGAAGACGGCAAAGTCGTCGATCCGTCCGCTGGGCGCTGCGGGTCCAATGGCGCGAAACCGGAGCCGGTCGAACGGTCCGCCGGGTGGCGCGGTGTCCGCCTTGGCGGGGGCGGCCGGCGCCTGGGCGAGGAGGCCGGGTGCCCCGGCAGCGACGGCCAGGAAAGCGAGCAAGGCGGGACGAGCGATGGACATGCGTTCACTCCACGGGGAGGCGCCGGATTGTCAGTCGTGCAGCGAGGGATACCTTACTCTACGTCCGACCCGCGGACAATGTTACCCCCGCCCGGCGCAATCGTCGCGAGGTGCCCCATGCGGGCTGCCGTCTTCCTGCTGGTCCTCCCGGCCTTCGCCGCCTGCGGCGGGGGAAGCCGGGTGGTTGCGCCGGAGCCGGCCACCGACTTCAGCCACGATGTGGACTCCCTCCCCTCACTCCCGCCGGGAACTATCGTGGCGCCGCTGACCCTCGACCTGCACTCCGCCCTCGCGGCGCTGGAGGAGCAGGTGCCCCGCCGGTTCGGCGACATCACCAAGCGACTTCCGGTGCCGGGGTCGAAGCGAAAGTCGTTCGCGTTCGAAGTGCACCGCAATCCGTTCAAGGTGAGCTTCGCGGGAGACACCATCCTTCTGTCCGCGGTCATCCAGTACAAGGGGCGCGGCTGGTACGACCCGCCGATCGGGCCCGACATCAACGGGGAGTGCGGCACCAGCGACGAGCCGCCGCGGGCGCGGCTGGCGGTGCGCGTGGTGCCCCGCCTGGGAGAGGACTGGCACCTGGTCGTGCGGACCCGATTGACCCAGGTGACGCCCCTGACCACGACCGACCGCGACCAGTGCAAGGTGTCATTCCTCAACTTCGATGTGACCGGCAAGGTGATCAGTGCCGCCGAGGACGCGCTGCGCAAGGTGCTCCCCGAGATCGACCGCAAGCTGGCCCGGGTCGACGTGAAGAGCCCGCTGGAACGAATCTGGGCCGGCCTGCAGGACCCGATCCGGGTGACCGACAGCCTCTGGCTCCTGCTGCAACCCCGAGGGGTGAACCTCGGCTCGGTGAGCGGATCCCGGCAACTCGTCGGCGCCGAGGTGGCGCTGACCGCGGCGCCACGGCTGGTCACCGGCCCCCGCCCCGGCATCGTTCCGACCCCGCTTCCTCCGCTGGGCCCGATGGAGGCCGAGGAGGGATTCAGTATTCCGATCGAGGGATTCTTCGACTACGGGGTGATCGGTGCTGCGCTCACCCAGCGGCTCGCCGGGAAAACCGTCAAGGCGGCCGGCGGCGAGCTCAAGGTGAAGCAGTTGACCGTGCGCGGCATCGGGGCCGGGCGGCTGGCGCTCGGGCTCGACTTCACCGGAACGGCGAGTGGCAAGGTCTGGTTCATCGGGACACCCCGGTTCGATCCCGCCACCGGCCTGCTGAGTGTTCCCGATCTGGACTTCGACGCCACCAGCGCCGGAATGCTGGTTCAGGGAGTGGCCTGGCTCAAGGGAGACGCGATCCGCGAATTCCTGCGCAATCAGGCGAAAGTGCCGGCGGGCGACGTGCTCAAGCGGATCGAAACCCTCGCGGTCAAGGAGATGAACCGCACCCTCGCCCGCGGCGTCGAGCTTCGCGCTACGATCGAAACGTCCCGAACCGCGGGGATTCTAGTCCGCCCCACCGGGCTCGTGATCCGGGCCCGGGCATCGGGGAGCGCCCACCTGGATCTGGGCCCCGAGCTCCTGGTCCGAAAGGCACCGAGCCCCTAGCCCCGAGCGGCGCTCGCGGCCACCCCGCGGACCAGCGGGATGACTTCCTCGGCGAATCGCTCCATCTCCTCCAGCTGCGGGCTGAACTGGAGGAGCAGCAAGTCCAGGCCGGCCCGCTCGAATTCGAGAATCCGCTCCGCGATCTGCTCCGGGGTGCCCACCAGGCCGCTCCGGAGCCCGCGGTTGGAGACCGAATAGTCCTCCAGGCTCACCCGCTGCTCGAGCCGGGTGTTGGCCACCCACTGCTCGTAGTTCGAATACCCCGCCGCGCTCTGCTTGACGTCGGTGATCCGGGCCAGTTCGCGGTCCGCCTCCGCTTCCGTCGGACGGCACACGACGTACCCCGCCGCGCCGAACAAGAGCGGCGTCTGGCCGAGTCCCGCCGCCTCCCGTCGGGCGCGCATGTCCGCGACCTTGGGGGCGATGCGCTCCGGCGGATCTCCATGCATGACGTAGGCGTCGCACGCCCGGGCGATCAGCGCCTTGGCAGCCTCTGACTCTCCCCCGGCGTAGATCGGCGGCCGCGGCCGCCGCACCGGCTTGGGAGCCAGCAGGGCGTCGTCCACCCGATAATAGGTGCCGCGATAGCTGAACCGCGGCCGGCTCCACATCCCGTCCACCACCTCGAGCCATTCCGCGGTGCGGGCGTAACGCGCGTCGTGCTCATCGAATGCGACGCCGTAGCGGCGCGCCTCGTCGGCCCACCACGAGGACACCACGTTGAGGGCCAGCCGCCCGTTGCTGATGTGGTCGATGTTGGCCGCCTGCTTGGCCAGGAGCGCCGGCGCATGAAAGGTGGGCCGCACCGCCACCATGAGCTCGAGCCGGTAGGTCACCGCGGCCAGGGCCGAAGCGGTGGTCCAGGCGTCGAGCGCGGGGGCCTCCGGTCCCTTGATGTCGTTCAGGTTGAGCTCGGCGATCAGGGTCAGATCGAAGCCGAGCTCCTCGCTCCGCCGCGCCAGGCGGGCAACGTAATCCCACCGCGCGGCCATCCCTTCGTCGGCAACGTTGCGGAGCCAGCCGCCGAACACCGGGAGCCAGTAGCCGAAGCGCATGGTCACCCGACCTCCCCTTCCAGCCAATCCACCAGCCGGGCGAATGGGTCGAACCCGACCACCCGCGGCGCGTCGGCCACGAAGTTCGAGAGGGCGTTGATGTCGTAGAAGTAGGGCTTCCCGTCCCGCGCGTCGATGAGGTACTCGATCCCGCCGACGTCGATGCCGCCGGCCCGCGCGATCGCCTCCACCGAGCGGACCAGCTCGACCGGCGGCGTATACCCCTCGACCCGGAGTCCGTTCTTCGGCGCGTCCACCGGGCACGCCCCCCGGACCAGCTCCGCGCCGTCCACGGTCTGGCAGACGTCCGCGGGACAGAGATTGAAGCTGTCCCCGGTCGGGTAGACCCGGATCCCGTAGAGGAAGCTCCCGCCCAGCACCTCGACCCGGACGATGCGCCCGTCCTCCGCCGGCACGTACTCCTGCACCACCGCGGTGTGGTCGATGCCGAGCTCGAGATCGCCATGGGCCGAGTCGGCGAGCGCTTCGGGCGTCTCGAACCGGCGCACCCCGGCGCCGCTGCCGCCGATGTTGGGTTTGACCACGACCGGAAAGCGCAGCCCGCGCGCGGCGGACGGGGCGTCCGCCACCCGGGCGATCACCCGGGACCGGGGATGGGGCAGGCCCAGCTCCCGCAACACCGAGAGCTGCAGCGCCTTGGAGATCTCGAGGGCGTAGGCGCGACTGCCGTTGATCACCCGGATGCCGTGCCGCTCCAGGTGGGCGAGGTAGGAGAGGGTGTAGAACACCGCGTGCCCGGCGTCCCGGAGGTACGCCGAAGGACTCATCCGGTTGAACACCAGGCCGTAGGGCGGCGGCGGCGCCGACGGATCGTACCAATGGGCCGCGGCGTTCATTCGCTTGAACGGGATTCCCCGCCGGTCCAGCTCGGTGAAGAGCGGCCGGAACCAGTCGGGGTGCTCGTAGTAGATCCCGAAGGGGGCGCGGGTGGCGATCACGGTGCTCATACCAGGTCTCCGGTGGGGCGAAAACGAAACGGCCGCGACGCTCTGGAGAGGGTCGCGGCCGATGAGGCTGCCGGGCTTTTCGCGAAGCGGGATCTATGCCGACCCCGAGCCGCGCGCACGCACGCTCATCGCCCCCGTCCCGGAGCGACACATGAGGTGTTGGCGAGTACAGATGCAGAGGGCGCAGGTCAGCATGGATCGGAAGATAGAAAAGAAAGCCGATGAAGCAAGTCGTCTAAACCCGGCGGGTCTTCCAGCGCCCCCGCCGGAAGATCAGGGCGCTTACCACCGCCAGGGTGGAGAACGCCACCGCCACGGCGATGAACACCCCCTCCGGACCCATCCCCACCGTCTTCGCGAGCACCCAGGCGAGGGGAATCTCCCAGCACCAGAAACAGAAGAGGTTGATCAGCGTGGGGGTCCAGGTGTCGCCCGACCCGTTGAAGGCGTTGGTGAGGACCATTCCGTAGGCGTAGAAGGGGAAACCCGCGCTCACGATGCGCAGGCACTGCACGCCGATCCGCACCACCTCGGGATCGTGCGAGAACAGCCGCAGCAGCACCGGCGCCAGGATCACGAAGACGATCCCGACGCTTCCGAGGAAACAGAGGTTGTAGAACCCGGCGAGCCAGACCGACTGTTCGGCCCGGTCGGGCTTCTTGGCGCCCAGCGACTGCCCCACCATCGTCGCCGCGGCATTGGCCATCCCCCACGAGGGAAGCAGGGCGAAGAGGAACACCCGGATGCCCACGGTGTAGCCGGCCAGCGCCTGGCTCCCGAAGGAAGAAATGACCCGGACGAGGCCGACCCAGCTGGTCGTCGAGATGAGAATCTGGAAGATTCCCGTCCCCGAAAGCCGGAGCATCGCCGTGAGGATCGGCGGCTCGATGTGCAGGTGCTCCCGCCGGATGGTGAAGCGCTTCCCTGCGGCCGACAGCCGGTAGAACTGGTACAGCACCCCCATGCCCCGCCCGATCGTGGTGGCGAACGCCGCCCCCTGGACGCCCAGGCGGGGAAACGGCCCCAGCCCGAAGATGAGGATCGGGTCAAGGATCATGTTGCAGATGTTCGCGATCCAGAGCGACCGCATCGCGATCGCGGCGTCGCCCGCGCCGCGGAAGATCGCGTTGATGAGGAAGAGGAGCAGGATGACGAAGTTCCCCGAGAACATCACCCGGGTGAAGCCGCTCCCGGTCGCGATGACCTGGGGCGAGGCGCCCATGAGGCGGAGCAGATCGGGGGCGAAGATTCCCCCCAGCACCGCGATCGGGATCGCCACCAGGATGCCCAGGGCGATCGCTTGCACCGCGGCGCGGGCGGCACCGTCGGGGTTCCGCTCGCCGATCCGGCGTGCCACGGTCGCGGTGGCGCCGATGCCGAGGCCCATGCACAAGGCGTAGATGATGCTGAACATCGCCTCGGTGAGGCCCACCGTGGCGACGGAGTTGGCGCCCAGCCGCCCGACCCAAAATACGTTGACGACGGCAAACACCGATTCCAGCGCCACTTCGAGCACCATCGGCACCGCCAGCAGGAGCAGCGCGCGGCCGATCGGCCCGGAGGTGTAGTCATGCCGGTGGGCTCCGCGCACCGCCTCCTTGACCGCCGCCCAAACGGTGGGCGGCGGCGGCTCAGGGGGCCCCGCTGGCTGGGGCGCCGGCTGGACCGGCTCGGGGTCGAGGTTGAGCGTGGGTTCGGTCACGGGAGCCGCGGAAACTAGGCGAGGGCGCCGCCGTCCACCACCAGCACCTGTCCGGTCACGAACGACGCCTCATCGCTCGCCAGGAAGAACGCCGCCGCGGCCGCCTCGGTGGGCTGGCCGAGCTGCGGGAGCACCTGGCTGCCGGCGAATTCCTTCCGGCGGGCCGCGTCGCTCCACAGGTACTCGCTGAAATCGGTCTGGATGAGGCCGGGCGCCAGGGCGTTGACCCGAATCCGGTGGGGGCCGAGCTCGCGGGCCCAGGAGCGGGTCAGCATGATGAGCGCCGCCTTGGTCATGCTGTACAGCAGCGCCCCCGGCTGGGGGGTGAGCCCCGAGATCGACGCGACGTTCACGATCGAGCCCCCCTGGCCCCGCGCGATCATCCCCGGCGCCACCAGATTCACCAGGCGGAATGCCGAAAGCAGATTGATCTCCACCATCTTGGCCAGCTGCTCGTCGGTGGCCTCAAGCGCCGGACCGTTCTGCACATTGGTGGCGCTGTTGTTGACCAGGATGTCGATCGGACCCAGCTCACGTTCGGCTTGGCGCACCGCGCGCTCGAGGTCCTCCCGCTTGCCCACGTGGCAGGCGATCGGCAGCACCCTCCCGGGGAGCGCGCTGAACTCGGCGGCGGTGCGCTCCAGCACGTCGAACTTCCGGCTCGCGATGGCCACGTGGGCGCCCGATTCGGCCAGCCGGCGAGCAATCGCCTTGCCGATGCCGCGGCCGCCGCCGGTGACCACCGCGACCTTGCCGGCCATGGAGAGCGAGGGCGTCATGGATGCCTCAGGGTATTCCAGGGTGAAGGGTGCCGCGCTCCGCCGCGCGGGCCGCCTGGCGCGCCAGCACGGCAACCATCCGATTCATCCCGGCGAACCGGGGGTCGCTGGTCAGGCCGCGCACGAAACGGTCGTAAATCTGCTGCACGATGACCGCCACCTTGAAGAGGCCGAAGGTGTAGTGATACGAAATGCCCTCGACCGGGCGGCCGGAGCGCGCCGCGTAGGCGTCGGCGATCCGCACCCGTGACCACATCCCCGGGAGGGCGGTCGGCCCCATCGCCGCGGCCCGGAGCTCGGGCGGATCGCCCGCCTCGATCCAGTACGCCAGCGCCGAACCGAGGTCCATGAGCGGGCAGCCCACCGTGGCCATCTCCCAGTCGAGCAGGGCGGCCACCCGGTCGGGGTGGTCGCCATCGAGCAGGAGGTTGTCGAACTTGAAGTCGTTGTGGATCACCGCCACCCCCTGCTCCCCCGGTGCGCTCTCCCCGAGCCAGCGGGCCACCGCGTCCATTTCCGGCACCGGATCGGTGGCAGCGGCGGCGTAGCGCTCGCTCCACCCGCGCACCTGGCGCGCCACGTAGCCCTCGGGCCGCGCGATTCCAGCGAGTCCGACGGCCCGGTAATCCACGGCGTGGAGCCATACCAGCGTGTCGACCAGCGCCGCGCAGATCCGGCCGGCCAGCGCCGGAGAAATGCTGAGGCCGGGGGGCAGCTCGCGGCGGAGCACCACCCCACGCCGCCGCTCCATCAGGTAGAAGGGCGCCCCGAGCACCGCGGGGTCATCGCAGAACAGCACCGGCGCGGGAGCCGGAGGAAAAACCGGGGCCAGCGCGGAGAGGACCTGGAATTCGCGCCCCATGTCGTGCGCCGTCTTGACCACGTTGCCGAGTGGCGGCCGTCGCAGCACGTACTCCGCTGCGCCGAGGCGCACGAGATAGGTCAGATTGGAGTGCCCATGGGGAAACTGGGCGATTTCGATCTCGCTTTCCCCCGCCGGGAGCCGCTCGCGGAGCCACCCGGCCAGGCGCGCCCGGTCGAGCTCCTCGCCGGAGCGGACGGCGCCCGCCCCGTCGCCCGGGGTCACGCGGCCACACCCGGCTGCTGCCTCATTCCCGGTGCTTCTCCAGCTCCAGCTTCGCGATAGTCTCGCGATGCACCTCGTCGGGCCCGTCGGCGATCCGGAGGGTGCGCGCCTGGGCCCACGCGCCCGCGAGGAAGGTGTCCTGGCTCACTCCCGCGCCGCCGTGGACCTGAATGGCGCGGTCGAGCACGGCAAGGGCGACGTTCGGTGCCACCACCTTGATCATCGCGATCTCCGCGCGCGCCGCCTGATTCCCCCGGGAATCCATCAGCCGCGCGGCCGCGAGCACCAGCAGGCGCGCCTGCTCGATGGCGATGCGGGACTCCGCGATGTCGGCCCGGATGGTGCCCTGTTCGGCCAGCGGACGCCCGAAGGCGATGCGGCCCCGGGCCCGGCGGCAGAGCAGCTCCAGCGCCCGCTCGGCGAGTCCGATCATGCGCATGCAGTGGTGCACCCGCCCGGGGCCGAGCCGGCCCTGGGCGATCTCGAATCCGCGGCCCTCCCCGAGAATCAGGTTGGCGGCGGGCACCCGCACCCGATCGAACAGGACCTCGGCGTGGCCGTGCGGCGCAGCGTCGTACCCGAACACCGAGAGATTCCGCTTCAGGGTGACGCCGGGCGTGTCCATCGGCACCAGCACCATGGATTGCTGCAGATGGCGGGACGCGGACGGATCGGTGCGTCCCATCACGATCGCGATCTTGCAGCGGGGGTCGCCCGCCCCGGAGGTCCACCACTTCCGCCCGGTGATGACGTACTCGGCCCCCTCCCGCGCGATCGTGGTGCGGATGTTGGTCGCGTCCGAGCTGGCCACTTCCGGCTCCGTCATGGCGAAGCAGCTGCGAATCTCGCCGGACAGCAGCGGGGTGAGCCAGCGGGCGCTCTGCTCCGGGCTCCCGTACCGCACCAGCACCTCCATGTTGCCGGTGTCGGGCGCCGAGCAGTTGCATGCCTCCGGCGCGAGGAGCGAGCGCCCCATGATTTCGCAGAGCGGAGCGTATTCCGCCGTCGAGAGGCCCGCGCCATATTCGGAGTCCGGGAGGAAGAGATTCCAGAGCCCCAGCCCGCGGGCAATCCGCTTGAGCTCCTCCATCACCGGCGGCGGGCGCCAGCGATCCTGCTCCAGCTGGGCCTCCCAGACGGACTCGGCGGGGTAGACATGCTGCGACATGAAGCTGGAGAGTCGCTCTCGATAATCGAACGGCATCGGCTGGATATCCCGGCGGGGGGTCAGCGGAACATACTGCCGGTATTTAGCTTCCACCGCATGCCGCTGTCGGCCTACACCAGTTTCGATCGCACCGAGTGGGCCCGGCTCCGGGCCACGACGCCGCTCACCCTTTCGGAAGCGGATCTGGCCGAATTGCAGGGGCTCAACGAGCAGCTCTCGATGCAGGAGGTGGTCGAGGCCTATCTGCCCCTCTCCCGGTTGCTCAATCTGCACGTCGCGGCCACCCGGGAGCTGGAGCGGGTAACCGACCGGTTTCTCGGAAAGACCGTGGCGCGAAACCCGTACATCCTGGGCATCGCCGGGAGCGTGGCGGTCGGCAAGAGCACCACGGCGCGAGTCCTCCGGGCGCTGCTGGCCCGGTGGCCCGATCACCCCCGAGTCGACCTGGTCACCACCGACGGCTTTCTGCTCCCCAACCGGGTCCTCGAGGCGCGCGGGCTCATGGCCCGCAAAGGATTCCCCGACAGCTATGACGTCCGGCGGCTGGTGCGGTTCGTGGCCGACCTCAAGGCGGGGGCGGCCGAGGTCAGCGCGCCGGTCTATTCGCACCTGGTCTACGATATCCTCCCCGAAGAGGCGCAGGTAATCCGGCAGCCCGATATTCTCATTCTGGAGGGCCTCAACGTTCTCGAGGGGGCCGAACAGCCTCCGGACGGGGAGTCGCGGCTGTTCGTCTCCGATTACTTCGATTTTTCGATCTACGTGGACGCGGAGGAAGCCGACATCAAGCGCTGGTTCATGGAGCGCTTCGGGCGCCTTCGGGAAACGGCGTTCCGGGATCCCAAGTCGTACTTTCGCCAGTACGCTCACCTCTCCGAGGAGGAGGCCACGGGATTCGCGAGCCGGGTGTGGGACGAGATCAACGGCGCCAACCTGCGCGAGAACATCCTTCCCACCCGGGAGCGGGCTCACCTCATTCTCGAGAAACGGAGCGACCACCGCGTGGAGCGGGTTCGGCTGAGACGGTTGTAACGGTCAGTGAAACCGGACGCGCGGTCGGCGCGTCAGACTCGGAAACATTCACCGGGGAAACACCCATGATCCGTATCGCCGCAGTTTCGATCGCGCTGGTGGCCCTGGGCCCGGGCCATCTGGCGGCTCAGGTCCCCAGTCCGGAACCGCGCGGGGGCGCCGCGGCGCAGGGGTTCCTGGGGACCTGGGTCGGCCCCTATCAGTCGGAGAGCGCCCCTCCGGGAAGCATCCGGCTGGTCATCGCGAAGCCGGACACCGCGTGGAAAGTGACGCTCGAGGTGGTGGCCGACCAGCCGATCGCCGCCGAGGAGGTGCGGGAATTCAAAGTGGAGGGCAACACGCTCTCGTGGGTGCAGGATGTCATGGGGATGGAGTGCCGGACGATCGCCAAGTATGAAGGGGGCGGGCTCAAGGGGGAAACCGAATGCAGCCAGAACGGCGTCGTGGCGATTACCGCCACGTTTCTGCTGATCAAGCAGTGAGATGGAGGGACTGGGGGCTAGCACCTCGTCCCTAGTCCCTGCTCCCTATCCTCGCATCCAACCGCCGCACCGCCTCCAGAATCGTCCCGACCGCTCCGCCGAAGAACACCGGGGTGATGGTCTCGGGATCGTCGGTCGGCTGGTGGTAGTCCTTGTGGTCTTCCACGCCGAAATACACGAACGGGATTCCCGCGCGGTGAAACGCCAGCTGATCCGACTCGCCGGTCCAGTCCGGCTGGCCGGCCACCCCGCTGCGATCATGACCCAACAGGAGACGAATCGGCGCGAGAGCACGCAATGAATCGAGCGGGGGGCGGAGCGCCGGGTAGAGCGCGGTGCCTGCGGCGTAGAGCTCGCCTTTTTCGCTGTGGCTCACCATATCGAGGTTCACGTCGAGGGCGATCGCCCCCCTGGGAACGGGGGGGGCGGCCATGAATGCACGGGACCCCAGCTCCCCCTCTTCCTCGGCGTCGAACAGCGCCACGATCACCGAGTGCCGGAGCGGCCGCCGGCGCAGCTCCTGGGCGATGGCCAGCACCGCGGCAGTTCCCGACGCATTGTCGTCGGCGCCATTGTAGATCTGCCCGTTGCGTATGCCCACGTGGTCGTAGTGCGCCGACAGGACGATGAACCGCTCGGGCAGCCCGGTGCCCCGGATTACCCCGAGGAGATTCACCCCGGTTCCCCGACCCTTGGACAGGGGAAACGGGTGCTCGAACCCGGCGCCGAGGGGAGCAACGCCCAGCGCACCCAGCCGGGCGAGGAGGTAGCGCCGGGCCCGCGCCCCGCCGGCCGATCCGGCAAGGCGGCCCTCCATCGAATCGGCGGCCAGGACCCGGACCGTGGCCATCAGGGCCCCGGTGTCCGCGGGGGCCACCGCCTGCGCGCTGATCGGGAGCGGGAAGAGCGTCCCCCCAAGCGCGAGCGCGCCGGCCAGAAGGCCGGCGCGCCGCACTGCTGAACGCGTTCCTGAACCGATCATCCCTTGCCGAATTTCATCGTCTTGACCATGATCGCGCCGTTCTCATGCCCCGCGCCGTAGCGCCCCGCCGCCTGGTTGCCGGTGAGGAAGCGCATTTCGAATATCTCAGGGGGACGGAGATTTTTGAGCTGGTCCATCTTCTCCTGTTTGACCTCGTCGATGTAGAGCACCGGTCCGGCTTGTCCCGGCGTGTTCATCGAGGTGCCGGACTCGGCATAGGGGCTCCCGCTCTCATGGGGTACCGGGCTCCCGCTGCCCGCACTCGATCCTGGGGGGGGGCAGCTCGGATCGGTCGTCTTGCAGCCGGTGCCGAGCTTGTCGCGACCCAGGTCGGTGAAATCACTCGACCCCAGCGCGCCGCCACTTCCGCGGGTTACCCGAAGCCATTGGTTCCGCAGCACCTTGACGACGTCGTACCCGCTGGCCAGATCGGGGTGCTCGGCGATTTCGTCCGCGGTGATGACGTACTTGTCCCGCCTCACCTTGTTGGTGGGCTTGATCTCGACCTTGGGATTGTCCCCCCCCTGGGCCGCGACCGGTGCGGGGGTCACGAGGACCGCCGCCACGATGCCCGCGAGGGCGAGTGAGGTGAACCGAATCATGCGCATGGATCCCTCCTGGATCATGTGACTCAGGTGCAACGTACTTCCGGGCCGGAAGGGGGTCAACGCGCCCGAATTCGGACCCGCCGGATGGTGTCTCCCTCCTGAAGGACGTCCACCACCTCCATCCCCGACACCACCCGTCCCCACACGGTGTATTCGTAGTCGAGCCGCGGGTTGTCCACCAGATTGATGAAGAACTGGCCGTCGCCGGTGTCGCGGCCCCGGGTGGACACGCCCAGCGTGCCGCGCTCGTGGGAGCGCGCGCCGAGCTCGTCGCGAATGAAGAGCGAGTCGCCCGCGTACTCATTGGCGCCCGGGCTGCCGCCCTGGATGACGAAATTGGGCACCACCCGGTGCGCCGTCCGCCCGTCGTAGTATCCGCGGCGCGCCAACGCCGCGATCCGCGCCACCGTCACCGGCGCCTGGTCCACCAGGAGCTCGACGTCGAAGGAGCGCCCCGACGCCATGGTGAACCGGAGCAGTCTGCCGCGGAGCGCCTCCGCTTGCGCCAGCGACACCGCTTCCGGCTCGAGCCGCCGGGGTTCGGGGCGCGCCGGGCTCCCGCCCCAGCCGGACAGCAGCGCGGCGGCTGATTCCGCCACCGCAGGATCGAAATCGCGGAGGTACCGCCGGAGGCGGGGCGCGAGCGTCGAATCGCCCAGCTGGCGGAGCCGGGTCAGGAGCGCAATCCGGGGATCGCGCGATGTTTCGCGCCGCTCGGTGGTGATCCGCTCCAGCGCAGCCAGGAGGGCGGGGACCGCCGTCCCGCGATCGGGAGTTCCGCCCAGCGCCCGCGCCGCGGTAAGGACCAGCTGATAATCGGGAACCGCAAGGGCCGCGAGGTAGAGGGAATCTGCCCCCCGCCCCGTCAGTTCCTGGAGCCCGGCGATCGCCGCCTCCGCCACATTGGGCGCGCGGTCGCGCGCCAGCCGCCGGAGCAGCGCGGTGTCCCCCCGGAGCAGGGCGGCGCGCGCGGCGTACATGCGGGTCTGCCAAACCGGGGCCCCCGCCGCCGCCGCCACCGCGGGCCCGGCGCGCGCCGGCCCCGCCCGCGCCAGACTCACCAGCGCATGCGCCCTCCGATGCCAGCTCCCGCCCGGCGCGCCGGTCAACTCCTCGAGCCGGCGCACCGCCGCGCTGTCCGTGGCGCAGGCGGCTCCCAGGAGATCGACGCCGATGAGCGCCACCGCAAGCACGGAATCGTCGACGGCGCGCCGCAAGCGCCCGCATCCGGCCGTCCCCCCGGCACGGGCCAGAACCCGGAGCGCCTCCAGGCGCACCGAGGGAATCGAGTCGTCGCTGAGCGAGGCTCCCGCCAGCGCGGCCAGGCGCCGGGTCTCGGCGTCGGGGGAGCGGGCCGCGGATTCCCGGGTGGCGGAGTCGATCGAGCGGACCGCGAGCAGCGCGGCGAGCGCCCGCCGGCGCACCCGGGGATCGCCGGTCTCCCGGCGGGCCAGCTCCCCGAGCCGGGCGAGCAGCACGCCCCCGGGAGGAGAGCGCCGCGAGGTGGCGCGCACCAACATCTCCATTCCCCGGGTCACCTCGAGGAGCGGGCCCTCCGCCTCGGCCACCCGACGGGAGAGAGACAGCAACCGCTCCGCGGCGATAGCGACCTCCTCGGGGGCAATGTACGGGAGCCTTCCCAGGGAAAGCGCCAGCATTCCCAGAACCCGAGGGTTGCCCTCCGAGACGGCGCGCTCCCCCAGGAGGCGGGAAATGGCGGGCCATCCGGCGCCGCGCCGCCCCGGGGAGGAATCTCCCCGGAACCCCTGCGCCGCCTGCGCCAGGGCTTCGGCCCCGGCGGCGCGTACGTCGAGACTCGAATCCGCCAGGAGGGGAACCAGCCGCTCCGCGAGGGCCGGGCGCTCCAGCCGCCCCACCGCGCGCGCCGCGCGCGCGCGCACCGGGGCCTCCCGGCTGGTGAGTCCGCGCAACAGCAGCTCGAGCTCCCCCCCGAGGGGGCGGCGATCCTCGGCCCGGAGGATTTCCCCGGGGAGGACCCGCCGTTCCTGGGCGGCAAGCCGGGGTACCGGGAGGGCAACGAGGGCGATTCCGAGGGGCCAAAACGGTCTCATGGGGTGCTCTCCGAGGGAAAACGTCGATTTTCCCTATTGTGTCCAGGGAGAAGATGCTTAATTTTTCCTACCGGCAGTTCT
>JBGPEJ010000016.1:0-24322 GCA_041482775.1 Gemmatimonadota bacterium | reverse complement strand
CGGGCGGGGAGAGCCGGAGCGTCATGCCGACATGCGCTTCGTCGAGGCCGATTACTTCAAGGCCATCGGGATCCCGGTTACCCGAGGCCGGTCGTTCACGCCGCAGGACCGAAAGGACAGCCCCTGGGTTGCGGTGATCGACGAGTCGCTGGCGCGACAGTACTTCGGCTCGGAGAATCCGATCGGGAAGACGATTTCCCAGGGACCCGATGCGACGATCGTCGGCGTCGTCGGCGCAATCAAGCACGGCGATCTCGGTGAGCCCGATAAGCCGACGGTCTACTACGCGTACGCCCAAGCGCCGTGGTATTCCGGGCTGTACCTGACGCTCCGGACTTCGCAGGACCCGGGCGTTGTCGTGGCACAAGCGCGGGCGGCGGTGGCCGAGCTCGACCGGAGCCTTCCGCTCTACGACGTCCGACTCATGCAGGAACGGGTCGATGATTCGCTGGGCGCGCGCCGGCTGGCGATGCTGGTCCTCCTGGGGTTTTCCATCCTCGCCCTGCTCCTGGCACTCCTGGGTGTGTACGGGGTGCTGAGCTACAGCACCAGCCGGCGAATCCATGAGCTGGGCATCCGGCTGGCGTTGGGGGCCGCGCCGAGTGATGTCGTGCGGATGGTGCTCGGAGGCGGGCTGCTGCTGACGGGAGCGGGTTTGTTGGTTGGACTCGCCGGGTTCCTGGCGCTCGCGCGGCTGCTGTCCTCCATCCTCTACGGAGTGGGCCCTCGGGATCCGCTCACCATCGCGGTCGGGGTCTCGGTACTGGCCGCCGGCGCCGCCGTGGCGGCGTGGGTGCCGGCTCGGCGGGCCGCCAGGGTGGATCCGGTGGAGGCGCTGCGGGAAGAGTGAGCGACCCTTCCGCTCACTGCCACCGGAAGATCTTCAACGCAACGACGAAGCTCACCACCAGCCACGCCGCCACGATGCCGAGCTCCGGCGCAACCTGCGCCAGCGTGGCGCCCTCCAGCATGTTGGCGCGCAGCGCGTTGTTCACCGCGGTGAGCGGCAGCGCCTGCACGAACGGCTGAATCAACTGCGGGAAGCGGGACGAGGAGAAGAAGATCCCGGAGAACACCCACATCGGGACCATGGTGAGGTTCATGAGCCCTGAGGCGCCTTCGATGGTGCGGGGGCGGGCTGCGACCAAGAGGCCAAGCCCCCCGAAGGCGAGCGCCGAGAGCAGGCAGATGAGCGCCAGCGCGCCCAACGAACCCCGCATTGGCACGCCGAACACCAGCGCGCCGAAGGCGAGGAGCGCACCCGCCTCGAGCACGAGCAGGGCGATCCGCGAAAGAATGAAGGATGCGAGGTAGGCGGCCTTGGGCATCGGCGTCGCGACGAGGCGCTTGAGGAGCCGCTTCCGCCGCGCGTCCACCACCGAGAATCCGATGCCCCAGATGCCGCTGCCCAGCAGATTCATACCGAGGAGCCCGGGCACCAGGAAGTCGATATAGCGGGAGCCGCGCTCGCGGAGCTTCCGCTCCTCGATCACCACCGGATCGCGGCGGCCGGCGCTGCGCTGCAACGCGTCGTCGGCCAGCCGCCGGGCCGCGACGCCCTCCGGCCTGGTGTCGTCGAAGCGGTACTCGACCTCGGCGGGCGAGACGGGAACGATCACCAGGGCAATCCGGCCGGTGCGGAGCGCCCGGGCCGCCGCGGAATCATCGAGGATCTGAATGTCGAGATGCCGGTCGCTCCTGAGTCGCGCGGCGGTCTCGGTGGCCGCGGGCGCACTGGCGAGCACCGCCACCTTGGCCTGGTCCTCGGGCTTGCTCCGGAATGCGATGCCGAGCCCCGCGGTCATCAGGACTGGGAAGAGAAACGTCCAGAATACCGCTTCCGGCTCGCGAAGGAACTCCCGCATCCGGACCAGGGTGAGCTGGGCCAGCGGCCGCTCGGTCCAGCGCCGCTGCGGCGGATCAGCCATCGCGCAGCTGCCGTCCGGTCAAATGCACGAAGACATCCTCCAGCGTGGCGGAGTGGGTGCTCAGCTCGGCGAGCGGCAGGCCGCGCGCGCCCAGCAAGGCGAGCAGCGCGGGCACGGTCCGGTGCGCCTGGGCAGATTCGAGGAGATAGCTTCCGTCCCTCCGCCGCACGCTCTGGGCGCCGTCCAGCGCCATGAGCTCCTCGTCCGCCACCGCACCGGCCCCCTCGCCCACGCGGAATTCCACCACGTGCTGGGCCCCGAGCCCGGCGATGAGCTCCCGGGGCGTACCCAGGGCGATGATCTTCCCGTGGTCGACAATGGCCACGCGGTCGCAGAGCCGCTCGGCCTCTTCCATGTAGTGGGTGGTGAGGACCACCGTCTTGCCGGCGGCTTTGACCCCCTCGATCAGTTCCCAGAGTTGGCGGCGCGACTGGGGGTCGAGCCCGGTGGTGGGCTCGTCTAGGAAGAAGATCTCCGGGTCAGCCACCAGGGCGCAGGCCAGGGCGAGCCGTTGCTTCTGGCCTCCGGAAAGCTGGCCCACCCGGCCGTTCCGCTTCTCACCCAACTGCACCGCGTCGAGCACCGCCTCCAAGGGGCGGGGCCGGCGATAGAAGCTGCGGAAGAGCTGGAGAGTTTCCGCGACGGTGAGCTTTTCGGAGAATTGGGTTTCCTGGAGAGAAATGCCCAGCCGCTCGCGGAGGGCCTGGGGATCGGACTGCCAGGTCTGTCCCAACACGCGGACTTCGCCGGCATCCGGAACGTTCAACCCCTCGCAGATTTCGATGGTGGTCGTTTTGCCGGCGCCGTTGGGCCCGAGCAGGCCGAAACACTCGCCGGGACGGACCTCGAGATCGAGGCCGTCCACGGCGATCACATCCTTATATGCCTTGCGAAGGCCATGGAGAACCAGCGCGGGACCATTGACCATGGCGGAAGATAACGCGCGGTCAACGGTCGACGGGCAACGGCTCTCTCGGCGGCTCGGTGCTTCGGGTGGCGATCAGGCGCTCGGTGAAATCGAGGCGCCCCTCCATTTCGGACAAGCGTCGCTGCAGGTCCTCGATCACCGTGTCGCGCTCGGCGAGCGCCGCCTCGATCCGGGCGTTCTGCTCCGGATCAGGCTGGGCGAATCGATCGTACCGGCTCCACCGGCGGGACCACCGGCTGCCGAACACCATCCGGAGGGTCGGTCCCACGACCATCATCACCAGAACAAACGTCATCCAGCTCGACCACGCCGCTTCGAACTGCATCTGCGGGCTCCCGGGTCAGGTAACAGGGGAACTGTTCAACTCCTTTTCCCACTCCCTCTCGATGTCGTCCGCGGCCCGCTTCAGAATCTCGACGATCCGGGGAACCGCCGGATGTCCGCCCCCCCAGCGCCAAGCGCGCTTGTAGGTGACGCTGGCGATGCGCGCGAACGCGTGGTGCAGCTCGCCCATCGGTCCGCCGGCAAAGTCCCGCACGGTGTCCCGGACTCGGTCGAAGATGTCCTCGATGGCGGCCTTGTTTTCCTCGAGGAACGCCTCGCCTTCGGGGGTAATGTGATAGACCTTCTTCCCGTTCTCCTCGACGACCCGGACAAAGCCCTGGTCCTCGAGCAACTGCAACGTGGGATAGACGGTGCCCGCCGACGGCGTGTAGCAGCCGGCCAGCTTTTCCTCCAGCGCCTTGATGATCTCGTAGCCGTGGCGGGGCTTTTCCTTCAGCAGACGGAGAATGACGAACTTGACCTCGCCCGACTCGAACATGTGGGTGCGCCGCCGGTGACGGTGGCGGCCTCCGCCCATCCGAATGCCAAAGACGCCGGGGCCGAATCCGGAGTCGAGGAAGTCCGCGAAATCCCCTAAACCCCAGTCATCAGGTCGTTTATGCATTAGTTTTCCCTTTCACGATAGATCCTGCGACATACCATACGATATATCGTACGATAGGTTTCCAGGCGTTACATGTCAAGGGATCCCGGGTTCCCCACTGGGGAGGATTTCCACCGGCCGCCCCCGACGCCACCTTTCGGCGCGGGTCGGTGCACCCACTCCACCCATCGGTGACGAGGTCTCCATGCGGCTCCCACGGTCCGGTCCGACGGCCGGCATCTTCGCGGTGTTCACGCTCACCCTGCTTGGCGCGGTGCGCCCGCTCGGTGCCCAGGCAACCGACGCCGACATCGGCCGGCTGGTGAATGCGGTGCTGAGCGATACGCCGATGCTGCGCGACCTGGAACAGCTCACCGATCGGTTCGGCGGACGCGCGACGGGTTCCGATGCGCACCGACGCGCGGTGCAGTGGGCGCTGGGCCGATTCCGTGACGCGGGTGTGGACGCACGGGCCGAGCCGTTCCCGATGCCGGGGCTCTGGCTGGAGCGCTCGGCCACTGCGACCGTGCAGGGGGAGGGGGTACGTTTTTCTCCTCGTATTGCCGCGCTCCCGTTTTCGATCGGCACGCCCGCCGCGGGACGGAGCGCACCGCTGGTGGACGGCGGCCGGGGAGATTCGGCGGGATTCGCCGCGCTGGGCGCCCGTGGTCGGGGGGCCTGGGTGCTGATCGAGCAGGACGAGCTCCGGGACCTCGATGGACTCTTTCGCGAATACGCCGAGACGGCGCAGATCGAGGCCCGGGCCTGGAAAGCCGGTGCCGCGGGAGTAGCGTACATGGGCTCCCGGCCGAACGACCTCCTCTACCGCCACAACCTGAACCTGGGATTCCAGAATCACGATCACCTGGGGCTGGTGATCGAGCGGGACGGCGCGTTGCGGGCGCTCCGGCTGCTTTGGGCCGGCACGCCGCTGACCCTCACCGCCGTCCTCGACCTGGAAACCGGGCCGTCATACCAGAGCGAGAACGTGGTGGGCGAGATCCGCGGCAGCGTAACACCGGACGAGGTGGTGTTGATCGGGGCGCACTTCGACAGCTGGGACCTGGGCCAAGGGGCGCTGGACAACGGCGCGAATGCCATGCTGGTCCTGGACATCGCACGGCAGATCAAGCGTCTGGGGATCCAGCCCACCCGCACGCTCCGCTTCGTGCTGTGGGGCGGAGAGGAGCAGGGGATGTACGGCTCCCTGGGCTACACCCGTACCCACGCCGCCGAGCTCGACAAGCACGTCATGACGACCAGCATCGACATCGGAACCGGCCGGATCACCGGATTCTTTACCGGCGCCCGGGCGGAAATCCTCGCCGCGGTGGACCAGGCGCTGGTCCCGGTGGGGGGCCTCGGGCCGTTCGCGCAGGTCAACGCGCCGATCGTGGGGACCGACAACTACGACTTCATGCTCGAGGGGGTCGCCAATCTGGTGGCGAACCAGGAATCGGCCAACTACGGGCCCAACTACCATGCCCGGAGCGACGAGTTCGGCCAGGTGGATCAGCGCCAGCTGCGGCTCAACGCCGCCATCCTCGCGGCGATGACGCTCAAGTTCTCCGAGATGCCGGTTACCTGGGGCCGCCAGAGCCGGGCGGATGTCGAGCGGCTGGTGGCGACCACCGATCTGCGGGCCCAGATGGAGCAATTCGGGATGTGGGACGACTGGGCCAGCGGCGCCCGGGGGCGGAAGCGGCCGTGAGCCGGTGACGCCGCTGTTCTGGATCGCGCTCGCGCTCACGATCTTCCTGCTGTGGAGCGGTCTGGACGTGGTCCTCGGACTGAGGACCCTGTCCCAGGTTGCGGATCTGCCGCCGTGGGAAGGTCCTGGCGCGCCGCTCGTCACGGTCATCGTCCCGGCCCGGAATGAAGCGCGGCATATCGAGGTAGCGCTGCACTCGATGCTGGCCCAGCGATACTCGGCGCTCGAATTCGTGGCGGTGGATGACCGTTCGGAAGACGCAACCGGCGCGCTGCTCGACCGGATGGCGGCGCTCGAGCCGCGGCTCGCGGTGCTGCACGTGACCGCGCTTCCCTCCGGGTGGCTGGGCAAGAACCACGCGCTCGGGTTGGGAGCGGCCCGGGCGCAGGGGGCCTTTCTGCTCTTTGCCGACGCCGACGTCGAGCTGCATCCCGACACGGTGTCCCGCGCGGTCCGCTACGCCGAGGAGCACCGGCTCGATCACCTTACCCTGGCGCCCGAGATCCATATGCCGGGGCTGCTCCTCCAGGCCTTCGTCGTGGGGTTCATGCTGTCCTTCAACGCCTACATGCGGCCGTGGAAGGCCCGGGACCCCCGGAGCCGGCACTTTGTGGGCATCGGCGCCTTCAACCTGGTGCGGGCCGATGCGTATCGGCGCGCCGGGGGGCATGCGCGGATCGCGCTCAGCCCGGTGGACGACGTCAAACTGGGCAAGCTGCTCAAGCGGGCGGGGATGCGGCAGGACATCGTGCTGGGGCGCGGGACGGCGTCGGTCGAATGGTACCGGACCTTCGGAGAGCTGGTCCGCGGTCTGGAGAAGAATTCCTTCGCGGCGCTCGAATACAGCGTCGTGGCGACGCTGCTCGCCTCCGCATTTCACCTGACCGCGGGCCTGGGCCCGATCGCGGGATTGCTGTTCCTGCGGGGCCCCACCCAGCTGCTCTGCCTCGTGATGGTGGGATGGGCGGTCTGGCTCTACGGGCATCTCGCGCACCTGTCTCGTCTGCCGTGGCGCGCGGCGCTGCTCTATCCGGCCTTCGTCGTGGTGTTCAATTTCATCGTGATGCGCACCATGGTGCTCAACCTGGCGCAGGGTGGCATCCACTGGCGGGGAACCTACTATTCCCTGAAGGAACTCCGGCGCAATCGGGTGTAGGAGGCGGTATGAGACGGATGCTGGCGTGGGCAGGCGCCGTGACGCTGGCGGCGGGGTGCCGCGGTGGTGATGCGCTGGCGCCGGCTCCTGACGCTGCGCTCGAACTGGTCGGCTACACCGGTCCGCTGGAGGCCCAAACCTCGCGGAGCTTCACCGCCACCTGGCGGGATCCCCGGGGCGGTACCCGTCCCGCCACCGGAGTGACTTGGAGCTCGAACGACCAGGGCGTAGCCGAAGTGAATCAGCAGGGGTTGGTCACCGGGGTGGTCCCGGGCCAGGCGACCATCACCGCGACTGCCCAGGGCAAATCGCTGGCGATCCCGCTCACCATCGCACCGCTCACCCATTACTCTCCGAAGGAGCTCGCGGTCTTCAACACGCTGGTGTTCTCCGACAACGGCGCCCGGCGGCTCCGCAAATGGCCGGACGGAATTCGGATTCAGGTGTCCGGCGCCCCCACCACCGAGGATCTGGCCGCACTGGGCAACGTGGTGCGCGATCTGAGCAGCGGACTCAGGACCGTTCCCATCTCGGTCGTGGAGCAGGGGGGAAATGTCCACCTGGCATTCATCCCCGATTCGATGTACGCGAGAATGGCGGGGGGCACCTGCGTTCCGCCAGCGGGAGTGTGGGGCTTCAGTTGCCCCACGGTGGACGCCGAATCGCACTACGTCCAGACGGTGGTCTACGTGAGCTCGTCGCGGGATGTGGCGATCCGTAACTACCTGCTTCACCACGAGCTCATGCACATGGCGGGATTCTACGATCACCCCACCGGGGCGGCGAGCATTCTCACCAAGCCGGAACAGATTACCCTCGACCACTACCTTCCGCTCGACTTCACGCTGATGGAGATGCTGGGGCGTTCCGAGATTCCGGTGGGCACTTTCGCGGTGGACGCAATGGGGGCGCTCTCCGGGTTGACGCGCCTCACTCCCTCCTCGCC
The DNA here is from genome assembly GCA_041482775.1 of Gemmatimonadota bacterium. Taxonomy (GTDB): domain Bacteria; phylum Gemmatimonadota; class Gemmatimonadetes; order Gemmatimonadales; family GWC2-71-9; genus JABFSM01. The sequence goes on along the minus strand of JBGPEJ010000016.1, from coordinate 16,725 downwards.
GGGGCGCTAGCGCCCCCGGGCCCGACTCGCTTTCGAATCCGCCAGAATCAGGCTGCAGCAGGTCACTCCGCCCTCGGCCTTGGCCAGCTCCGAGGCCTCGACCGGGTGAACCGGGATTCCCGCGGCCCGGAGCCGTCCGCGGGTGCGGCTGTATTCGGCGGCATGAATGACCTGGCCGTCAATGAGCAGCGCATTGGCCCCGAACGGCTCCGACGGATCCACCTCGATGAACTTGAGGCCCGCGAACGCGCGCGGAGACACCCAGGCCGGGTTGATCAGCAGCGTGTGATCGGCCACCGCGGTCACCGCCGACTTGAGATGGAGACACCCGCTCACCGGCGCCGCGTGGACCTGGTAGCCGTACAACTCCACGAAGCGGGCGAGCTGCTCGATGCCGGCGATGTTGGTGCGCGGCGAGAGCCCCACGTACAGAATCTGTCCGACCCGAAGTGCGTCGCCGCCGTCGAGCCGGGCCGGGGGTACGATTGAGTGAAGCGGCCGGTAGCGGGCCAGTGCGGTGGTGACCGAGTCCGTCTCGCCCCGGCGCGACTCGGCCCCGGGCCGGGTAATCACCGCCACTTCGTCGAGCACCACCGCGGTATCCTCGACAAACACGGCGTCCGGCAGCTCCGGCTCCGGGGGGAGGAATTCGATCCGGCAATCCAGCGACTCGAGGGCGCGGATGTAGGCCGCGTGCTGGTCGCGGGCAAGCTGGTAGTCGATCGGCTCGCGGGCCAGGTGGGTGAGCTCGCAGCGAACGATGCTCGGGCTCACTTCGCGCACCAGGGCGAGGGCGTTCATCGCGGCATCAGTTCGGCCTCACCTCGGGCTGCCCCGCGCCCTTGAGGGTGGCGTTCAGCGTACTCAGGTCGGTGGTCGAGAGCGTTCGCCATTTCGCACTCAGCAGCTTGAGGGCCTGCTCCTTCTCGAGAAGCGCCGCGAGTGTCTGGGTGGGTAGCTCGGAGTCCACGCCCTGCACCTCTCCGTACAACGAGGCGAGCTCGTCGCCCAGACGACTGAACGACTCTGCGTCGCCGCCACCGGCTTCGAGGGCCCCGGCTTTCCGGTCAAACTCGGCCAGGGCGTCCGCGCCGGGGCCCGCCGAGGCCTTGCCGCGCGCGTCGCGGAGCTTGGCCCGGAGAGCGCGGACCCCGGCCAGCGCGTCGGTATTCTGGGCAATTTCCGCGATCAGCCGCTCACTCAAGGTGTGCTGCTGCTGCAGCGCGGCGGGAGCCGGTTTGACCCGCGGATCCATTCGAACGGTGAGAGGCTGGCGATAGCTCTTGCCGTTGACGGTGAGCTTCGCGGTGTAGCTGCCGGGCATCGCCCAGGTGCCGGTGGGCTCCCGCGGGGTGTTCAGGTACACCGCCGCGATGGGATAGCTGAAGCTCTGCACCCTGGGATCGGGTCCATGGAGGTTCCATACGAAGCGATGCATCCCGGGTTGCGCCGAGAGAACCTGGGGCGGACGGATCCAGTAGTCGGGAATGTTGCGGCCCGGGATTGGCTGCTCCGGGGGGTCGTCGCTGGAAAAGCGGCGCACCAACCGGCCGGCCTGGTCACTGATCTCCAGGGTCACCGGTCCCGGGGCGGGGTCCTTGAGCCAGTAGTCGAGCACGGCGCCGTCGGGGGGATTGTCCGCCGCGGGCTCGTCGGGCGGCAGCGGGGTGTCGGTGTTCAGGTTCCAGCGCACCCGGGTGGCGAGCGACGGCTTGAACAGCGCCGCCGCCTCCCCCGCGGTGGCCGCCGAGATCTGGCGGAGCGGGGCGATGTCGTCCAGGATCCAGAACCCGCGCCCGTGGGTCCCCGCCAGCAGGTCGTCGTCCTTGACGGCCAGATCGCGGATCGAGGTGGCAGGCATGTTGAGGCGCAACGACTGCCAGCGATCGCCGTCGTTGAAGGACACCCAGACCTGGGTTTCACTTGCCGCGAAGAGCAAACCTCTCCGCTTGGGATCCTCCCGCACCGAGTTGACGGTGGCCCCGTCGGGAATGCCCACCGTGATGTGCTGCCAGACCTTGCCGCCATCCCGGGTGCGGTAGATGTGGGGGCGGAGGTCGTCGGTGCGGAGCGTGTTGATGGCGGCGTAGGCGGTGAGCGTGTCGGAGTGCGACGCCTCCAGCATCGACACCTTGCTCCAGGGCGTCAGCTGTCCCGGCGTCACGTTGGTCCAGGTCTTCCCACCATTCAGCGTCAGGTGGATGAGGCCGTCGTCGCTGCCGGCCCAGATCACCCGCACGCTCCTGGGGCTCGGCGCCACGGTGTAGATGACGCCCGGATGGCGGGCCTGCGCCGAGCGCTCGCCGGAATATTTTCCGACGCTCGCGGGGACAACCGAGTCGGTGCGGGTCAGGTCGGGAGAAATCTTCGTCCAGCTCCTGCCGCCGTTCCGGGTGGTCCAGATGGTGTTGGCGGCGAAGAAGAGCAGGCGCGGGTCGAGCGGGGAGAACAGCACCGGGGCGGTGCGGAGGGCGCGGTAATTGGCGTTGCGGAAGAGCTGGGGCGCCACGTTCTGCACCTGCGCGGTGCGCCGGTCGAATCGGGTAATCTTGCCGCCGTAGACGATGTCGGGATCCAGCGGGTCGGGAGCGACGTAACCGTACTCCTCGACGCCGACCGGATGCCACTCGCGAAAGGTCACCCCGCCGTCGTTGCCCCGGCTGGCCACGCAGGCCGAGCCGCTTTCCTGCTGCCCGCCGCAGACCCGGTAGGGGAAGGCATTGTCGGCGCTCACGTGATAGAACTGGGCGGTGGGCTGGTTGTACCAGCTGCTCCAGGTTTCCCCGCCGTTGACGGTGATGATGGCCCCCTGATCCGAGGCGATAAGGATATTCCTGGGATCGGCGGGGTTGATCCAGATCCGGTGATAGTCGTCGCCGCCGGGCGCACCGCGGATGCCGGTCCAGGTCCTGCCGCCGTCGGTGGACTTCCAGGTAACGACGCTCGCGGTATAGACGATGTCGGGGTTGCCGGGATCGACCTTGACTTCAGCGAAATCGTCGGGGCGGCCGGCAATGCGCGGGTCGTCGGTGGTGCGCTTCCAGCTTTCGCCGGCGTCGTCGCTCCGGTAGAGCCAGCCGCCGGTGCGGGTGGCGACGGTGGCGTAGAGGCGATTGGGGTCGCTCGGCGCCACGGCGATGCCGATCCGCCCCAGGCCGTCCTTCTCGAAGGTGGGAAAGCCGCCGGTCAGCGGCCGCCAGGTGGTACCGCCGTCGGTGGACTTGTAGAGGCCGCTGTTGGGGCCGCTGAAGGCGCCGTTTTCCCAGGGGGCCTGGCGCGCCTCCCAGAGCACGGCGTAGACGATGTCGGCATTCCGGGAATCGAACGCCAGGTCCACCGCGCCGGTGTTCTCGTCCTTATACAACACCCTCTCAAAGGTCCGCCCTCCGTCGCTGGAGCGGAAGACACCCCGCTCCGCGTTGGGACCGTAGGGATGGCCTAGGACCGCGACGAACAGACGGTCGGGGTTCCTGGGGTCCACGATGATCTGGGGAATCTGCTGGCCATCGCGGAGCGCCAGGTGGCTCCAGGTCTTTCCCGCGTCGGAGGATCGGTAGAGGCCGTCTCCGGTGGAGAGGTCGGGCCGTTGGAGTCCCTCGCCGCTCCCGACATAGACGATCGCGGGGTTGGAAGGGGCCACGGCGATTGCCCCGATCGAGCCGGTGGGCTGGTCGTCGAAGATCGGCTTCCAGATACGGCCGAAATCAGTGGTCTGCCAGACGCCGCCGTTCACCGCGCCCATGTAGAACACGCCGGGCTGGGAGGGAACGCCGGCGGCCGCCTTGGTGCGCCCGCCCCGGAACGGGCCGATCATCCGCCACTTGAGTGATTCCAGGAGGCGGGGATTCACTTGCTGGGCCGGGAGGTCGGGCATCGTAAGCAGAGAGAGCACGGGGGCCAGGACGGCCACTGCACGGATGAGGCGGCGCACGAGAGCTCCTCGAAGCGGAATCAAGGGACAGAAGAAGGTACTGCCGGAAGGCTCGCGGTGTTGGAGAGGCGCGGTATATTCGCGGCAGGAGGTGGCCCATGCTCAAACTCTTCGGGGTGTTCGCTGCATTTGTGATGGCAGGTTCGCTCCAGGCCCAGACGAAGGTGGCGTTCGCCTCACTCGGTGCGAAGGTCAAGGGCCTCCGGTTCTTCCCAAGCTCGGAGGGATTCCCGCTGAAATCGGAACGGGTGTATCCGGCAACATTCGATTCGGCGACCTCGAAGTACATCAACATGGAAATCGAGCTCGAGTATCCCAAGACCGCGGCGCCGGCCACCTTCACGCTCGCTTGCAGCTATGCCGGCCCGGCGGGGGCGGCGGGGACGCCCTCGATCGACGGGACGATCCAGGCCGGGTGGACCGGCTCGTACCACGCGGGGGGGTGGGGTACCAAGACGCGGGGAACCTGGTCCGTCGGCCGGTACCAGGTAACCTGCGGCGACGGGGTTTCCGTGGTTGCCTCGGGGAGCTTTTCCGTAACGCGGGACCGGTACGACGTGCCGGAGATCAAGGGCGCGGTCGTTGGATTCCGTTTCTTCGAGGGGCCGGAAACCACTCCGGAACTCTCGACCCGGAAATACTCGGCGCGGTTCGAGAAGAGCACCGCCCGCTGGATCCGGTTTGAGCTCAGCCTCGACTACTCCCCCGCACCGGCCACAACGACCTACCAGACGGAGTGCCGCTACGACTATCCCGACGGGCGGAGCTTCTCGGTCACCTCCACCGGCGACGTCCAGCAGGGGTGGAGCGGCAGCTATCTCGCCGGAGGCTTCGGCTACCCGTCCGCGGGGCTGTGGCCCGCGGGGAACTACACCGTCACTTGCCGGAGCCGCGGCGTGGTGATCGCGCAGGGCACCTTCGAGGTCTACTGAGCGCTACCGATCGCCTCCGATCGCAGCCGCTCGGAATACTTCGCCCGCAGCTTGGCAATCTTGGGAGAAATCATCGCCCGGCAGTAGGCCTTGTCCGGATTCCGGCGGTAGTAGTCCTGATGGGACAGCTCGGCGGGGTAGAAGCGCCCCGCCGCCACCACCTCGGTCACGATCGGCGCGGGGAAGATCTTTTGCGCGTCCAACGCGCGGATCAGTCGCTCCGCCTCCGCCCGTTGGGCCGCTGACTGGCTGAAGATCGCGGACCGATACTGGGTGCCCTCGTCGGGGCCCTGGCGGTCGAGCGTGGTCGGATCGTGGAACGCGAAGAAGAGCTCGAGCAGCTCGCGATAGGAAATGGTCGCGGGCTCGAAGGTGATCTGAATCGCCTCCGCATGCCCCGTCACCCCGGTGCACACCTCGGTATAGGACGGGTCGGGCGCCCTGCCCCCGGTATACCCTGACACCACCCGCCGAACTCCCTTGAGCGGCTGAAACACCGCCTCGAGGCACCAGAAGCAGCCACCGGCCAGGGTGGCGATGTCGGTATCATTCGAGAATGCGCGATCGGTCTCGGGCACTGCTCATCTCCTCGGCGTGCGGGCTCGGGTTCGTGCTCCTGGCGATGCTGGTCCAGGGCGGGCTGACCGCGTCCTGGGACCTCTCGGGACTCCGGGAGGCGGAGCGGCTGCGGGTGCCGCTTCTCAGTACCGTGATGCAGGTCGTCAGCTTTCTCGGCTCCGGCAACGCGCTCTTCCCCACGGGGATCGTCCTCGGCGCCTGGTTCTGGCGGCGGCGGAGCCCCCGGGTCGGCGCGTTCTACCTCGGTACCACGGTGTCGGGTTGGTTGTTCTACATCCTACTCAAGTTTCTCTTCGCCCGCCCCCGGCCCACCCTCATAAGTCACCTGGATAGCGCGGGGTGGTGGTCGTTTCCTTCGGGGCACGCGATGGGGTCGACGATGGTACTCGGCCTCGGAACGATTCTGCTGGCGGAAAGGTTCCGAAACCGGGCGGCGGCGCGGTGGATGCGCCTGCTCGCCACCGGGCTGATCGTGGCGATCGCCGGATCGCGGGTCTATCTGGGGGTTCACTACCCCAGCGACGTCGTGGCGGGGCTGTTGGCGGGGTGCGCGTGGATCGCGGGGGCGCTGGCGGCGTTCAGGGGAGAATCGGACCGGGCCTTGAACGGATAGCGGGCAGCGCCCGCCCAGGGGTATCGAGCAGAGCCGCACCGGCAACAGTAGCCTCCGAGGGAATTCTCACCTATTCTTCAAGATGTCTTCATGAACTCGGCGCATACCTTGGCAGCATCGGCGGACGGTACGCCTTCCTCTCACGAGAGTCCCGTATGCGAGCACTGGCCCGGTGGATTCCCCTTGCGGTTCTTCCTCTGCTGGTTGCACCACGTCTCAGCGCCGACGACCTGAACGGTCTGGCCCGCCGCTACGTCCGAGACCGATCCGGCTCCACCGCCTGGGCTGCGGCGGCCCATGCCAGGATCCCGAGTTTTTCGCGGCAGACCGGCCTGGCTTGCAACGTCTGCCACACCACCTTCCCCCAGCTGACGACCTTCGGGCGGATGTTCAAGCTCAACGGATACACCCTCACCGGCCTGCAAGTCGTACGGGCGGGCGACAGCGGGAAACGCGAAAGCCTGAAACTCGACCTCATCCCGCCGGTCTCAGCGATGGTCATGAGCTCCCTGACCCAAACCCGGAAGGCCCAGCCCGGGACCCAGAACGGGAACGTGGACTTTCCCCAGCAAATGAGCCTCTTCTTCGGTGAAGCCATCACCCCGCGGCTGGGGACGTTTCTGCAGATGACTTACGATCCGAGATCGGGCGGCATCGGCATGGATAACGCCGACATCCGCTATGCCAATCATACGAAGCTCGGCCAGAAGATGATGGCCTATGGATTCACCCTCAACAACAATCCGACGGTGCAGGATGTGTGGAACACGGTGCCGGCGTGGGGTTTCCCGTTCTCGACCTCGGCGGTCGCGCCGACTCCCGCCGCCGCGGCGCTCCTGGACGGCGGTCTTGGACAACAGGTTGCCGGGTTGGGCGCCTACGGCCTCTTGGACAACCATTTCTACGCAGAGTTCAGTGTGTACCGTAGCGCGGCGCAAGGCGCTCCCTCCCCGCCGGATTCGGCCTCGACCGGTACCATCCACGGGGTGGCTCCGTACTGGCGCGCGTTCTACGAGCAGCGCTGGAAGGGGCAGTCGCTGATGGTCGGCACCCTCGGAATGAGCACCTCGCTGTACCCGGAGGGTGTCACGGGATTGCGGAACCGCTTCACCGCAATTGCGTTCGACGCGCAGTACGAACGTCCCATCGGAGCCGGCAACCTGACGGCCCATGCCATCTGGATTCACGAGCGCCAGAAGCTGGATGCGGATTTTGAGTCCGGCGCGGCCGCCAACGCGGTCAACACGCTCAAGACGCTTCGGATCGATGCGTCGGCCTACACCGCATCGCGCCTCGGGCTGACGCTGGGATATTTCACCACGACAGGAACCGCGGACGATCTGAGATACCCGACCGCAAACCTCACCGGCAGCGCGATCGGCAGCCCCAACAGCAACGGCATCATCGCGGAGCTGTCGGCGCTTCCCTGGCTGAATACCCGGTTTGAGATCCAGTACATCGCCTACAATAAGTTCAATGGGGCAACCAAGAATTATGACGGGGCGGGCAGAAATGCCGGTGACAACAATACCCTGTACATTCTGAGCTGGGTGGCCTTCTAGCCGCCGCGCCGAGGCAGACGAAACGCAAGGGGCCGGTCATCGACCGGCCCCTTGTCGTATGCGAGCGCCTCCCCCTGCCGGGGCTACGGCGGAACGGCTCCGCGGCTCACCGCCCACACATAGGCGGCCACCTGCTGCAACTCGGATTCGTTGATGTTGCCGGGATGGCTGATCATCGCGGTATTGGGCACTCCGTTGTGAAGCACCCTGAGGATCATTTCGAGGCTGCCGTCACCATTGCGCCACTTATGCGCTCGAAGCGTGGGTGCGATCGCCGTGCCTTCGAGTTTGGGACCATGACAGCCGAAACAGGTCCCTTCGCCGTGGAATATCTCGCGGCCCGCGTTGATGGCCTTGAGTCGGGTGGCGACGCTGTCCCGGAACGCCGGCGACGGGTCGGGCTGCTGGGGAGGGGAGCGACCCGCCGAGAGGGCGACTGCCATGGCACCGATCACGGTGATCGCGCCGATCAGGCTCAGTCTGAAGAAAGCCTTAGATATTTCGGTTGGGCTCGGCACCCCGCATCCTAAGCCGACGGAGAGCCCGGATCAAGAATTCTGGTGATCGGATCATTGCCGAGTCGCCGGCCACGCTGTAAGGTGCTGCAGGGATTGGTGGGTCTTTGGGTCCCCGTCCGTCGGAGGCCGGATGAATACCAAGCGCGCGATTGTCGCCGGGCTGGTCGCGACGGTCGTCATGACGACGTTGTGGCTGGTGGAGCCGAGGCTCGGACTGCCGCGGCTGGCGGTCGGCAATATGCTGAGCAGCTTGCTGGCGGTGGCGACGGCCTACGCGCCGATCGGACCGACGGTCGGATGGACCATCCATGGCGTGGTCGGGGTGGTATTCGCCCTGATTTATGCGGCGGCATTGGTCCAGCGCCTGCCGGGGTCCCCGCTGGCGCGAGGACTGTGCTTCGGCGGCCTGATCTTCGTGCTGGCGCAGCTGGTGTTCATGCCCCTGGTCGGCGCGGGAGTGTTCTCGAGGGGAGATCCTCCGCTGCTCGCCGGCAGCCTCATCGGACATCTGGTGTTCGGTGGGCTGGTCGGAGTCATCTACGGAGATCCCGGCCGGGCGGCGGGGTTGCCCCCGCGCGCGGCCGCGGGCTGAGTTCTCGCCCGCTCAGGGAAGGAAGCGCGCCCGCTCTTCCTCCGTGGGCACCCGGCAGGCATCGCGGCGTCCGAACCAGCGATAGCGGTGCCGCGCGATGAAGTTGTAGACCAGGTCGCGAAGCGGGCGCGGGAAGACGCGGAGGCCCGCGGCGAGCGGCCAGAGCCCACCTAACCCGGCAAGAATTGCCAGTGCGGCATCGGAACGGACCCGAAAGCGCTCGGGGTCCTCGAGGATGATGGTCTGCGCGGTGTCTCCCTTCAATCGATCCGCCAGCCGAGCCCCGGCGGTTTCACCCTGGAGCGAGGCAAAGCGGAACCGGCCGCGCCGGTCCCGAGCCAGGACGAATCGGACAAAGCCGTCGCAGAGGTTGCAGACCCCGTCGAAATAGACGATTGGTCCGGTCACCGCCGGACCCCCGGCCGGGGGGGGCCGGTTCTGCGGGGACAACCTGCGGGCGGATCTCGTCATGTCGCCGGTCGGTGGGAGTGCCGGAATCTAGGTGAAGCGCGGTTCAGGGGGATTTCTCCAATTCCTCAGGCCGCGAGTCGTACGCTGCGGGCAGTCCCCGCCACCCGAGCGCGCAATGAATCCGGTACCCAAGACGATGGGGCAGCAGTTCGGCCGACGCAGCTGGGCCGAGCCCTGGAAAATCAAGATGGTGGAGCCGCTCCGAATGGTCGCACCGGCGGAGCGGAGGCGGGCGCTCGAAGCGGCGGGATACAACACCTTTCTGCTCCAGTCGGACGACGTCTACATCGACCTGCTCACCGACAGCGGTACCGGCGCCATGAGCGACCGCCAATGGGCGGGGATGATGCTGGGCGACGAGGCGTACGCGGGAAGCCGCAACTTCTATCACCTCGAATCGGCGGTCCGGGCCCACTACGGGTACCGGGAGGTCCTCCCGACCCACCAGGGCCGCGGCGCGGAGCACCTCCTCAGCAAGTGCGCAATCAAGCCGGGCCAGTTCGTTCCCGGCAACATGTATTTCACCACCACGCGGCTGCACCAGGAGCTGGCAGGCGGAATCTTCACGGACGTGATCATCGACGAAGCGCACGACACGGCCAGCCGGCATCCGTTCAAGGGAAACGTCGACCTGGTCAAGCTGGAGGCGCTGATCGCCCGGGTGGGCCCCGAGCGAATCGCCTATGTGAGCCTGGCGGGGACGGTGAACATGGCGGGGGGCCAGCCGGTGTCGATGGCCAACGCGAAGGCGTTGCGCGGGCTGTGCGACCGGCACGGGCTCCGGATCTTTCTCGACGCGACCCGGATGGCGGAAAACGCCTTCTTCATCCAGGAGCGGGAGCCGGGGTACGCCGACAGGCCCATCGCCGACATCGTCCGGGAATTTTGCTCCTGCACCGACGGCGCATGGATGAGCGCCAAGAAGGACAACCTGGTCAATATCGGGGGCTGGCTCGCGGTCAACGACCGGGACCTGTATGAGGAGCTCCGCAATCTGATCGTGGTGTACGAAGGGCTGCACACCTACGGCGGGATGGCGGGACGGGACATGGAGGCGCTGGCCATCGGCGTCGAGGAGTGCCTCCGGGACGACCACATCCGGGCGCGGGTTGGACAAGTCCGCTACCTGGGCGAGCTGCTGACCGACTGGGAAATCCCGATCGTGCAGCCGGTGGGGGGCCACGCCGTATTCCTCGACGCCCGGGCGTTCTACCCCCAGATCCCGCAGGATCAGTTCCCCGCGCAAACGCTGGCCGCCGAGCTGTACCTCGATTCGGGGATCCGCTCGATGGAGCGGGGGATCGCGAGCGCGGGGCGTGACCCGGCCACCGGCCAGCATCAGTACCCCAAGCTCGAGCTCACCCGCCTGACGATTCCGCGACGGGTATACACCCAGGCCCACATGGACGTGGTGGCGGAGTCGGTGAAATCGGTGTGGGACCGGCGGGCCGAGACCCAGGGGCTGCGCATGGTGTACGAGCCGAAGTATCTCAGATTCTTCCAGGCAAGATTCGAGCGGATGTAGCGCCGCCGCCTTGACGGGGGGCAGCCGGGCAGCGAAACTCGCTGGCATGACCCTCGACTCGATGCGCGCTCGGCACTCCGCTCCCTGGTCCGGACGCCGGGCTATCTTCTTACGGCAGTCCTTTCTCTGAGCCTGGGCATCGGCGCCGCCGCGGCGGCGTTCGGGGTGATCGACGCCGTGCGGCTTCGCGCGTTGCCCTTCAAGGACGCCAGCCGACTGGTTCAGCTCAGCGAGGTGCCGCGCTACGCCCAGGCGGGCCCCTGCCGTTCCTCCTGCAGTGTTTCGTACGTCACGTACGCCAACGTGCTCCGGAAGTATCCGCTCCGCAGCCTGGATGTGCTGGCCGCCTATACCTCGGGCGGCAAAGCGCTCAACACCGGCGGCGAGCCGGTGCTGGTCGTGGGGGGCGTGGTGTCCCAGAATCTCTTCGAGCTCCTGGGGGTCCGTCCCCAGCTGGGGCGCGCGTTCTTCCCGGAGGACGACCGGCTGGGAGCCGCTCCCGTGGTGGTCCTGAGCCACGACCTCTGGACCAGCCAGCTCGGGCAGGATCCCGCGGTCGTCGGGAAGACCGTGAAGCTGAGCGATACCCACTACACTGTCATCGGGGTCATGCCCGCTGGTTTCAATTACGAAGTCGGGTCACAGTTTTGGCTGCCGGTAACGCCGGTCCTCGATCCCAGCACCCGTCCCTCGATCCGCGCGGTCACCGTGATCGCCCGGCTGGCGCCAGGACGAACGCTTGCCCAGCTCCGGTCGGAGGTTGCGGCCATCGATCCCGCGGCGCTGGGCTCGACGGACAAGGGCGCCGGGGCGACCCGGCTCGAGGCGGTGCCGCTCCGCGAGCGGTACACCGGCTCGACCGGTTCGCACGATCTCATCTTCGCGGCGGTGGTGCTTTGCGTTCTGCTGATCGCGTGCGCCAACGTGGCCAACCTGGCCTTGGTGCGGACGCTCAACCAATTGAAGGAGTTCGCCCTCCGCTCGGCGCTGGGTGCCCGACCGGCCCGGTTGGTACGCGGGCTGGTCGTCCAGAACGCCGTCCTGGTGCTGGTGGCCGCGGCGATCGGCTTGTTGTTCGCGGCCTGGTTCCTCGGGGTGCTCCAGTCGCTGGCCGTCTTGCAATCGCTCCGGCCGAGCGGGATGGAGTATCGCCTCGATGCGCGGGCGGCGGGGTTTGCGGTGCTGCTAGCCCTGACGGTGGGCCTGCTGCTGAGCACGGTGTCGGCGAGGATCGTGATCCGAGCCGACCTGCAGCGAACCCTCCGCCTTGGCTCGGTGGCGTCGGGAGGCCGCGGCGCCGGAGGCCGGATTCAGCAGCTGTTCGTCGTCGCCCAGATCGCGAGCGCGGTGGTGCTGTTGACCGGCGCGGGGCTGCTGACCCGCACCGCGCTGCACCTTTCCCGGCTCGACCTCGGGTTCGACGCGCCCAAGGTGGTGCAGGGAAGCCCGAGCTTTCCGCATCCCTGGCGGGTGAAAGAGAAGTACCTGTCCGTCACCCGGCAGATCCAGATGGAGCTGGGGCAGTTGCCAGGGACGGCCTTGGTAGGAATCCGAGCCGGAATTCCCCTTGGTTCACCCGCCGCCCCCGCGGATGTCACGCTGGAGGGGCAGGAGTTTCCCCTCCCGAGGGGGGTGATACCGACGGGCGCCTTCGCGGTAAGCCCGGGGTACTTCCGGACGCTCGGGATCAGCGTTGCGCAGGGCCGCGAGTTCACTGATCGAGACACGGAAAATGCACCGCCCGTGGCGATGATTAACCAATGGGCCGCGCGGCGCTGGTGGCCGGGAACGGATCCGGTCGGTCGAACGATCAAGCTGGACACCGCTTCGGGGCTTTCCGTGACGCTCACCGTCGTCGGCGTCGCCCGTGACAACCGGGCGGCGCAACCCAGCCTGCTCCTCGCTGAGGATGGTCCGGAGCTCTACCGGCCCTACGAACAGGCGCCGTCCGCATTCCCGACCTTTTTTGTCCGCGCCACCGGCGCGCCCGCTCCGCTCCAGAAGCCGGTCCGGGAGATTCTGGTGCGACTGGTGCCGGACCGCCCGCTCTTCACATCACTGGCCTCGGATCTGGTGGATGCCCAGCTCAGCACGGTCCGACTCAACGCGGTCCAGATCGTCGCGTTCGCGCTGATCGGACTCTGCCTGGCGCTCCTGGGAGTCCATGGGGTGCTCTCCTACGCTGTCGGGCGCCGGACCCAGGAAATTGGGATCCGCGGAGCGCTCGGTGCCACGCGCGCGGGGCTCCAGCGGATGGTACTCGCCGACGGAATGTGGCTCACAACGGCGGGGCTGTTGCTCGGTCTGCCGGTGGCGGCCGCGGCCACTCGACTCATTCGTGGGATGCTGTACGGCACCAACCCGACCGACCCGCTGGTGTACGCGGCCGTTGGGTTGGTTGTGGCCGTGGTCTCGCTCGGCGCGGGTTACCTCCCCGCCCGACGCGCGGCGAGGGTGGATCCCCTCATCGCGCTCCGCGCCGGCTGAGCCGCTCAATGGCGCGCCGGCGCCGACTCGGCCAGTCGATCGAGGCCACACCTCCAGCCGAACCGGGAGTCGCTGATGTCGGCGGTCCGTCCGAAGCCGGCGTGCACGAACTGAGCTCGGTGCCCGCTTCGACGCTGGTCGAGGTCGGGGAACGCCGCGACCACCAACTCCGGCGAGGCGTGAGGAGGCAAGGATGATGCGCTCATGACATCAACCTCTGCTCGCGGTGCCGTCGCTGCCCTCGCGATCCTGTCGGCGCCGGCGTGCGCGCCCTCCGCGCCGACTCCGCGCCCCGATGCCCGGCCGGACCCGCAGGCGTTTCTGTTCTCCTACTTCACCCGGAACGGTGAAGACGGAGTGCACCTGGCCTACAGTCACGACGGAATCACCTGGCTCCCGCTGTTCGGGGGGCGGTCGGTGATCCGGCCGGCGGTGATGGGGCGGGGAATCGGGTGGCAGGAGTGGGATACCCGGGCCGCGCTGATGCGCGACCCCAGCATCCTGCGCGGGCCGGACGGGGTGTTCCACCTGGTGTGGACCATCGCCTGGACGGACCACGGAATTGGCGTGGCCCATTCGCCCGACCTGATCCACTGGTCGGAGCAGAGCCGGATTCCGGTGATGGAACACGAGCCCGCCGCGCTCAACGCCTGGGCACCAGATCTGTTCTACGATGACGCCGCAGGGAAGTTCGTTATCGTCTGGGCCAGCTCGATTCCGGGGCGCTTTCCAAAGTCGGATTCGCTGGCCGAGCTCACTTCGCGCGGGCGGGCGGATCACCGGCTCTACTTCGTGACCACGCGGGATTTCAAGAAATACTCCCGGGCCCGGCTCCTCTACGACGGTGGATTCAGCGCGATCGATGGAACCATCGCAAAGGTGGGGGACCGGTACTACCTGGTCATGAAGGACGAGACCTTCCTGCCGCCGCGCCGCAATCTCCGGGTGGCCAGCAGCCGGCATGCGACCGGACCCTACGGCCCCGCGTCGCCGCCGATCACCGGGCTCCATACCGAAGGGCCCTCGGTGCTGCATTCGGGGGGGTACTGGTACATCTATTACGACGAGTACACCCGGGGGCACTACGGGGCGGTCCGCAGCCGCGACTTCGAGCGCTTCGAGCCGTTCGGAGATTCGCTCCGCACCCCGCGGGGCATCCGGCACGGATCGGCGTTTCTGGTGCCGGAGTCGGTGCTGCGAAACCTGCTCGCGGCCGATTCGATTCCGCGGTGACTCACCGCTGCTTGGGCGCCGTTCGGACGATTGCCACCATCGCGGAAACCAGTGCCGGCGCGCGCGAACGGATTTCCCGCTGGTGGAACAGCGAGAGCTCGTGAAGGATCCGCTCTCCCGGAGCGGTCAGGGTGATCCGCGCCCGCCTCTGATCGGCGGGGTCTCGCCGGCGCTCGACCAGCCCGCGGCGCACCAGCCGGTCCACCAGCCCGACGACGCTGTGGTGCTGGAGCTGGAGCCGCTCCGCCAGCCAGGCGATGGTCGGCACGGCCCGGGCTGGAGCCCCCTTCAAGGTGAGCAGGAGCTGATGGTGCTGCGGCTCGAGCCCCTCGGCGCGGGCCGCTTCCTCACTGACGCGCAGGAAGCGCCGGATCTGGTAGCGAAACTCGGCCAGCGCGCGGTAATCCACGCGGGGTGTGCGGGGCGGGGTAGCGGCGATTATCATATCGTATTACGATATAATAGTAATTCACCCCCGCCGCGAGAGCCAGCCCAGGGCGTTCCGGCGCATCACCAGAGGGCCGGCCACCTTCGGCATGGAATTGATCCGGGTCGCGGTTCACATCAGGTCGCGGGATGGCCGCGCCGGCGGCCGAGGGGAGATCGCCTTCGCGCGGCCGTCGTTCGGGCGCCGGCTGCGGAAGGCGGGCCTCCTGTTCCTGGTTGGGCTGGCCTGCGGCGCGCTCCTCCTCCCGGTACCGCTGATTCACCTGTTCGGTATCATGTTCTTCCTTGGGATGTTCGGGCTGGCCGCCAAGCGGCTCGTTTCCCGCAAGGTTCTCAAGGAAGCGCACGGGCAGTGTCCGTCCTGCCGGACCGACGGGCCCTACTACGTCGGCATGGGAGGCCGCCGGCTCGCCTTCCCCATCGTGACGTCGTGCCCTCACTGTCACGTCGGGCTCGAGCTCGAGCCGGCGGCTCCCGGTGGCCTCTCAACCGGGTCGTAGCGGGTGTGCCGATCCCCGCTTCTAATCCACGAACGCCCAGAGCAGCTCCCGACTTTCCGGGTCCATGCTCTCCGGCTCGGGAAGCCGGTACAAATCGCCCGCCACATCGCGGATCAGGAATCCGCCTCCCGGCAGGGCGCGGGGCCAGTCATCGAGCCGAGTCTGGAAGGTACGAGGTCCCTGACGGGTCTCGACCGTCCAGTGCCGGATTTCCACCTCTTCCTCGACCTCCCGGACCCGCGTCACCTCGAACATGAACCCTGCCTCCGCCATGGCTGTTTCCAGCGCCTGGCGGGACTCCGGAGAGAGCGCACCCAGGTCCTTGACCAGCGCCACTTCGCGATGGTCGTCGCCGCGGAGCGAGATGTAGCGGCTCGACTCCGACCAGGGAAAGCAGCGCCGGACCGCCACGGGGAGGGTTTCCCCCCCGCGGGTGGCCCAGAGCCGGCCGTCGCCGCGGCGCTCGAGGACCAGCGCCTCGTCGCGCAGGATCCGGTGCTTCATGCTCGGCCGGAACAGCACCGTGGGTTTCATCCGGTCTCCTCCTCTCAACTCAACGCGAGCTGCATCTGGTACAGCCGCCGGTAGGTTCCGTTTTCCAGCCCCTCGAGCTCGGCGTGGGTGCCCTGCTCGATCAGCCGGCCGTCTTCGAACACGAACAACCGAGTCACTTTGCGAAGGGTCGAGAGCCGGTGGGCGATGGCGAACACCGTCCGCCCCGCCACCAGCCGCTCGAGCGCCTCCTGGATGTGCCGCTCGGTTTCGGTATCCACGCTGCTGGTGGCCTCGTCCAGGATCAAGATGCGCGGGTTATGCAGCACCGCCCGCGCGATCGAGACCCGCTGCCGCTCGCCTCCGCTCAGCGTCTGCCCCCGCTCGCCCACCACGGTGTCGTATCCGTGGGTGAGCTTGATGATGAAATCGTGCGCGTTGGCCGCCCGCGCCGCTTCGATCACCTCGTCCAGGGCCGCCTCCGGCTTGCCGTACCGGATGTTCTCCAGCACGGTGCCGTGGAAGAGATACGGGTCTTGCAGCACCATGCCGACCTGCCGGCGATAGTGCCCGGTGTCGAGCCGCCGAACGTCCACGCCGTCGACCCGCACCGTGCCGCCGGTCACGTCGTAGAAGCGGGCGATCAGGTTCACCACCGTGGTCTTCCCGCCGCCCGACGGGCCCACCAGGCCGATCATTTCTCCCGGGGCCACGTCGAAGCTCACCCCACGGAGCACCTGCCGGACGCCGTCGTAGGCGAACGTCACGTGCTCGAAGGTGACGCGGCCCGCTACCGGCTCGAGCCGCACCGGGGCCGCGGCTTCCCGCACCTCGGGCTCGGTG
>JBGPEJ010000015.1:0-24683 GCA_041482775.1 Gemmatimonadota bacterium | reverse complement strand
GTTCGTCCCTCCTATCGGGAGACCCCGGGTGAGCCGGGGCACCCGCTCCTGATCGATCGGAGCCTCTGGGCCCACGCCGCGGAGATGCGCGGGGAGAGCGGCTTCGCGCCGGTTATCGAGAGCCGGCGTATCCCCGTCAAGGCTGTCTCGGTGGCGGGGCGGAATCCGGACGTGGACACGGCCGCGGACCTCGAGGCCCTCGCGGCAGCCGCCGAAGTGGGAGAGCACTGATGCGCACACTGCTCGCGGAGTACGAGAAGCTGGCGGCGTCCGGCCCGGTGGGCCGCGCGGTGGTCACCAAGGTCTGGGGATCGGCCCCCCGGCCCGAAGGCGCCTGCCTGCTGGCCACCGCCGATGGGCGAATGGCGGGCTCGGTGTCCGGCGGATGCGTGGAGAGCGCGGCCGCGGAGGAGATCCGGGCGGCGATCGCTCGGGGGACGCCGAAGCGCGTCGGATGGGGCGTGACCCATGAGCGCGCCTGGGAAATGGGGCTTTCCTGCGGCGGTCAGATCGAGGTGTTCATCGAGCCCCACGTCCGGCCCGAGCTGCTGGATGCGGCGCGCAAGCCGACCGGCTCGGTGATCGCCACCGTGACCGCGGCGCCGACGATTCCGCTGGGCTCTGGAATGGCGATCGACGAGGACGGGACCCGCCGCCGCCTGGGCGTGCTTCCCCCGAGACTCGAGGAGCCGATCGCCGCGATGGCGGCCAACCGGTTGCCGCGGCTGGTCAGCGGCGTCGAGTCGATCGATGACGCCGACGGCGTGCTCGAGGTCTTCTTCGAGGTCTTCCCACGACGGCCGACGCTCCTGATCTTCGGAGGAGTGCACATCGCGACGGCGCTGGTGCGGATGGCCCGGCCCCTGGGATTCCGCACCGTGGTGGCGGACGGCCGCGAAGCGTTCCTCACCCGGGAGCGATTTCCCGACGTGGATGAGATGATTCTGGGCTGGCCCGACGAGGTGTTCCGGAAGGTCGGGCTGGACGCGGCCACCTGCGTATGCCTGCTGACGCACGACCCCAAGTTCGACGAGCCCGCGCTGGCGCTTGCTCTGCGATCTCCGGCGTGTTATATCGGCGCGATCGGCTCGCGGAAAACCCAGGCCATCCGGCGCGACCGGCTCCGGGCACTGGGCTTCAGCGACGCCGACGTGGCCCGGCTGCACGGGCCGATCGGTCTCGACTTGGGCGGCCGGCGGCCGGAGGAGATTGCCCTCGCCATCCTGGCCGAGATCACCGCTGTGCGCTACGGCAGCACCCCCTCTTCCGTCAAACAGCCCCGGTCGGTAGCATAGAGGCCGGCGCTTCCTCGCGCCGGACCTCCTGACCGGGCACCTACGCCGCCCGGCGCTCGCGGAGGCGAAGGGGATCGGTGTCCTCGAGGAGGCGCAGGTTGTTTGTCCCCCTCACTTCTCGAGTTGCCGGGGAGTGTGGGACGCGTAGGGTCCCGTCCCCGGCTCGAGAAGGAGAGAGGACGATGACCGAGCGCAAGCATTTCAAGCAGCTGGTCCGCGCCCGTATGGCCAGGACCGGCGAGACCTACTCCACCGCCCGCCGGCACGTCATTCGCCAGGCCGATGGTCCGGGCGAATCCACCCAGCAACCGCATCATTTTCCGGGCAACACTCCGGGGCCCACCGCGCTGCGCGCCCTGCTCTCGCAGGCGGGCGTTCGCGCCCCGCATACCGGGGCGCCGTTCAGCGAGGCCATGGTATTCGGGATCGCGGGCGGGATCGGGGCCGGGGTGTTCTCGTTCCATTATGCCAAGGAGAATTTCTCCAGTTTCTTCGTCGCCGGGCGTCACCTCTGGCACGATCACACGGCGTGGGCCCTGGCCGCCGTGAATCGGCTGGGCCTCAAGGCGCTGGTCAAGGAATCATCCGGGGCGAAGCCGGGAGAGAAGCACCTTCGCGAGCTGCTGCAGGGGGGCCGGCCGGTGATGGTCTGGCTCACCTTGCGGGGGATGATGTACCACGTCGCCACGGTGCACTCGATCGACGATGCCACCGGCGTCGCGTGGCTGGGAGACCTGGCCGACCAGCCGATCGCGCTCCCACTGTCCGAGCTGGCCGCGGCCCGCGGCCGGGTGAAGAAGGACAAGAACCGGTTGCTCGCGCTGGAGCCATCGATCAGGACCCCCGATCTGCGCGCGCTGGTGCAGGGCGGGATTGCCGCCTGCGCCGAAGCTCTGGCCAAGGGCAGAACAAGGAATTTCACGCTCGAAGCCTTCGCCACCTGGGCCGACCGACTGGATGGCAGCAACGCGCCGGATACGTGGGAGAAGATCTTTCCCCCCGGGCCGCATCTCTACCAGGGGCTGCGGTCGATCTGCGAATACATCGAGTACTACGGCACCGGCGGCGGGCTCTGCCGTCCGCTGTTCGCCGAATTCCTCGAGGAAGCGGCGGGGGCGCTGGGTGACCGGGGGCTCTCCCGCCTGGCCGAGCGCTACGCCGAGCTGGGCCGGGGGTGGAGCGCGCTTGCGGAAGGGGCACTGCCGGATGAGGTACCGGCGTTCCGGGAAACCAAGGAGCTTCTGGCCCGGCGCGCCGAATTCCAGAGTACGGAGCGCGATGGGGAGGGAGCCGATAAGACGGAGTGTTCCCGGGCGCTGAGCGCCTTCGCGGCGTCCATGAAGAAGGAGTTTCCACTCGACGCCGCGAAGAGCGCCGCGCTTCGCCGGGAGCTCAAGCGACGGGTGGCGGCGCTCTACGAGAGCGAGGTTGCGGCGCTCGGCGCGCTCCGCGAGTGGCGCTGAGCGGGATCACCTCATCATCTGCGCCTGATCGGCGCTGGGCCCGTAGGGCCCCGGAATCGCGATGTCGTTGAGCCGGAGGTACACCCCGAGCTGGGCCCGGTGGTGGATGATGTGATTCATCATCATGCTGCGGAGCACGGCGCTCCGCGGCATGGTGAGCAGCGTTTTCCCCCCCGCTTTGAGGCTCCAGCTCACCGCGAGATCGGCGTCGGTGGCCTTGGCAATGGCGGCCCGGCAGGCGGCGACGTTGTCGTCGAAGGTCTTGAGGGTCCCCGCCCGGGTGGTGAACACCCCCGGCTCCCAGGCCCGCTGCCCACTGGGGAGCGCGATATCGAGCTCGGTGCGGTCGAGCGTGTTCACTCCCCAGAACGGCAACTCGGCCACGTGCCCGGCCAGACGGCCCAGCGTCATGGACTTCAGGTGCGGCTTCCAATCGTTTCTGCCCTCCGGCACGCACTCAAGCATCTTGCGGGTGTTGGCCATCTCCTGGTCGAATTCGGGGAGCAGCATCTGGGCGATTGACATGGAAGCACCTTTCGGCCAAGGGACCGACTGCCGGGGCGGGAATTCTAGCGCGGAGGCCGGGGTACGGCGAGTACCTCCAGCACGGAGGACTGGCTCTGCCCCGCCCGGGTTCCGCCGCCCGCGATGTAGATCCGCCCCGCGACGACAACCGGGAAGATCCCATGGCGCCCGGTCGGCATCTCAGGCCCGGAACGCCAGAGGTTCCGCTTGGGGTCGTAGATGTCCACCCGGGTGTAGACGTGGTTGGGTGTGGCGCCGGGGCCGTCCCGGGTTTCGCCGCCAATCACGTAGAACTCGCCGTTGAGATAGACCGCCTTGCCCATTCCACCCCGTCCCTGAGGCAGGGGGAGGGGCGCCCCCGGTCCCTCGCCGCTGACGGTCCAGCGGTCGGTTGGGGGATCGTAGATTTGTACGTCGGCAAATCCGTTGGCTACGGAGTTGTCGTTTCCGCTTCCCGGCCCCCTCCCGCCGAATACATAGAGGCGTTCTCCGTCCGTCGCGGAGGCGGCGTGGTTCCGGGGACGGGGCATCGGGGCAATCGGCGACCAGGTGTTGGTCGCGGGGTCGAGACGGGCGCCGAGGCGCGTCGTGGTGTCACCAACGATTCCGCCGGCGACGTAGATCCGACCCCGAATGGCCGCCGAGGCCGACGATCCGGCGGCGAACGGCATTGGGGGTCCGAAGCTCCACTCGTCCCGGACCACATCGTATACCTGGACGTGGCCCGGGGCCCAGCCGAATCCACCGAGTCCCCCGAGCAGATACAGGCTGTCGCCGATCACTTCCGCCGCATAGTGGTTCCCGATGTTGGCGCGGCGAGCCCGCGCCTGCGGGGGGTCCCACCTCCCGCGTCCGAGGTCCAGGCTGAGGGTGTACCCGCTGCCCTCGCCCAGCACCAGAAGCCGGGTTCCCACCACTGCCGTCGCCACCTCCCCAAGCGCCTCCGGGAGATCGGGACCGCGCTCCCAGTGCCGGCCGAGCGGAGCGGCCCAGAATTCGTCGGACATGACGTCGTTGCCGATCGAACCGCCGAACCCCGCGATGATCGAGTCGCCGATCCGGCCCGCGACGGGGGCCAGGCGCCCGCCGGGGAGGGGCGGGAGCGCCACCCAGCGATTCTCGGCCGGGTCGTACATGGTGACGTCGGCGACGTTGGCAATTCCCCGGGGGTAACTCCGCCCCCCGATGATGATGATGCGTCCGTCGGCGACGATGGTGCCGGGCTCGAAGTGGGAGCGCTCCATCGGAAGTGGGGCCAGCTCCTCCCATCGATTGGTCCGCGGGTCGTATCGCTCCACCGGGTTCAGATCGAGCTGAACCGGGTCATGGTGGCTGACCCCGCCCATCAGGTAGAGGTAGCCGTCGAGGACCGCCCCGGCGACATGCCCCCGGGCCACGGGGAGGGGGGCGGCCGGCTTCCACGCCGCCACTCCCTTGATGGCGGAATCCACCGGGATGACCCAGTGCTCGGAGGCGGGGGTATCACGATCCGGGAGGTAGCCGCCGACGAAGTGGAGGCTTCCGTCCAACGCGCCGAGAAAGCCGCCGCCACGCGCCTCCGGCAGCGGCGATCCGGAATGCCACGAGTCATCGGCTGTGTCGTACCGCCACACCGCGGCGGTCGGTGCACCGGGGCTGTTGCCGACGAACCCGCCGGCAAACCACACCGAACCTCCGACCACCGCGGCGTTGCGATGGGTGACGGCGAGCGGCATGTCGTGAAGCTGGACCCACCGATCGCTCGACGGATCGTACGCGTCGACGCGCGGGGTGGCCTTTGGCGGCGACTCCCCGAAGAATCCGCCGAACACCAGCAGCTTGCCGTTCACCGCTGCGGCACTCGCTTCGTACCGGGGGAGCGGCCCGGCGTGCCGGGGCGACCAGAATCCACTTCCCTGCCGGGGAGCAAGCCATCGATCGAGGAAGGCGAACGGATACCGGGTGCCGGCGTAGAACACTCCCGCGAGCAGCCCGAGTACCAGCACCGCCAGCATCCATCGCCGGCCGCTCACCGGGTTCCCTCCGGGAGGGCGAACGCGGAGAGCCGCGCCGCCGCCCCGAATCCGTTCGCGATGAGGACAAATTGCCGGCCGAGGGCGGTGCGATAGGTCATCGGGTTAGCGCTGGCGCCCTGTCCGAGATCGTACTGCCAGAGCACTCCGCCGGTGGCGTGGTGGATTGCGTAGAGCACCTGTCCCCCTCCCGTGATGAAGAGCAATCCGGCTCCGGTCGCGATCGCCCCCGGTGGTCCGGCCACTCCGAGCGGCGGCAGATCGAGACCGCGCAGGCGCGGGTGCCGGCGAATCCACGGAGTGTCACCCAGGGTCACCTGCCAGCGAGTCGCGCCGGTCGAGAGATCGATGGCGGTGAGGGTGCCGTACGGAGGCCGGCTGACCGGGAGGGGGCGCTTCGGCAGGAGCCGGCCGAGCCACCCGCCGAGAACCGGTACCTGGACGGTGATGCCCTGTTGCTCCCAGAGCGACGGGTCGAGCAGATAGCGCGCCGGGCTGGTCGAGTCGGCGGCATTCCCCGGCACGAGGCGCGCCAGGGTCGGGCGATTGGTTGCCTTGACGAAATACACCCCGGTCACCGGATCGAACGCCCCGCCGCCCCATCCTGCTCCGCCGATCCATCCGGGCATCACGATGGTGCCCTCCAGAGAAGGCGGCGTGAACATCTCGCCCATCCGGAGTCCGCGGATCCGCTGCACCGCCAACTGGTGAATTTCCGGAGTGAATGCCGCCACGTCCTCGAGGGAAAATCCCTGCCGCGCGAAGGGCACCGGCCCGGCGGGGAATGGCTGCGTCGCCGACGCCCGCTCGCCCGGAACCGTGCTCGGCGGCACCGGCCGCTCCTCGATGGGCCAGAGCGGCCGCCCGGTGACGCGGTCGAAGGCGTAGAGAAATCCGGTCTTGGTGGCCTCGATCACCGCGTCGACCGAGTCACCCCCGACGGCAATGCGCACCAGGGTGGGCGGGGCGGCCAAGTCGTAGTCCCACAGCCCGTGATGAATCAGCTGCGCGTGCCACCGCCGCCGGCCGGTGCGGGCATCGAGGCATACCAGCGACTCCGCGAAGAGATCGTCGCCCAGCCGGCCCCCTCCGTACCAGTCATTCCCCGGCGTGCTCACCGGAAGGTAAACCAGCCCGCGAGCGGTATCCGCCGTGAAGGGTGCCCAGACATTTGCATGTCCGGTGTGATCGGCCGACGAATCGGCCCAGGTGTCCCGGCCGAATTCCCCCGGGCCCGGCACCGGACTCCAGCTCCACACGAGATGACCGTTGCGTACGTCGAAGGCCTGTACGTCACCGGGGGGGTCTCGGTCGTGCACGATCCGGTCCGAGACGCTGCTGCCTACGATCACCAGGTCGCCGACGATCACGGGGGGAGAGGTGTTGGTCAGCTGCAGGGGATCGACCGGCCATCGCAGGCCTTTGGAGAGGTCGACCTGGCCGCCGGCGCCGAACCCGGTGCGGGGCCGGCCGGTGGCGGCGTCCAGTGCGATAAGCCGCGATCGCGCGTTCATCAGAACCGTCCGATGGCCATCGCCGGTCCACACCGCCACGCCGCGATGAACCCACTTCCGCTCCCCCGGCATTGGCAGCCGATCCACTTCCGGGTCGTAGGTCCAGATCCGGCGTCCGGTATTGGCGTCGAGGGCAACGACCCGGTTGAGCGGCGTGCTCAGGTAGAGGGTATCCCCGAGCATGACGGGCGTCGCCTCGAAGGCACCCGGCTCCGCCGGGTGGGCTGATTCACCAGTCCACCAGCTCCACGCCGGCCGCAACGCCGCCACATTCGCCGGGGTGATGTCTGCGACCGCGGAGTACTTGGTGCCACCGGCATCCCCGCCGTAGGCCGGCCATTCGACTCGCCGGAGCGGGTCGGGAGCGCGTGAGGGAGCCGCGAGGTAGGTCTCAGTGTGTTCCCCCGAGGGGGAAGCCTCCCGGCACGTCGGGAGGAGACCGAGCAGCAGGAGTCGGCGCCAGCGGATCGAACGCGCGGGGCCGCGCTCAGCCACGGGCCGGCCGTTCGAGAGCCCGCATGATCCGGATTACCCGCCGTTGCGATTGTCGGTCCCGCACGGCGATGAAGATAGTGTCGTCGCCGGAGATGTTGCCCAGCACGTCGGGCCAGGCCAGCCGGTCGAGGGCGACTCCCACCCGATTGGCCTCTCCGGGCGGAGTGTGGATCACGATGAGTGCATCGCCCGCGGCCTCGATGGTGAGAACCCCGTCGGCGATTCGCTGCTCGTCGGGATCGTGCCGCGGGCGCTGGGTCACCGCGGGCCGCTGGTAGGCGCCGTCGACCTTGGCCAGGTGAAGCGCCGCGATGTCCCGGCTCACCGACGACTGGGTCACCTCCCACCCTTCCCGGGCGAGCGCTTCCGCCAGCTCCTCCTGGGTGCGGAACGCGTGGGTGGAGATCAGCTCGAGGATCTTGAGGTGCCGCTGCCGCCGGTCGCCCTTCATCGCCGCCTCCACCCGGCGAGCCGCGCCATCGCCCGGTCGAACCGCGCCCGCTCGCGCTCGCACCAGCGCTCGACCGCGCGCCACCGCCGCCAGGCCGCTCCGAGGTCCAGCCGACCCACACCGCCGGTGGAGCCGCGCCGGGCGATGAGCCGGCCCGGGGACGGAGCGGCGAACTGCTCGCCGCGCGTGACGCCCGCCGCCACGTCGCGGTAGGCGCGGCGGAACGCGACGCCCTGCTCGACCCGGCGCATCACCTCGTCGGTGGCGAGCGCCCCGCCCTCCAGGGCGGCCAGGCCACGGGCACGATCCACGCCGAGCCGCGGCACCACCAGGGACACCATGCCGACGAGCTCAATGGCCCGCCCGAGCCCACGGATGAGCGGCTCTTTGAGCAATTGAAAATCCCGGTGGTATCCGCTGGTGAGTTTGCCGCGGAGGGCCAGCACGGTGGCGAGATCTCCCTCCAGCGCGGCGTTGCGCGCCCGGGCCAGCTCCAGGAGATCGGGATTCCGCTTGTGCGGCATGATCGAGGACCCGGTGGTCAGCGAACCGGGGAGCACCAGCCAGCCGTATTCCTCCGCGGAAAAGAGAATCACGTCGCTGGCGAAGCGGGAAAGATCGTGCCCCAGCTGGGCGCACCAGAAGAGCGCCGCCGCCTCGAGCTTTCCCCGCCCGTTCTGCACCGTTGCCACATTGTGGTCGAGGCCGCCGAATCCGAGCGCCCGGGCCGCCGCCTCGCGATCGAGCGGCAGCGGCACCCCATAACCCGCGGCGCTTCCCAACGGGGAGCGGTCGAGCTGCGCCCAGAGCGCCGGGAGCGCCTCCAGCGTGTCGAGAATTCCTTCGGCGAACGCCGCGGCCCAGAGGCCGGCCGAGGAGGGCATCGCGCGGCGGGTATGGGTGTAGCCCGGCCAGAGCGCGCGGCGGTGCTCCCGGGCAAACCCCAGCATCGCCGCGGAGACCCCGAGCACACCATAGGTCAGCACGCTGAGGCGGTCTTTCAGGAAGAGCCGGAGATCGCAGGCGACCTGGTCGTTGCGGGAGCGGCCGGCGTGCAGGCGTTCCCCGGTGGGGCCCAGCCGCCGGGTGAGCCACGCTTCGACGGCCGAGTGGGCATCCTCATGCTCGGCGCCGATGACCAGGCGGCCGCGCTCAACCGCCCCGAGAGCGGCGCGGAGCCCGGCCCGGAGCTTGGCGTGCTCCCGGCCGCTCAGGAGCCCGGAGGCGCGGAGCCCCTCGACGTGGCCCAGGCTTCCCAGGACGTCATAGCGGATGAGGTAGCTGTCCCAATAGCGGTCGTCGCCGATGGTGAGCTCCAGCATCCGGCGATTCAGCCCCGGGCTGGAGGACCAGAGCGTGTCAGGTCGCTTCATCGGAGATACTCCTCGACCAGCCTCGCGTAGAATCCGCGGGCCGCGGTCAGCTCGGGCAGGTCCACGTACTCGTCGGCGGTGTGCGAGCGCCGGCTGGTGCCGGGCCCGCACTTGATCGCGTCGGCGTGGCGCACGAACACCCAGTCGGAACAGGTCGGGCTTCCGAACGTCGTGAGGCCGGGACGGGCCCGGCGCGCCGCCTCGAGGAGGCGGGAGCCGGCGGGCGTCTCACAGGGTACCAGGCGGTCCGAGGTGAGCACGAACTCGCAGTCGAGCCGCGCCTTGAGGGTGGCGGCGAGCTCGTCGTGGGGCCACACCGGTGTGCTCCGGATGTCGAGAACCGCCTTGGCGGCCGGCGGGGTCACGTTGCGGCTCACGCCCGCGGACAGCATCGTCGGCGTGACGGTGGTGACACCGAGGATCGGGTGGACCCGTTCGGCCACGATCCCGTCCAGCCGGGCCAGATCCTTCGCGAGGGCGGTGATGGCATTGGTGAACGCTCCGTCCTGCGCCGCGTAACCGGCGTGACGCTGGTCTCCCCGGGCTACCAGGTCCGCCATCATCAGCCCGCGCTGGGCCACCGCGACCTCGAGATTGGTGGGCTCGCCCACAACTGCGGCATCGATCCGGCCGGCGCGCGCCACCGCCGCCGCCATGGTGGTGTTCCGGGTTTCCTCGCCGTAGCCGTGGATCACCAGCAAGCGGCCGGCGCCCAGCCTGCCCGCCACGTCGGCGGCGGCGAGGGTCATCGCGGCCACCGACGCCTTGGCATCCCCGGAGCCCCGCCCGTAGAGCCGGTCGCCCTCGACCTTCGGCGTGAAGGGATCCCGAGTCCACCCCTCTCCGGGCGGGACCACGTCGAGATGGGAAATGAAGGCGAGGGTGGGCCCCGGACGCCCGCTCTCCACCGCCAGCGTGACCGACGCGTCGTCCCGCACGACATCGAGGCCCGCCTTGCGGGCGGAATCCTCCAGGAAGCGCGCGACGCCCTCCTCAGTGCCGCTCACCGAGGGGATGGCGACCAGCTCGCTAAGAAACGCGATCTCCGTCGGCAAGATCCACTCCGAGGTAAGTCGCCTTTTCCTTGCGTCCGACGATCATGGTGCCGGCGCCCGAACCGGTGAACAGCTCGAGCAGCAGCGAATCGTGCAGCCGGCCGTCGATGATGTGGGTGCGCTCGACGCCGCCGGTGGCCGCGCGGATGCAGGCCTCCACCTTGGGACGCATTCCCCCCGAGATGATCCCCGACTTGAGCAGCTCGACGAGATCGTCGGGATCGGCGAACGCCACCAGACTCGAGGGATCGTTGCGGTCGCGCAGCACGCCGGGAGCGCCGGTCAGGAAGATCAGCTTCTGCGCCTTCAATGCGATGGCCAGCGTCTCGGCGACGGTGTCGGCATTGACGTTGTACACGTTGCCTTCGCCGTCTCCCGCGAGCGAGGCGACCACCGGAACAAAACGCGCCTCGACCAGGGTAAAGATCACCCGCGGGTCGACCCCGTCGATGTCGCCCACGTGACCATAGTCCACCACCTTCGCGGTCCCGTCGTCGGCGGTGACGGCCACCGGAGGCCGGCGGTGCGCGGTGAGCAGATCGGCGTCGACGCCCGAGAGGCCCACCGCCTGCACCTGGTGGCCCCGGAAGGCGGAGAGGAGCTCGGTGGAGAGGAGGCCGGGATAGACCATCTTGGCCACCTCCAGCGCCGCGTCGTCGGTGACCCGGCGTCCCGCCACCATCACCGGCTCGTGTCCCAGGCGGCGCAGCATGGTCGAGGCCTGGGGGCCGCCCCCGTGCACCACGACGATGCGGATCCCGAGGGAATGGAGCAGCGCGAGCTGCCCGGCGACATGATCCAGCACGTCGGCGTCGGCGAGGACGTCGCCGCCCAGCTTGACCACGAAGACGTGGTCGCGATAGGCACGGACATACCGCAGGGCGCCCTTGAGGCCGGCAATGCCCTTGGTGGAATCGATCGTCATCGTCCCGTCTTTCCGATGAGTTCGAGCAGAAGCGCCCGCTGCACGTGCAACCGGTTCTCCGCCTGGTCGTACACTACGCTGTTCGGGCCGTCGAGCACCGCGTCGTCGATTTCCACGTTGCGGCGAACCGGCAGGCAGTGCATCACGATGCTGCGGCCGGGCTCGGTCATCCGCCAGTCGCGATGCGGCGCGCGGAGCAGCTGCTCCTCCTCGGGCCGGCCAAAGGCGGACAGCGCGCCCCACGACTTCACGTACACCACATCGGCGCCCGCCGTGGCCAGGGCCCGGTCGTCGGTTACCCAGGCCTGCCCGCCCCGCGCCTCGGCCAGTTCGGCGATGGCCTGGATGTCCTCCCGGTCGAGCTCGAACCCCGGCGGATGGGCGATGGTCACTTCCATGCCGAGGTGCGCCGCGGCGAGCGCCGCGCTGGCGGGAACCGCGGTGGGCAGCGCCTTGGGATGCCAGGCCCAGTGCAGCACGAACTTCTTGCCCCGCGGATCCCCCAGCTTCTCTCGAATGGTGAGCGCATCGGCCAGCGCCTGGCAGGGATGCCGGCGCACCGATTCGAGGTTGATTACCGGTTTGTCGCAGTACTTGGCGAAGTTCCGGATGACCCGGTCCTGCCGCTCCACACTCCAGTCGGGGCCCCGCGGAAAGCTCCGCACCGCGAGCGCATCGGCATAGCGGCCCAGCACCCGCGCCGCATCGACGAGGTGCTCCACCCCGGTCCCGTCCATGACGGCCCCGGGCTCGGTTTCCAGCGTCCAGCTTCCCTTCCCCGGCTCCAGCACCAGCGCGTGGCCGCCGTGAAGGAACATCGCGGTCTCGAAGCTGGACCGGGTCCTGAGGCTCGGATCGAGGAACACCATCGCCAGCACCTTTCGCTCCAGGCCGCCAGGCACCTCTCCCCGCTTGACCCGCTGGGCGAGGGCCAGCAACCGGTCGATCGCCGCGGGGTCCCATTCCTCGGTGCTGATGAAGTCGCGCTTGGTCATGCGAGTACCTCGCCCAGGGCGCCGAGCAGGAGATCGGCTTCGGCCATCGAGAAGGAGAGCGCCGGAAGCAACCGGAGCGTCGCCGGGTCGGAAGCGGTTCCAGTCAGCACCCGGTGGCCGAACAGCGCCCGCTGAATCTCCGCCGCCGGCCGCGGCATCTGCAATCCGAGCAGGAGGCCGCGGCCCCGTACCTCGCCGATGCCGAGCGCCGCGGCGCCTTGACGGAGGTGCGCACTCACCCGAACCACGTTCTCGAGCAACCGCTCCTGCTCGATGACGTCGAGCGTGGCGAGCGCGGCGGCGCACGCCACCGGCCCGCCGCCGAAGGTGCTGCCGAGATCACCAACGTGCAGACCGCCGGTCAGCGCGGTCGTGGCCACCATGGCGCCGATGGGGAGCCCCGAAGCGAGCCCCTTGGCCATGGCGATGATGTCGGGGGTGACCCCGAATGCCTGGGCGGCGGTGAACGCCCCCGATCGCCC
Organism: Gemmatimonadota bacterium; assembly: GCA_041482775.1. Taxonomy (GTDB): domain Bacteria; phylum Gemmatimonadota; class Gemmatimonadetes; order Gemmatimonadales; family GWC2-71-9; genus JABFSM01. The sequence continues at coordinate 12,098 of JBGPEJ010000015.1, read as the reverse complement.
GACACCGCACTGCACCTCGTCGAAGATGAGCGCCGCGCCCGCCTTGTCACACGCGGTACGCGCCGCCCGGAGGAATTCCGGCGAGCAATCGCGCGCGCCGGTCAGCCCCTGAACCGGCTCGACGATGACCGCGGCGACGCTCCCATCCACCGCCGCCGCCATGGCGGCGGAATCGTTGAACGGAACCTTGATCGAGAGCGGGACGCCGGCACGGATGGCGCCCGCCTCATATTTGGCGCCGTCGGTCACCGCCAGACAGGCGGCGGTGCGGCCGTGCCACCCGCCGGACACCGAGACGATCTGCCGCCGTCCGGTGGCTTTCCGCGCGAGCCCCAGCGCATTCTCGTTGGCCTCCGCCCCGGAGTTGCAAAAGAACACCCTGGAGAGGTCGCCGGGACACTGCGCCGCGATCCGGTCGGCCAGCGCCTCGCGGAGCGGGTGGGGCACTGCGGTCGAATAAAAGATCAGGCGGGCCGCCTGCTCCTGAATGGCCCTGACCACCCGGGGATGGCAGTGACCGGTGGCGGCCACCGCGTGGCCGCCGTAGGCGTCAAGCCACTCGTTGCCCTGATCATCCACCAGCCAGGAGCCGTGCCCCGAGGCGGCGGTGAGCGGCATCTGAGCATACACGGGCAGCCAGGCCCTGCCGTTCAGCATGGGAACATCCCCGCCAGCCGAAGCCCCGCCGTCTCGTCCAGGCGGAGCGCCAGGTTCATCGCCTGCACCGCCTGTCCCCCGGCGCCCTTGATGAGATTGTCGAGCGCCACCATGACCTGGACCTCGCGGCCGTCCTCCGAGGCGGTCGGGTGCAGCAGCGCGAGATTGGACCCCACGGCGTGGGTGAGCTCGGGCGGCTGCCCCAGCAGCCGCACAAAGGGCCGCCCGCTGAAGGCGTCCGCATAGCGCTTCGCGATGGCGTCGGCGCCGAGCGGTTCCACCAGCGTGGCATGGAGGGTGGCGTAGATTCCCCGCACGAAGGGCCCGGAATGCGCCATCAGCCGTGCGCTCGCGGAGGCCTCGCCGGTCCAGCGGCGCCACTGCTCCAGGATCTCCCCTTCGTGACGATGGCCCATGACCGAATAGGCAAAGTGATTGTGGGCCCGGGCTGGATGGTGGGTCGTCGGCTTGGGATGCACACCCGCGCCGCTCGATCCGGTCACCGCGAAGATGACCGGCGGGGCGGCGAGCCGGAGCCCGGCGAGGGGATACAGCGCGAGCTCGGCCGCGGTGGCGAAGCACCCCGGCGCCGCCAGCGCGGCGGCTCCCTCGAGCTCCCGGGAAAAAACATCGGCCAGTCCGTAGCGGAACCGATGCACCAGTGCGGCCGCCGGGCGGGCGCCATAGTAGCGCTCGTGGAGGCGGCCGTCCTGGATGCGGAAATCGGCGGCCAGGTCGATGATCAGCCCGGGACCGGCGTCGATGATCTCGCCCATGACCTCGGACGACTGCCCGTGCTCGAGGGCCAGAAACACCACGTCGGCGTTCCGGGCGGCATCGGCGGCCGCGGCGCCGGAAAACCGCGCATCGGAGATGAGCGCCAGTCCCGGATGCACCTCGGAAACCGGCTTCCCCGCCTGGCTGCGGCTGGTGGCGACGCACTGGCGCACCTCGGGATGCTGCAGCACGATGCGGAGCAGCTCTCCCCCGACATAGCCGGCGGCCCCGACGACGGCGACGCGCACCTAGCCGAGCGCCCCGCGGACCGTGGCCACCAGGCCCGCCGCATCACGGAGGGCGTTGTGCGCCGGAAGCCCGAGCTGTGAAGAGATGTAGTCCCGGCCGACCTGGTTGTCGGTGGCGGGGCCGGTGAAACAGGTGATCGGCAGCCGGAACTGATGGGTGAAGAGCTGGCTCGACCCCCAGCAACCCACCGGATCCGGCGCCGCGACGACATGAGCGGCGCCGATCCCCATGAGCCCGGGATCGAGCAGGATGTCCTGCACCCCGTACTCGCCCAGGATGCCGTCACCCAGCTCCGCCACGATCACATCGGGGCGACCGCCGCGCTCCTTGGCCAGACGATTGAAGAGCCCCCGCGCCACCGGTACCGTCATTCCCGCGTGGGTGCTCGCGGCGCCGGCGTCGTTGAAGGTGAGCCCCGCCACCGCGCCGGCGTCGAGCATCGACAGGGTATCCCGCATCAGGGAAACCCCGGTGAGCTTGCACGCCGCCACCCGAAGCCCGGCCCGGGTCAGTCCGCGAACCAGCTCGGTAGCGGCGACGGTCTTTCCCGCATTCATGCAGGTGCCGGCCACATACACCACCGGTACGCCGCATTCCAGCACTGCGGCGGGCGGGACGGCGCCGTCGGCGATGGTGGCCGGCCGGCCCACCCGGTCGCCCAGCTCGGGAAAGGCCAGCACCGCGCCGAGCACCTCGGCCCGGAACGGCGGCCCGATATCCGGATTGGAGGAGGTGCACTGTCCCAGAATCCCGCCCAGGTTGAGCACGTTGATGGTGTCGCCTACGGCAATCTGCGCCGGCACGTCGCCGGCGTAGCCCCGGAGCGCGCGGCGGGAACCGAGGGTGCCGGCGAGCACGTCACCCGCGCGGAGGGAGACCATCCGGCCGGAGAGATCCTCGACAGTGTTGTAGGTGGACTTGTCCTCCAGGATCCGGACCGCGAGGACGAAGCCTTCCTGCGCGACGATTTCCTCGCCCACGATCACGTCGGGGGCAAGCCGCGCGTTCCTGGTCGAGGAGGCGATGCGGTCGAGCCGGAGCCGGGTGGTGCGGACCATCGCTACTTCGGCTTTCCCGCCCGCTGGGCCAGCAGCGAGGGAATTGCGCCGATCCGCGCGAAGGCGCGCGCCTCATCGCCGGTCCAGAGCCGGTTCTCTTCGCCGTACGTGGCCACCGCGCGGTCCATCATGGAGAACGGGCTCCGGGCGCCGGTGACCATGAACCGGCCGGGGGCCAGGTGGATCCGGGTTTCCCCGCCGACCCGCTGCTGTGAGCTGGTGAAGAGCGCCTCAATGTCCCGGAGCGCCGGGTCGAAATAGTGCCCCTCGTGGAGCCGGTCGCCGTAGAAGCGGCCCAGCTGATCCTTCCAGAATATCTGCCACTTGGTGAGCACCAGCTTTTCGAGCTCCCGATGGGCGGCGATGAGCAGAAGCGCCGCGCCGGCTTCGAACCCGATCCGCCCCTTGATGCCTAGCGCCGTTTCGCCGACGTGGATGTTGCGGCCCACGCCGAAGGCCTGCGCCAGCGCGGAGACCCGGACGATGAGGTCGGGCCCGGAAAGGGTGGCGCCGTCCGCCGAGACAGGAACGCCCCGCTCCCAGCCGATCACCAGATCGGTGGGCGCTGGAGGGTTCGCGGGAGGATCGAGCAGCTCGGCGGGCGGAGCGGCCCAGGTGTCGTGGGTCCAGCCGCCGCCCCAGGTCGTGCCCCAGAGACCGGCGTTGATGCTGAAGGCGCCGGCCTTGGCGGGCACCGGGAGGGAGCGCGCTTCGAGATAGGCGATGGCGCGCTCGCGGGAGAGCGCTTCATCCCGGATCGGTGTCACGATGGCGAGCTCGGGAGCCAGCACCCGGAGCGCGATGTCGAAGCGCACCTGGTCGTTCCCCGCGCCGGTGGAGCCGTGGGCCACCGCCCCCGCCCCGATGGCCCGGGCCACCGCAATGACCGAGATGGCCTGCTGGGTCCGCTCGGCGGCCACCGAGAGGGGATAGACCTCGCCGCGGAGGACGTTGCCCTGGATCAGGAAGGAAACGAACCGTTCGAACACCTCGGTGCGGGCGTCCACCTCGTGGTGCCGCACCGCGCCGACCGCCTGGGCCTGGCGCCCGATGGCGGCGCGCTCCTCCGGGGAGGCGCCGCCGGTGTTCACGAAGACGGTGTGGACGGCGTACCCCTGCTCGGTCAGGCGGGGCACGCAGTACGAGGTATCGAGGCCGCCGGAGAAGGCCAGGGCCAGGGGGGCGTTCTGCATAGTGCATAAATATGCAGAATCCCGGGTCCCGCGCAAGGGGCCGGCCCGGCGGCCGCCCTCCGGCTAGACCGGCTTGGGCTTCGGCAGCAACCGCCCCACCAGGCCACCGGCGAGTCCGGCCACCGCCCCGGTGCCGGTGGCGATGCCGATGACCTGCGCGATCGCACCCGGCGCCTGGCCCATGAGCCCGGCCAGCGCCGAGCCGAGGAGGCTGCAGGCCCCTCCCGCGACGGCGCCGCCGCCGAGCGCTGCCGCCATCGAGCCCCCGGCGGCCCACTTGCTGTAGCGGGCGCCGGCCATCGCGGCCACCGCGGTCCCCACGATCGGATAGAAATTGCCGTCCGAGCCCACCGAGGGGATGAACTTGCCGATCAGCACCATGACGATCTGCAGCAGGGAGCCGAACAGGATCGACTTCGACAGCGCCGACTTGTCCATGCCGTCCTCCGGGAGGAGAAAGAAGCTAGGGAACGGTCGCCATGCACTCGATCTCGGCGCGGCCACCCAGTGCCAGGCCGGTGGCGCCGAAGGCGCTGCGCGCCGGGCGATGGGTGGGAAAAAAGGTGACGTAGACGCTGTTCATCCGGGCCCACTCTCCGATGTCGGCCAGCATGACCAGGCATTTCACCACTCTATCCATGGAGGAGCCGTTGGCCTCCAGCAGCCGCTTGATATTGGTGAGCGCCTGGCGGGTCTCCGCCTCCACACCACCCGCCACCAGCTTGCCGGTGCTGTCGGTACCGAGCTGCCCGGCCAGGTAGAGCATGTGGTCCACCCGGACCGCCGGCGAGAACGGCAGCCCGGCGGCGGCGCCGGCGGGAGCGATGTAGGTGACCTCAGGGGGCTTTCCCTGCGCCGCGAGCGGTGCGGCGAGCAGCAGGGCGACGGAAACCGCGGATGCGATGGGGCGCATAGACCGAACCCTTCGAGAGGGCGGACCAAGTGACGGCGCAAAGAGCCGGGAGAAGTTCCGCCCCGGCGGGTAATCTGTCAATGAACCTCAGAGGAACCGCGTGACGCGGTCGACGCTGTGGCGGTGATGCGGAAATCCCGGCTCATCCCCCTTGCCGATGGCCACCAGGGCCGGAATGGTGACCCGCTTGGGGAGCCCGAGCAGCTCCTTCATCTCCTCCGGCTTGAAGCCGAGCATCGGCGAGGTCCGGTAGCCCATGGACTGCGCGGCAAGGAGCAGGTAGCCCAGCGCGATATAGGCGAGACCGTGCCCGTACCGCTGCCGCTCCTCCGGGCTCTCCGCCGCGAACCGCTTGAGGAGGCTCGCCTTGCTCTTGGCCCGCCGGGCCTCGTCGACCCCCGGATGGATGATTTCGTCCAGGTTCTCGATCACATCCTCCATGTCCGCATAGAGGACGATGAGCGCGTGGGCCGAGGCCACCTGCCGCTGCTTGAGGGCGATCGGCAGCATGCGGGCGCGCAGCTCCGGATCTCGCACCACCACGAAGCGCCACGGCTGACAGTTGTCTGCCGACGGCGCCAGCCGGGTCTGGCGCAGAATCTCCCGGAGATCCGCTTCGGGAACCTCCTCCTGGAGGTACTTCCGAATGGCGCGGCGCGACTCCGCCGCCTGGCACACCGACAGCGTGGATGGAGCGGGCATGGGGGATCGCTCGGCTCAGGGGTTCGAGGCGGCAATGACTTCGAAGGTCACTTCGTCCCGATGATTTCCCGCGGCGGCCCGCAGCCGGTGTCTCCCCGCAACCAGGAGAAGGCGGGAGCCGGAAACCGCCCGGCCGTCGAGGAACCAGCGAACCGCAGCGGTCCCTGGCGCCCCGGCTGACCGCGGCCCGATGGTTGCGTAGGCGCGGGTCGACGCCCGGAACGAAGCGGAAGGCGTCTCCCGTGGCCGGCGAGGTGATGTGGAACCCGGCCACGACGGAATCCCCGGCCGGGCGCGAGGCGCTCCGATCCCCGGCGATCCGGGAGTTACTCGAATCACCTTCAAGGGGGGCGGTGCGTCAGCGACCAGGACCTCGGCAACGACGAAGAGAGCCGGGCGGGGCGTCAACATGGGACCTGGAATGGAGCAAAGTTCCCGGAATCAACCACAGCTGCAGAATTCGGTCAACGGGGGCTAAGCCCTTGCGGAATAAGCATGTTGGTGTTTTCTTCTGTCGCTGAGCAGCCCCCAATCCCAGGAAGCCTCGCCGCCGGTTGGATTAACCGGGACGCGGACGTCACCGAATCGTAAGGAGCGACTGCATGCGCAAGCACCTCGTCATGGCCGCACTCCTTGGGCTGTCCGCGGCCCCGGTCGTGGCACAGCAGAAGGGCACCATCGAAATCGGAGCATTCGACAAGTACACCCACTACGACAAGAGCTTCGGGACCCTGCGAAGCAGGGACAATTTCGAAGGAGTCGGCGGGCGATTGGGCTATTTCTTCAATCCCCGATGGGAACTGGAGCTCAACGGCTCCATCAATGAGAACGACACCGACACGTTCTTCAGGGGATTCACGGGGGTGGATATCTACTACTACCCCTTCCGCCTGCGGATGAACTTCAACCAGAAGCTGGGCGACAACAGCCCGGTGAGCTGGCTGATTGGCGCGGGCCCGGCCTACAATAAGTACGGCCAGGGGGCTCCTGCCCCAGCCCCGACCTTCAAGGGCAGCGATTGGGGCATTAGCGGAATGACGGGGCTCCGCGCCAATCTGACCCGATGGTTTGCCCTGCGGGTGGACGGGACGATCGACTATATCCCCTCTCCCAACAACGGCAAGACCGCCGTTACGAGTCAGGGCATCACCGCCACCACCGCCCCGAGCCACAACACGAACCTCGGCGCAGAGTTCGGAGTGTCCGTACTGCTCGGCATGTGCGACAAGGGCAAGGACGGCACCACGATTTCCCCGACCAGCGCCAGCATCCGCACCGGCGGCACGGCGAGCTTCTCCGGCACCGCCACCAGCTGCGGGAAGGCTGACGTGGTGGTCTACACGGTGAGCGGCCCCGGCGCGGTGAGCGCGAGCGGGATGTACACCGCCGCCGGCGCCGGCACCGCGACCGTCACCGCCTGCGGGCGCAGCAACAAGATGTGCTCGACCGCGACGGTCACGGTGACGGCTCCGCCGCCGCCCCCGCCGCCGGCTCCCCCCCGCACGTTGAGCCGCTGCGAGCTCACCCCGGCGAATTCTTCACCGCGCATCGATCAGGCGGTGTCCTACTCGGTTACCGGGTACTACAGCGACGGCACCAGCGCGCCGCTCTCCGGCGCCACCATCTCGGCGCCGGGCGGCAGCATGACCGGCAACTCGGTGAGCTGGAGCACCGCAGGCGCCAAGACCGTCACCGCAAACTGCGGTAACGGGATCTCCGCCACCGCGACGGCCGATGTGCAGCGGTTCGCCATCGTGGTGCGCGACTCGGCGTTCTTCAATGTCGACAAGACGGTCATTTACCGGACCGAGGACCAGACCCGGCTCAACGCCATCGCCGCGGTTCTCAAGGAGCACCCGGACATCCGGTTGGTCATCGACGGGCACACCGATTCCGACGCCTCGGTCAAGTACAACGAGAAGCTCGGGATGGCCCGCGCGACCGCGATGAAGGCCTACTTCGCCAAGCAGGGCGTGCCGGTCGATCGGATGACCATCATCCTTCGCAGCTTCAGCGAGTGCAAGCCGGTGGCGTCGAACGCCACCAAGGAAGGCCGCACCCAAAACCGGCGCGCCGAGCTGAACGAGTTCGGCAACACCCAACCGGGCCCCGCCGACGCCAGCTGCAAGGAAGCGGGTCGCGAGCGGAATCCGTGATCTAGGGGGCTGGAGGCTGGATGAGGAGGGGGGAGCGGGCCAAGCGGCTCGCTCCCCCCTCCTCTTTCCTGGCCCCTGGCCCCTTACGCCCTACGGCTCCTGAGGCTCCTCCGACCGCAGCCGGATCAGCATCACCCCGCCGATGATGATCGCCGCTGCGACGACCGTGCGCGGCGTTACCGGCTCGCCCAGGAGCGCCCAGCCCAGCGCGACCGCAATCAGCGGGTTGACGTAGGCGCTGGTGGATACCTTCGCGGGTGTGGTCACCCGGAGCAGATAGGTGAATGCGCTGAACCCGATCAGGCTCCCGAGCACGATCAGGTAGCCCCACGCGGCGACCGCCCCCGGCGTGATGGCCGCGGCGGAAAGCCGCGAGCCCTCCCCGAACGCGAGTCCCGCCACGATGAGGAGCGCGCCGCCGGCCAGCATCTTCATGCCGGTGCTGAGCGTAGGCGAGGGGTGGAGCGGAAGCGCGTGGGAAGTCACCGAGCCCAGCGCCCACGCCATCGCCGCCACGGTGATCGCCGCGGCCCCCAGCAGGTCGGCGTGCACGCCCCCGATGAATTCCCCCGGAGCCACCAGCAGCGCCACGCCGCCCAGCCCGGCCACGATTCCGAGCACCACCCGGAAGGGCGGCCGCCGCCAGCCGCCCCGTCGGCTGGTGAAGAGCACGGTAAAGAGCGGGGAGGTGGCGGCGAGTAACGCCGTCAGTCCCGAGGGAAGCCGGGTCTCAGCCCAGGAGACCCCGCCGTTTCCCACCAGAAAGAAGAGCGCTCCGAGCACCAGGGCGGGCCCCCAGAGACGGCGGTCCGGCGCGGGAACTCCGCGCCAGCGAGCCCAACCGTACAGCAGCCCGCCCGCCACCAGGAATCGGGTGCCCCCGGCCAGGAGCGGGGGCACCGCCCTGACCATGATGCGGATGGCGAGATAGGTCGAACCCCAGACGACGTAGATGGCCGCGAAGGACCAGAAGATCGCCGCCCGCGAACCGCGCGGGGCGGTGCTCACTTCGAGAGGTATTCCTGGCGATACATCCGGATCAGCTCGAAGAAGTAGGAGAGGGCAAGCGGACCGATCAGGAGTCCGAGAATGCCGAAGTGACTCACCCCGGCAATGGCGCCCACCAGGGTGATCATGGGGTGGATTTCCGCATAGCGCCGGGTAATCGCCGGTCCGATCAGGGTGTGCACCTGCCCCGCCAGCAGGCCCACCACCGTGAGCGCGACCGCCCCTCCCGCGTGGCCGCCGAGAAACAGCGTGATTGCCCCGGGAATCCAGATGATCCCGCTTCCCACCACGGGGACGATGGCGAAGATGACGGTCACCACGCCCCAGAACAACGCATTGCCGAGGCCGGTGAGCCCGAACGCAACCCCGACCATCAGCCCCTGAATCAGCGCGGTGAGGCCGGTGCCCACCACGGTGGCCATCGTGACCGAGGTGAACCGGTCCTTCAGGCTCTGCACGTGCTCGTCCGAGAAGGGGATGTACGGGCGGAGACCCTTCCACGCCCCGCCCGGAGAGAGCAGCAGGTAGTAGAGACCGAAGAACGAGAAGATGAGATCGAGGGTGAAGTGGGTGGCGGTCCCGATGACGCCGAGGGCGCTTCCGCCCAGCCAGGCGATCAGCGACCGCCCGATGCCGGCCAGCTCCGGCCCCAGCTCGAAATCGCCGATCTTCACGGCCTGGAGCCGGTCCAGCAGGGTGCTGTTGACCAGGCCCGACGCCACGCCCTGCGCCTGTCCCAGCAGCATGCCGATCAACCACACGCCGGGAACCACGATGAGCAGGAATGCGGTCAGAATGACCAGCCCGGCCGCAACGGGGGCGGGAACTTTGCGGGTCAGCCAGCGGTGGAACGGCGCGAAGACCACATAGAGCACCGGCGCGCCGAGCAGGCCGGTGGCGAAGGGGGCCACCGTGATGAAGACGCCGACCGCGAGGAGCAGGACGAGGAGCGCGGCGCGTTCTTTGTTGGTGTCGAAGAATGCCATGGGACAAGCATAGGCAGCGCCCCGCGCGGGCGCTACGGCCAGGGTGTCCGCGTCGCCTGCTCGAGGACCTTCCAGACCGTCTCGGCTACGATCCGCTGCCCCGCCGCAGTCGGATGGATGCCATCCCCCTGGTTGAGCGAGTCCACCCCCGCGACGCCGGCCAGCAGAAACGGAACCAGCAGGGCCCGGTTCTGCCGGGCGGCCTCCGGATAAATGGCCCGGAAGCGGCGCACGTAGTCCTGGCCGAGATTGGGCATCGCCTCCATGCCGGCCAGCACCAGGCGCGGCGGCGGTGACGCCCGCCGCGCCCGATCGAAGATGTCCTGGATGCGGGCGCGCACCGAGTCGGGGTTCTGGCCGCGCAATCCGTCGTTCGCGCCGGTCTCCAGCACCAGCACCGCCACCGTGTCGCGGCGAAGCAGCCAGTCGATCCGGGACAGAGCGCCCGCCGAGCTCTCGCCGCTGATGCCGGCGTTGATCACGCGGAAGGGGCGGCCGGCCGAATCGAGCTTGGCCTGGATCAGCGCCGGATAGGCCTGGGAAGGATCGCTCAGGCCGTACCCGGCGGTGAGACTGGTCCCCAGGAAGACGATCGCCGGGCGGGAATCCCGGGAGGAAGCGGGTGGCGGAACGGCGGGACGGCCGGCGGCGTTCCCCGCGCCCGAGCCCCGGCTCCCGCCGCATGCCGCCAGCAACACCGCTGCAACCGGCACCGTCAATTTCACGTATGCGGCTATCATTCTCGGCTCTTCCGCCTACGGTTGGGAGTCCCGCGCATGCTGCGCTCCGAATCGCTCACCCAGACGTACCTCTCCGGTGGGCGCCCGCTCACCGTGCTGAACGATATCACCTTCTCGCTCGAGCGCGGGGGATTTCTCGCGATCGTCGGTCCGAGCGGGAGCGGGAAGACCACGCTGCTCGGTCTCCTCGCCGGACTGGACCGGCCGGCGTCGGGCCGCGTGTCGCTCGACGGCCAGGATCTCGGTTCGCTCACCGAAGACCAGCGGGCCCGCCTTCGGGCGGAAAAGGTGGGCTTCGTCTTCCAGTCGTTTCAGTTGATCCCCACCCTCACCGCGCGGGAAAACGTGCAGGTCCCGCTCGAGCTGCGCGGAGAACCGGCCGAAGCGCGGGCCCAGGAGCTGCTCGAGCGGGTCGGCCTCGGAGACCGGGCCCACCACTACCCCGCCCAGCTGTCGGGAGGTGAACAGCAGCGGGTGGCGCTGGCCCGCGCGTTCAGCATCCGGCCGCAGATCCTGTTCGCCGATGAGCCCACCGGCAATCTCGACGCCAAGACCGGTGCCACCATCATCACGCTGATGGAGCAATTGAACCGCGAGCTGGGCACTACGCTGGTGCTGGTGACCCACGACCATGACCTGGCCCAACGAGCCCGACGGACCATCCATCTCTTCGACGGGCGGATCGTCGAGGACACCGCGGCGTGATCGGTCCGCGCTTCGTGCTGCGGATGGCCTGGCGGGAAAGCCGCTCGGGCCGGCGCCGGCTCTGGCTGCTCACCGGGGCGGTTACCGCCGGCGTCGCGGCGCTGGTCGCCATCAACTCGTTCACCCAGAACCTCCGCACCGCGGTGGCGGAGCAAGCGCGCGCGCTGCTCGGCGCCGACCTCTCGCTCAGCAGCGGGAAGGCGTTTTCCCCCAGGGTGAACGCGCTGCTGGACACCCTGATCACGGCCGATTCGGGCGCGCGGCGTCCGGCCGGCGGCCGGGCGCTCCAGGTGAGCTTTGCCGGCATGGCGTACGTGCCCAGGACCACCGGCGTACGGCTGGTGCAGGTCCGGGCGGTACAGGGGGGATATCCGTTCTACGGCGCCATCAAGACGCTGCCGGCGGGCCGCTGGGCCAGCCTTCAGCGCGAGGACGGCGCCCTGGTCGAACCGGCGCTGCTTGCCGCCCTCGGCGCACAGCTGGGGGACACCCTCGCCCTGGGCGAGGGCCGATTCCCCATCCTCGGCACCGTGCTCAACATTCCCGGAGACGTGGGTGCCGCGAGCGCCTTCGGCCCCCGGGTGTTCATCCCCGGACGCAGCATCGAGCGCACCGGCCTGCTCCGTCCGGGTTCCCGGGCGCAGTACGAGGCGTTCGTGCAGCTGGCGCCCGGCGTGGACGCGCAGCGGATCACCGAGAAGTACCGGCCCGCGCTCCGGGTCGAGCGGGTGAACATCCGCACCGTCGAGGATGACCGGGCCAACCTGACCAACGCCCTCTCCCGGCTGGGCAACTACCTCGGTCTGGTGGCGCTGGTGGCGCTGCTGCTGGGCGGCCTGGGGGTCGCGAGCGCGGTCCACGTCTTCATCAAGCGGAAACTGGACACCATCGCGGTGCTTCGATGCCTGGGGGCCACCTCGCGGGAGGTCTTCGCGGTGTACGCGCTGCAGTCCC
>JBGPEJ010000014.1:0-25524 GCA_041482775.1 Gemmatimonadota bacterium | reverse complement strand
GTTTGCCGGCAAGAGTGGTCATGTGATCCTCGATCAGATCCGCACGGTGGATCGGGCGCGCCTGGTTCGCCGCTTGGGCAAGCTGTCATCGGACGCGCTCACTGGCACCTTGGCCGTGCTCCGGGCGATGTTCGAGGCGTAGGGCGGCCTAACCCGCGCTTGCAGCTGCCGGGGCCCTAAGCGCCTCGGCAGCTGATTTGCAGTCCGTTGGGCAGCACTCGACTACCACTGCCGACATGCGGTAGCACTCGCACTTTGAAAGGCAACCCGTTCTATGAGCTTCAGCACATGTCCCATTGCCACCGTTGAGGCACCAATCGAGCAAGTGTGGCGCTTGCTCGCTGACCCCGCACAGTATGCCCAGTGGTGGGAACTTCAGACCCGCTCTATCATCCCCGCAGGCCCGGCGCACTCCGGCCAACAAATCTCCGCCCAGGGGGTCGCCTTGGGAAAGCGATGGGACGTTCACATCACTATTCAGGCCGTCACGCCAGAGAAGCATCAGCTCGAGTTGGTAACCCGTCTCCCGTTGGGTATTACCGTCCTGAATCACATCAACTGCACGCCACTCGATAGTCAACATACGCGTGTTGGCTTTGGTTGAGACTTCTCGATCTCACCTGGATGGTGGGCCTGGGTCATGGAACACTTTGGCAGCCAGCAACTTCACGATGGCGTCGCAGACGCCCTCGCGCGACTCAAGAGTGCTGCGGAACGATCCAATCAGGTAACAGACACGGCATAATCACCAAGAGTGCTGCCCAACCCGCGCGCATACTCACCGCCCACCGGTCTCCGAGTGTCCGTCGTTCCCCGAGGCACCCAAGGTGGCGCCTCGGGGCCCCCTCCAGAGCGGCCTGAATCCTCCTGCAACCGGCTCCGGTAGAGCCCCTGGCCACCCGCGGGCTCGACTCCGCTATTGGTTGAAACCAAAATTCGGCATTACCGTACTATGGGTATCCCATAGGACGGGAATATGGCAGAGAAGCTGGACATAAAGCAGGGCACCCTCGCCCTGATGATTCTCAAGACTCTCGAGTCGCTCGGACCCCTGCACGGGTACGGCATAAACCGCCGTATTGAGGAAACCAGTAAGAACCGCCTAAGCCTCAACTACGGCACACTCTACCCCGCCCTCCTCAAGCTGGAACAGGAGGGTTTCGTCACAGCCGAATGGCGCCAGTCCGAGAACAACCGTCGCGCGAAGTTCTATTCGCTCACCGCCGCGGGTCGTAAGCAGTTGGCGCGCGAAGCCCGCGACTGGCATCGCACCGCCGATCTGATCGCCGCCTTTCTTGGCACCCGCCGGGAGACCCCATGAGACATCTTCGCGCCGCACTCGCGCGCATCGCCGGCTTCTTCACCGGACACCGCGCCGACGCCGATCTCCGCGACGAGCTGCAGTCCCATCTCGACATGGAGACCGCCGAGCACATCCGGCGCGGCATGGATCCGGGCGCGGCGCGCCGGCAGGCGCTGCTGGCGTCCGGCGGTCTCACCCAGGCCGCCGAGGCGGTCCGCGATCAGCGCGGACTGCCCTGGCTCGAAAGCGCTGCCGCCGACCTCCGGTACGCCCTGCGCGCGCTGCGACACAGCCCCGCCTTCACGATCGTTGTCGTGGTGACGCTGGCGCTCGGCATCGGGGCCAACACGGCCATCTTCAGCGTCGTCCGCGGGGTGCTGCTCAAGCCCCTCCCGCACCGTGACGGCAACCGGCTGGTCTACCTGCGACAATCGCACGACGGACCGGGCGGCGACAACGTTCAGTTTTCCGTTCCCGAAGTCCGGGATTTCCGGAGTGGCGCCAAGTCGCTGGGTGGCATCGCCGAGTACTCTCCCTTCTTCGCCACCCTCGAGGGCAGTGACGGCGCCGTCCGCATCGACATCGGCCTCGTCACCGGCAACTTCTTCGAAGTCATGGGCCTCTCCCCTATCCTCGGCCGCCTCACCCGGCCCAGCGACGACGGGACCGGAGTCCCCTCCGTCATGGTCCTCACCCACGAGTTCTGGATGAGACGCTTCGGCGGAGATTCCAGCATCGTCGGCAAGCAGGTCAGGCTGAATGGCGGCTCGGCCACGGTGATCGGAGTGCTCCAACCCGCGCCCTTCTTTCCCAACCGGGTGGATGCCTTTCTCAACATGGTGACGAGCCCGCACCACCTGAGCGCTCTGATGATCCAGGGCCGCACCCATCGCATGACCGAAGTGGTCGCGCGGCTCGTCCCGGGCGCCAGCGTGGAGCAGGCGCGGGCCGAGGTTGCCGCGGCCTACGCCCGCATGCTGGGCGAATACAAGGAGGCCTATGACCCCGGCTCCCACTACCGGGTCGCCGTCATCCCGTTCAAGGCAGTGCTGGGAGAGCGGGCGCGGCTGACGCTCTTGCTGCTGATGGGCGCGGCGGCGTTCGTCCTGATCATCTCCGCCGCCAATGTCGTCAACCTGACTCTGATGCGCGGCGTCCGCCGCACCCACGAGCTCGTGGTGCGCGCGGCGCTCGGCGCCGGCGTGGCGCGGCTCCGGCGGCTGCTGCTGGTCGAGAACCTCGTCCTGACGGTTCTGGCGGCCGGTCTCGGCGTGCTGATCGCGATCGGCGGCGTCGGGCTGCTTACCTCGCTCGCCGAGCGCTACTCGCCCCGGGCCAACGAGATCCGACTCGACGGCGTGGTGTTTGGATTTACGCTCGCCGTTTCCATCGCGATCGCGCTGGTTCTGGCCTTCTCGGCCTCGCTGCCGAAGGAAGGCAGCTTCGCCGCCTGGATCTCGGCGGGGGCACGGCGGATGACCGGAGGCGTCCGGAAGCACCGGCTGCAGCGCGGACTGGTTGTCGCCCAAGTCGCGGTGTCCGTCGTGCTGCTCGCGGGAGCGGGGTTGCTCACCCGCACCATGATCCAGCTCTCGGACGTGGACACCGGCCTCAAGACCGAAGAAGTGCTCACCATGCAGGTGTCCCTGCTCAACCCGGCGCGGCTGACCCCCGCGGCCGACGCCGAGTCGAAGCTGCTCCTCGCTCGCATGCGCGAGGAGATCGCCGCCCTCCCCGGGGTCACCGAAGTGGGCATCGGCTCCCACATCCCGCTGCGGAGTTCGCAGATCTCGTTCGACATCAAAGCCGAAGGCAAGGTGCTCGCCGTGGGCGAGGCGACTCCCCGCGCCGACTTCCGGTCGTCGAGCCCCGAATACTTCCGCGCCGCCGGAATTCCGCTCCTCAAGGGGCGGGAGTTCTCCAGCACCGACCGGGCGGGGACCGAACGGGTGGTAATCGTCAACCAGCTGCTCGCCGACAAGTTCTTCCCCGGCGAGGATCCGCTCGGCAAGCGGATCGCGTGGACCGGCGAGGTGCTGAAATTCACTCCGGTGAGCGGCGACTGGCGCACCATCGTCGGCGTCGTCGGCAATACCCAGGATGGCGGGCTGGACGCCCCGCCCCGGCTGGCGGTGTACCTGCCCTTTGCCCAGGAGTTCATGATGTTCGGCGGACTGCTGATCCGCACCGACAGCAACGCCCAGGCCTTGGCCACGGCGGCGACGCGCATCGTCCACCGCATCGCGCCGACGGCGCCCGTCGAGAACGTGATGACCGTCAAGCAGATCAAGGACGAGAGCCTCTCGCCGCGGCGCCTCAACGCCGAGCTGGTATCGTCGTTCGGCATTCTCGCGCTGATCATCGCGGCGGTGGGGATCGCCGGTGTGCTGGCGTTTTCGGTGAGCGCGCGAACCAACGAGATCGGGATCCGGATGAGCCTCGGCGCCGACCGCGGGCGAGTCGAACGCATGATCCTGAAGGAAGGGGGTGTGCTGCTGGCACTTGGCCTCGTGCTGGGCGTGGCGGGCGCCTTCCTCGGCGGCGGCATCATCCGCGGACTGCTGTTCGGCGTCGCGCCGCATGACCCCATCACGTTCATCGGTGTCACGACCCTGATGGCGGCCATCGGGCTCGGCGCCTGCTGGATTCCGGCGCTGCGGGCCGCGCGGGTCGATCCGGCGATCGCCATGCGAAGCGAGTAGCGAGAGTCCGGCATGACCTGGCCGTGCTCACCGGCGCGGAGTTGACGTCCTCGTGAAGGCCATCGTTTATCGCGCGTATGGCTCAGGCGATGCGCTCCGGTGTGAGGACGTTGAGAAGCCGGTACCTGGCGAAGGTGAAGTCCTGATACGCATCCGGGCGGCCGGCGCCAACCCGATGGACTATCACCTCATGAGCGGCGCGTACATCATGCGCCCGATGACCGGGCTCCGCAAACCGAAGCCGACCTGTCCGGGAGCTGATGTGGCCGGGGTGGTTGAAGCGGCAGGCGGGAAGGTCACGCGGTTTCGACCAGGGGAAGCGGTATTCGGCGCAGCCCGGGGCGCGTTCGCCGAGTATGTCTGCGCTCAGGAAGACCGATTGGCGTTGAAGCCGGCCAACCTGAGCTTCGAGCAGGCGGCGGCGGTACCGGTGGCGGGGTTGACCGCCCTGCAGGGCCTTCGCGACAAGGGTCGGGTTCAGTCGGGGCAGAAGGTCTTGATCAACGGTGCGTCGGGCGGTGTCGGCACGTTCGCCGTGCAGATCGCCAAATCGTTCGGCGCCGAAGTGACCGGTGTGTGCAGCACCAGGAACGTGGACCTGGTCCGATCGATCGGCGCCGACCATGTCATCGATTACACCGGGGATGACTTCTCCCGAATCACCGAGCGATACGACGTCGTATTCGATACCGTCGGGAATCGACCGCTGTCGGCGTGGCGGCGG
This sequence comes from Gemmatimonadota bacterium, assembly GCA_041482775.1. Classification (GTDB taxonomy): domain Bacteria; phylum Gemmatimonadota; class Gemmatimonadetes; order Gemmatimonadales; family GWC2-71-9; genus JABFSM01. The sequence continues at coordinate 20,795 of JBGPEJ010000014.1, read as the reverse complement.
ATCATGATTCCCAAGGGGACGTTTGCCGCGGTTGGGGTGCGGCCCGGCGGACCCTGGATCGGGCCCCTGCCGTACTTGATCAAGCTGCTCGTGTCGTCCCGCTTCGTGAGCCAGAAGGTGGTCTTTTTTGTCGCCCGGGTGAACACGGTGGAACTCGAGGCGATGAAAGAGCTGATCGAGGCGAACAACGTGACTCCGGTCATCGACCGGCGCTACCTGTTGAGCGAGGCTTCCGAGGCTATCCGATATCTCAAGGCAGGTCACACTCGAGGGAAAGTCGTCATCACCGTGCAGCCGGACCACGATTCGGATAGCACGTCAGGCTGACGTCACCGAGGGATGGTGCTGCTAGGCCCGGAAGGAATTGGTCGCAAAGGGGGCTCTAGCCGCTCCGAGGTCTCCTGCTTTCGCCCCGGACCCCAGCAAACCGGATTCCGTTCACTCCATCAGCCCGAATCGTCGATCTCGGCCCGGGATCCGGGTATTACCGCCTCGCGCTGGCCGCCGCGGGGTATCTTTACGCGGTTGGGCCCCGGCGGGCCCCCGCCGCAGAAGCGCAGGTTGTCGGATAGCAGAAACGTGGAGTATGGCCTAGCCGGCCAGGTTGCTGAATACTCGCCGCCTTCCCTGCGAATGGCTGCGAGCCATCTCGGAGGACGATATGAGGATGAGCATCAAAGGACTCTCGCTTGCTGTGGGAGGCGTCTGGGCCGGATCCGTCCTGCTCGTTGGTCTGGCCCATTTGGTCTGGCCGGGCTACGGAACCGCGCTCCTCGATCTGGCCGCGTCACTATATCCGGGCTTTCATCCGGCCGATGGCCTCGGCGCAATCATCGTCGGGACGCTCTACGCGCTCGTCGACGGCGCCATCGGCGGCGCTATCTTCGCCTGGCTGTATAACAGGATGGCCCCTGTTGCCTAGGGAATTGGGGGGTCGGCTCGCCGGACTCGACCAGGATCCCAACGCGGAATCCAAGAGGCGCTTCGGGAATGCGGCGCTGGTGTTGTTGTCCGCCGGCAATCTGGTACTCGTCTGGGTCACGGCGCAAATGGGACCGCCCTGGCATCCGGCGGTCCACGCCGCTCTGGCCCTGGGGTTCGGGTGGTGGGCAGGGGTCCGGATGCGGATGGAGGCGGCCCCGTTGCGTGCGGGAGCGCTGGACGAGGCGAGCGGGGCCGAGGTCGCGGCGCTTCGGGAGGAGGTCGGGGAAATGCGACGGGAGTTGGGTGAGGTGCAAGAGCGGCTCGATTTCACCGAGCGGTTGCTCACTCAAGCGCGCGAGGCAGGCCGGGTTCGCGGCCGTCCGGAGAGCTAGCGGGTGACCTGCTGATGCAGCCGTGCCACTGAAAGAGAGCGGCCAGATGGCGACCGTCGGGATGATCGGCGGACTTGGGCCGGAATCCACGATTGACTACTATCGCCGCATTTTGGAGGCGTGGGAGAGGGAGGACCGAGCGGCCGCGCCTTCCATCATCATCGATAGTCTCGATGTCCGGCGGGCACTACGCCTCGTCGAGGAGGATCGGCCGGCGCTTACCGAGTATCTGCTCGCGTCGCTGCGCCGGCTTGCGGGCGCCGGCGTGGACTTCGCCGTCATCACCGCCAACACACCCCATATCGTCTTCGACGAGCTCTCGGCGCGCTCACCGGTACCCCTGTTGAGCATCGTCGAGGCATGTGCTCAGGAAGCGCGACAGCAGGGTCTAAGTCGACTGGCTCTTCTCGGCACCCGGTTCACCATGGAGGAACCGTTCTATCCCACGGTGTGCGCGCGATACGGAGTTGCCGTGGTGCGACCGAACGACGCGGACCGGGCCTGGGTGCACGAGCGGTATGTGGGAGAGCTCCTCGAGGGCGAGTTCCGGGAGGACACCCGGCGACAGTTCATCTCGCTCATCAGCCGGCTTCACGACGAGACCGGCGTCGATGGGGTCATTCTGGGTGGGACTGAGTTACCCTTGCTCCTGTCCACGCCGGTCATCGCGGGAATTCCAGCGCTCGACACCACGGCACTGCATGTGGCCGCGATCGTCACGCGTCTACGGGCGGATGAGGATCGGGGGCGTGCTGGTTAGACCACTGATTGCCCTGGCGCTCGTCCTGGGCCCACCGCTCCGGGCCCAGGGCGACTCGGTCCGCGCCGTCGTGGAAGGCCGGGTGGTCGATCCCGCAGGGGGTCCCATTCGGGGTGAGACGGTGGTGCTGGTCCGGCGGCCCGGGTGCCGCGCCCAGGCACTTCGGGTCGACCTGCGCAGCGGGATCTGGCGCGGCAGCATCGTGCTGGTGCCCGGATCACAACGACTCCCGGACATCGAGGTGGCGGCACGCTATGCCAAGCCGGCGCAATACTCCGGGACCACCAAGTACGACGACTTCTTCCGGCGGCAGAAGCTGAGCCTCGGCACCTTCATCTCCCGGGAACAGATCGAGAGGATGAATGCGTTTCACACCATCGAAATCCTGAGGGGAATTCCCGGCGACCCGGCCACCGCCGACATCAGGATTCCCCGGTGCGAATCACCGGACCATCGGCTGGGCAAGGTGACGGTGTGGATCGATGGGCAAATGCTCATCGAATCCCAAGGCGGCGGCCCGTATGGGTCCGGCTCTCTGCACCTTGCCGAAATGCTGGAACGGATCGCTCCCACGGGAAGTGAGATGGTGGAGGTGTTCCGCGGGGTGTCGCAGATCCCCGGAGAATTCCACTGGGATGGGTGCGCTGCGATTGCGATCTGGACCAGGTACAATCGGCGGGCCGACTCGCCGCCCATGCCGCCGACGAAGCCGCGCTGACGCCCAACCGGGGGTGTCTTGCGGTACCTGGTGTCATAAAGTACTTTGTCATGAACGGAATTGACCCAGTCTTCACCGGTCTGGAGGCGCGATGCCCGCCATGCAACCAGCCAGCGGCTCGTCGGGGGGGCCGGGGTCCCCGGCACCGTTCCGGGAATCCATTCGCGAGGCGATCCGGTTCTGGGAGCCCCGGCGGTTGTGGTACAACCTCGCGCTGGCCGGGCTTTGTCTCGTCTGGGTCATCAGGACGTGGCCGCACTTCAGGCCGGCTGTGGTGGCTCCCCACCTTCCCGAACTCCTCGCCCTCATCGGGCTCGCCAACCTCTGCTATTGCGCCGCGTACCTCGTGGAGATCTCTGTTCATGACCCCGCCGCACGCGACACCTGGCATCGCTGGCGCTGGGGCCTCTGGGTGGCCGGTACTCTCTTTGCGCTTCTGATTGCCCAGTATTGGATCGGGGACGAGATCTATCCCTCCGTGGGCTAGGCGCGTGGCGTAAGACCGCACGGCTTGACGGGTGAGCGGCGTCACTCAAAGTTGCCTCCCTGTCCCAATCGCACCGCGGACAGATCGGAGACAATGGCGATGACGGGGGCGGGTCCTTCAGCCAGCTTTGGTCTTCCCTGGCTCGCAGTCAACCTGGCTCTCGCCCTTCACGTCCTCGATGAGGCGACCAGCAATTTCCTCACCTGGTACAACCCCCGGGCACTGCAGATTCGACGCGCCCTCGGGGGCATTCCCTTTCCGCCGACCTTCACCTTCTGGCCGTGGCTGCTCGGGCTGCTGGTCGCAGTGGTGGTACTCCTCGCCCTGACGCCGCTCGCATACGCGGGCACCGCCTGGCTCCGGTCGTTTGCCTATGTGGTGGGGGCGGTTCAGACCGGCAACGGACTGTTGCATCTGGTCGCCGCGGCCGTCGCACGGCGGCGGGTGCCGGGACTCTGGTCTGCGCCGATTCTGCTGGCCACGGCGATCTGGCTCCTGGTGAGCATCGTGCGCGCGGGTTAGTGGCGCTACCGAACCCGCGCGTGCTTCGGTGATCCGGTCATCTGGTCGGCGGGTTGCTCGTCGTCGGTGCGGCGCGCTAATGTTCGGGGTGGGCTCGACCAGCATCAGTGATGCAGATGGCGGCACCGATACCCTCGCCGTGCCCGACCGGCGGCCGCGCGGGCTATCGACCGTCGACAACGAGTTCGGCTGGCGGTAGACGAGGATCAAGTCCACTTTCCGGCAGTCTCGAGGTGAGGATCCCGTGCTGCGAGTCCGATCCACCCGCTACAGCTTCCTTTGCTTCAACGCGTTGCTCCCCTGGATTTCGGCGAGGGCACAGGCTCCCTATTCCATCGGGCGCAATGTTCAGGTCAGCCGGACCGAAGCCTCGGTCGCCTACCAGGAAACCCAGATCGCCGCCGATCCCATACAAGCGGCGCACTTGATCGCCTGTGCCATTGCGATGCCTCACGACTCGCTGCAAAACGTGTTCTACGCGTCGTTCGACGGGGGGAAGACCTGGTCTCTCACGCTCACCGTCCGGCCCGGCGTCGATCGCTCCTGCGCCATCGACCGTGGGGGAGCGGCTCTCGCCGTGAGCGTCCACGATTCGGCCCTGGCGGGGGGGAGCTCATTCCTGGCCGTGCAGCGATCGGTGGACGGGGGCCGGACCTGGGAGGAGTCCAGCATCAGCGTGAACACGCGCAGCATGGACCGGAGCTACGTCACCGTGGAGGATGGCCCCGGTCCGGTGCGCGATCGGGTCTACGTCCACGCCTACCTCAGTGCTCCGCGTGATGAGAGCGGGAAACGGCTGGGCCAGTACGCCGTACTCTACACCTCGCGTGACGGGGGGCGGACCTTCGAGAACGCGCGTTCAATCCCCGCGGTGGAATTCTCCGATCCCGGGTTCTTCCCCGGCAACGGCATTGTCACCGCCGATGGGTTGTTCGTCGCCCTCGTCGTAGAACTGGACAATGGCCGGAAGAACATGTTCCTCGGAAGATCGGATTCGGCCTTGGCACCGCACGCGGCCAACGGGGTCCTTCGCCTCCTGCGCTCGACTGACGGGGGGATCACCGTCGACGTCCAGCCGGTCGCCGAGGTGTTCTATGACTGGCGGGTGCCGCAGTTGTCGATGGCATCGCTCGCCGCCGACCGTACCAAGGGCCCCTACCGGGGGCGCTTGTACGCCGCCTGGCCGGACGCGCGGGCCGAGCGGCGCACCCAGATCTTCTTCGCCTGGTCCGACGACCAGGGCCGTACCTGGAGTCGGCCGCGTATCGTGAGCGATGACGGCGCAGCGCTGAACCCCGGAGATCGGCCGAACAATTTCATGCCTATGGTGACGGTCAACAACCAGGGAATCATTGGTCTTTTGTGGTATGATCGCCGGGACAGCCCCAACAATCTCACCTATCGGCCCCGGTTCGCCGCATCTCTGAACGCCGGCGCAACCTGGCTGCCGAGCGTGCCGGTCTCGACGAGCCCCAACGAGCTTACGCCGGCGGACAAACACCTCAACGGCGGTGACACGAGCGGGCTCACTGCCGACGCGGACGGCGTTTTTCATCCGCTCTGGATTGACAATCGTACCGGACTGCCTCAGGTATGGACGACGACCGTGAAGGTACGAGGGAAAGTCCGGCCGCCCCAGTGACCTCGGTAAGGAGGCGCACTATTCCACCGCGAGGTCACTTGCCAACCCTTCGTCTGCGGCTCACCCGACCAACCCTTCTCGCGGGCGCCGCGCTCCTGGCCGGCGTCGTGCGCAACGCCCACGGAGCGTCCCCGGCGGACACCATACCGAAGCATGAGGCGTTCACGATAGCGTCGAGCAGGCTCGCCGAGCGTCGGACCATCAACGTGTACACCCCGCCCGAGTACGGGGCGTCACACCGCGCTCTTCCGGTACTGTACATGCTGGATGGCGGCCTCGAGGAAGACTTTCCCCACATCGTGTCCACGGTCGATTCGCTGACTCACCTCAAACGGATCCGGCCAATCATCGTCGTGGGAATCGAGAACACGGAACGCCGGCGCGACTTGACGGGTCCGACCGTTGTGCGAACCGATAGCGCGATCGCCCCGCGAGTGGGCCAATCGGCGACATTCCGTCGTTTCATTCGCGAGGAGCTGATGCCGGAGGTACGGCAGCGGTATCGCTGTACCGACGAAACGGCGATCGTCGGCGAATCGCTCGCCGGGCTGTTCGTGGTGGAGACGATACTGCTCGACCCGACGCTCTTCCGCGGGTACATCGCCTTCGACCCGAGTGTGTGGTGGAACGCGGGGGAGCTGGTGCGGACGGCGCCGGACCGGCTGGGGCCCCTCCGCGGCTCGAAACACAACCTGTATTTCGCCTCCTCCAAGGAGCCGAGTACCTCGGACGGAACCGCCCAGCTGGCGGCGATGCTGAAGGCACATCCGCCGGCCGGATTGACCTGGGAATACGAGCCACGGCCGGACTTGGAGCACGGCACCATCTTCCGCGCGCTGGCCCCGGGCGCGTTTGTGAAGGTCCTTAAGTGAGGTCCCTGATGCGTGCACGATCAGCCAGCCCCAAGACCAAACTCCAGCTCGGTCAGGCGGTGCAGGCCTATCTCGCCTCCCTTCCTGCGGACGCGCGGAGGACGCTGCGACAGCTCCGCAAGGCCATCAAGGCCGCCGCGCCACGGGCGGAAGATGATATCAGTTATGGACTGCCGGCGTTCAGACTGGACGGACGTCTCATGGTTTGTTACCAGGCGGCCAAGGCCCACTGCAGCCTTCACCCGATGAGCGCTGCCGTGATCCGCGCCCATGCGGCGGCCCTCAAGTCGTACAGTACCTCGATGGGCACTGTTCGGTTTGGGCCCGAGGAGTCCCTGCCCATGTCATTGGTGCGGAAGCTGATCAGGACTCGGATCGCCGAACTGCGCAGGAGGAAGTGATATCCACGCCGCCGAACCCTTGCTTGCCACTGTCGAGCTGCTCGGCATCTCAACTGCCGCCGGAGACATGCGAGCCGGTAGCCGGCGGCTTCGGCAGGCCCCGCGGCGGCTGCGCCGGGCGGTGCTCTCGCGTGTCGTTTGGACACGAACGCACCCCCAGGATGCACTACCCCACCCGTTCCCTCACAACCAAGTGATGATGCGACCGCACCTTGCGTCCCGCCGGCGGATGGAACGCAGCTTGCATGTCGGGAAGGTCTCCTCATCGGACAGGTAGCGATGTCTCCCTTTCGCCCAGGACTCTACGCGGCCGTCGCACTGACCTGTGCCTGCGGAATGACCGGTCCGGCCTCCGGCGCCGCCGTCTACGCCCTGCATCGTATTGGGGATGCGGTGCTGCCGGTGCCCCTCACACCACCGGCGCCCTATCCGCGACTGGTTGCCGATACCCTGATCCTCCCCGAGGGCCGCAGTCGTGAAGACGCCTTGACGGTCGAAGTACGCAACGTGATCGAGCAATCGGCTACGCGCGCGGATCGGTCGACGGTTCGGTACCGTGCGACGGTGAAGGGTGATCTCCTGGTCGTCGACAGCTGTCCGATCAACGCCGCCTGCATCGCCTCCCTGGTGTACGCGCCGATCACCTACGCCTTCGTCGGCGATAGTTTGATACAGCAGGTCGCGCCGGGCAGTTCGCAGAAACCTGCGGTGTACGGTCGCGTCTTTCCCCGGTAGCCGGGGCCGCCTCATCCGAGCTCCGTAGCGGAAGCGCAGTCCGTGAGGCCCGACCGGAGGAGTGCAGATGCGGGTCCGCGATCTCGAACGTCTCTACGATTACAACTATTGGGCCAACACGAAATTGCTGGACGTTGTGTCGCAGCTGACGCCCGATCAATTCACCCAGTCCGTCGCTGGCAGTTACGGCTCGATTCGGAACACGCTGGTTCACGTCCTGAGCGCGGAGTGGGGCTGGCTCGACCGGTGTGGCGGTCCGAAGCGGGGCGAGCGCTTGAATCCCGAGGACTACCCGACCGTAGAATCGTTGACAGGCGCGTGGACTCGGGTGGAGGAGTACATGTGTGGCTTCCTGTCCGGCCTCAAGGATGAAGACCTGACGCGCGATATCAAGTTTGCCATGGGGAGTGGTCCGAAACACTCGATCCCGCTCGGGGATCTCCTGCAGCACGCAGCGGTGCATGCGGTGCATCACCGGGGACAGGTTGCACTGCTGCTGAGGGCGCTCGGCTACGTACCGGGGAATTTCGACATGCTCTTCTATTCCGAGGGCAAGCGGAGCATGCCTGCCTGAGATGGGCTCGCTGTTCCGGGCGCTCACCTACGCCACTCTCTTCATCGGCCTGGTACTGGTGTTTCTCCCGGGCCGAGTGCTCGAGTGGTCGGGCGTCACGCCGCCGACCGGGCGGGGCGCCGCCCAGGTTGCCGGCCTCGTCGTGGGCCTCCTCGGAGCCGGTCTCGCGGCGTGGTGCATCCTGACTCTTTCCATCGTCGGGCGGGGAACCCCCGCCCCATTCGACCCGCCGCGCCGACTCGTGGTCGTGGGCCCCTATCGCTGGATTCGCAATCCGATGTACCTGGGAGCCGCGCTGGCCCTGGCCGGGGCAAGCCTCTATTACCAGTCGCTCGCACTGCTCGCGTACCTTGCCGGGTTCCTCCTCGCCACCCATCTGTTCGTGCTGGCGTACGAGGAGCCCACCTTGCGACGGCTGTTCGGAGCCGACTACGAGGCGTACTGTCACCTCGTCGGGCGGTGGTGGCCTCGGCGGCCGGGCGCGGGCGGAGGGAAGTCGCCGGGTGGCGCCTAACCCGCTCTCGGCGCCGCCGAGTCTCAGACGTAGCCCCGGGGTTTCTATACGCCAGCAATAGATCGCAGAACGCTGCTGGAATTCCTTCGACGTCATCGTCTTGCCGTCCAAGCCACCAGACCGGTGGGTGGCGGGGTGCAGGCGGCCGTGGTCGGCATTGCCGTCTCCGATGACTTCGAACTGGTCTTCGACACGCTCGCCACCACCCGCAAGGCGGAGAACCTGGCGACCGATCCCCACCTCGCCTTTGTGATCGGCGGCCTCCTCGACGGCGAGGAAGAGACCGTGCAGTACGAAGGGGTCGCCGATTCCCCTCAGGGCAGTGAACTTGAAGCGATCCAGCGGTTGTACTTTGCGACCTTTCCCGACGGGCCGGACCGGCTTACCTGGCCGGGCATCACATATTTCCGGGTCAGGCCGCGCTGGCTCAGGTACAGCAACTACCGGGTCGACCCGCCGTTGATCGTTGAGCTGGACGAGGCGGCGTTGCGTAGCCTCAGCTAGCCTGGCGGGCGCGAGGTATGTTTGGGTGAGTCGGCGGATCACCAGCTTCCCGGAGGCCCTGCCGGATTGCTCCATGACTACCAAACCATTCCTCGTGCTGATCCCGGTACTCTTCGCGGCCGCGCACATCGCGCCGGCCCAGGACTCGGCTTCGGTGGACCCGACGGTTTCGGCTGTCGTTACCGGCGGGCGTTGGAATGCGGAGGGCCGGTCCGGATACTACCGGGTTATCATCCGGAGAGGAGGCTCCGAGTCCACCACGTCGAACCTCACCGTACAATGGCTGGTGGACCCTGCACGGGAGAGCCAGCCTACCATTGTGCGGTCTGTCGGCATCAAGGAATTGAGCGGCATCGGCCGGCTCGAACACCCGCAAATCGGGCAGTTTCTCAAGGGCTGGCGGCTCTGGATTCATGTGGTTGACTCCCATCCGGCACCCGGTTCGGAGAGCACCCGCGCCGTCGATCTCGGCCCGCCGGGCGAGGCGAAGCTGAAATCGCCGGCGTAAGCCCGTCACGCCGCACCCCAGATCCCTCTGACCCACCGGCTCCCATGACTCTGGCAGCGAATACTGCGCTGGTCCTCATTGACGTGCAGAAAGGCTTCGACGAGCCGCGTTGGGGCAGGCGGAACAACCCGGAAGCGGAACGGAATATTTCGATACTGCTCGCTGCGTGGCGGCAGACACACCGGCCGGTGATTCACGTGCAGCACATGTCGCAGGATCCCAACTCACCGCTCCGCGCCGATCAGCCCGGCAACGCGTTCAAGCCGGAGGCCATTCCACAGTCCGGCGAGCCGACCTTTCAGAAGCCGGTGAACAGTGCTTTCATCGCAACGGCGCTGGAAGCGAATCTCCGGGCTCAACAGATTCAGACCCTCGTCCTGGTCGGCCTTACCACCGATCACTGCGTGTCGACAACCGCCCGGATGGCCGCGAACCTCGGCTTCACGACGGTTGTGGTGTCGGACGCAACCGCCACGTTTGAGCGAACCGGCCCGGATGGCGACCACCACAGTGCCGAACAGATGCACCGACTCGCGCTGGCCAGCCTCCATGGGGAATTCGCGACGATCCGGCGGACCGAGGAGATCCTGGCGGAGATCTCCGGCTCCGGCCCCGGCTAGACCGCCCATCAAGCTCAGGGCCCCGGGAGTCGGGCGGTGAGGTCTCGGAGGGAGGGTAGCTCGACATGCGAAAACGGACTCCGGCGACATTCGAGACGGTCCGACGGATCGCGCTCACCCTCCCAGGGGTCGAGGAAGGGACGTGCTACGGCACTCCCGCCTTCCGGGTGAAGGGCAGGTTTCTCGCCCGGCTCCGGGAGGACGGCGAGACGCTCGCGGTCAAGTGCGGTTTCGACGAACGCGACTTCCGAATGCTCGCCGAGCCGGCCACCTTCTTTACCACCGACCACTATCGCGGCTACCCGACCGTCCTGATCCGGCTCGCGAGCGTCCGTTCCCCCGATCTCCACGATATCCTGGAGCAGGGATGGCGATTCAACGCGCCCAAGAAGCTGCTCGCGGCGTGCCTGCCCGCCGCGAGCGGGCCGGGCGCGAGCAGGAAATCCCCGAAGCGCACGCCGCGTCGGCGACGGAGCCAGTGACCACCGGACACCCGGCTCGGTAGGCGGACCCCCGAAACCCGTTTTCGGCCGCCGCGTAGGGGTGGAATGCTGCGGAGTGGTCCGCCTGTCTGCAGCGATCCCGAAAGGGGCCTGGGAGGGCTCAGCCATGAACCGATCATTCGCGTTCGCGCTGACCGTTGCAATGACCGGCGGCGGAGCATCGGCGTGGGCGCAAGGCAGCCCGCTCAGCGCGGGCCTCAGGTCGGACTACCAAGTCATCAGAGACTATTTCATCAGGGCAGCGGAAAAAATGCCCGCGACTGATTACGGGTTCAAGCCGTCGCCCGATGTGCGCAGCTTCGGCCAACAGGTGGCGCACGTGGCGGACGATCAATACAATCTGTGCGCTCCCGTCAGGGGTGAAACCAGGAAGGCGGCCTACACCGAGATCGAGAATACGCTGTCCACCAAGGCCGACCTGGTGGCCGCGCTGAAAGCGGCCTTCGTGTATTGCGACGGCGCCTACGAGGCATTGACCGATGCGTCGGGCGCGGAACTAGTTGCGTCCGGGAGGAGCCGGACCAGGTTCGGCATGTTGAACCTGGAACCTGTGGCACACCTGGGAGCACTACGGAAACGTCGTCGTGTATCTTCGGCTGAAGGGCCTGGTCCCGCCGTCCAGTGAGAAAATGCCCGGAATGCCGATGGGGTAGATGTCCGCACGGTCAGGCGGTCGGCGAGCCAAGCGGGGCAGAGCGTGGCGGCGCCGGCCTGCCGCTGGTAGGTTAGGCGCACGCACCGGAGTTCTCCCCCATCCAGCTCCCTGCGCCCCCCTCCAGAGGCTGAGCATGTTCCGATTGCTGAGCTATGCCGCCCTAGTCTGCTCCTCCGTCCTGGCCACCGGCTCCACCGTCTTCACGGGGCCCGAGGCCATCCAGCCCAACGACAACCGTCTCGCCGCCGGGACGCTCCGGAACGGCGTCCTCACTCTCGCCCTGGAGGTCCGGAGCGGCAGCTGGCGGCCGGAGGGGGAAGGGGGCCGCGCCCTCGACGGCCTGGGGGCGTTCGCCGAGGTAGGACACCCCCTCTCCACGCCGGGGCCTCTCATCCGGGTACCGGTCGGCACCGAGATCCGAGGAACCCTCCATAACACCCTTGGCCGGTCGATCACCGTCGGCGGACTCGGGAAGACCCGTACCCCCGGCGACACCCTCGTCGTGGCGCCGGGCGCCACGGTCTCATTCCAGTTCAAGGCGGCGGCGCCGGGGACCTATTACTACGCCGCGCGGAGCGGCGCCGATCAGTTCGGCGGCCGCCCCGCCGAAGACACCCAGCTCCATGGCGCCATCGTGGTGGACCGACCTAACGCCGCACCCGACCGCGTCATGGCGCTCTCCTGGTATTTCACCATCGATCCCAAGAGCCACAGTCCCTCCGGCTTCACCCGGGGAGTCATGGCGATCAACGGCCTGTCCTGGCCGCACACCGAGCGCCTGACGTACGCGCAGGGAGACTCGATCCACTGGCGGGTGATCAACTTCACCGAAGCCGATCATCCGATGCACCTCCATGGCTTCTACTTTCGCGTGGATAGCCACAGCGACGGGCTGGTGGACAGCGCCTACGCGCCGGCCCAACGCCTGATGGCGGTCACCCAGATCGTCGTGCCGTTCCAGGCGATCGAGATTTCCTGGAAGGCCGATCGTCCCGGCAACTGGATCTACCACTGCCACTATGCCGCCCATCTCTCCAGGCTCATCGCGCTCGATACCGAGAACGGGGTTACGGACATGGCGGCGATGGATCAGCACAAGTCGGACCGGCCGCACCAGATGTTCGGGTTGGTGATGGGCATCACCGTGGCGCCGAAGGGCCCGGCCATCGCCTACTCAGCGCCCGATCGGGTGATCCGCATCGTGCAGCGCGAAAAGCCCGGCGTCTACGGCGATCAACCGGCGATGTCGTATGTGATGGAAGACAGCAAGCACGCCGCCGATCCCGCCGCGATGCCGGTGCCGGGCCCGACGCTGATTCTTGATCGGGGCAAGCGGGTGCAGGTGACCATCGTCAATCAGTCCGACGATCATGCCGCGGTGCACTGGCACGGCATCGAGCTGGAGAGCTACCCCGACGGCGTGCCGGGGTGGAGCGGGTCGACGGGCAACATCCTCCCGCCCATTGCGCCGCACGATTCACTGACGGTGCGGTGGACCCCGCCGCGCGCCGGGTCGTTCATGTATCACTCCCATTTCAGCGAGGCAAAGCAGATGGGCGCCGGGCTGTACGGGCCGATCATCGTCCTGGCGCCAGGAGAGAAGTTCAACCCGGAGACCGATCGGGTGCTCTTTTTCGGGACGGCGGGAACCGTTCGGAACGTCATCGAAGGGCCGTTTCCCAGGATCGTGATGAACGGCAGCGCCGCGCCGGGGCCGATGGAGCTCAAGGCCGGGACCCGCTACCGCTTCCGCCTCTTCAACCTCGCGGGCGACGCGCCCACTCAGGTGTCGCTCAATCAGGACGGCAAGCCGATTGAGTGGCGCGCGGTGGCCAAGGACGGCTATCCCCTGCCGACCACGCAGGCGCTCATGAAGCCGGCGGTGCTGGTGTTCGATCCGGGCGAGATCTACGACTTCGAGATCACCCCGGCCAAGGCGGGGGAGCTCACCCTCAGATTCGGGATCCCGGATTTTCTGCTACCGCCGCCGCCGCCACCGGGTGCGCCGCCGGCGCCTCCCTCACCCTTCCCGCCGGCGGTGACGGTCGCAGTGCACGTGCGGTGAAGGGGGCAGCAGAGGCCGGAGGGTGAGGCAAAATGCGGCCGACTGGTGTACTCGAGTCCGCTCTCTATTGCGCTGACCTTGAGGCGGCCGAGGCATTCTACGCAACCGTCCTCGGTCTCGAGCGGATCGCCAAGCAACCGGGGAGACACGTCTTCTTCCGGTGTGGAGCGGGCGTGGTGCTGCTGTTCAATCCAACGACAACGATCGCCGAGCCGGTCCATCATGGTGCCCAAGGGCCGGGACACCTGGCCTTTCGAATGGCAGAGCGCGAGTTGCCGGCGTGGCGCGCCCACCTGCTGGGCTCAGGGGTGGCCATTGAGCGCGAAATCGACTGGCCCGGCGGCGGCCGGTCGGTGTACTTTCGCGATCCGGCTGGGAATAGTCTCGAATTGGCCACACCGGCCACCTGGGGACTGCCCGAATCCGGCGCTGTGGCTTGGAGCGGTCCACCGTGAAGGCCGGGCGCGGCGCCCTAACTCCTGCCTCGTTGCGATCGCAAGGCGGCGCACACCATGGACACCTTCAAGGAATCGCCGGCGGGCGGATACGAAGGCGTCTATCGGGAGTTCGACTCGCCGTTGATGCGTCAGCTTCGCGGCGATGCCTACGGCGAGGACATCGGGCAACACTCCTGGGTCAGCGCGGGGGAACTTCGCGAGGACATCCCGCGCCTCAAGCTCTCACCTGCCAGCCGGCTTCTGGATCTTGGCTGCGGCCCCTGCGGCCCGCTCTGCTTCATGCTCGCCACCGTGCGGTGTTCGGGCACCGGAGTAGAACTGAGCCCGGCGGCGCTCCAGGTCGGGCGCACCCGCGCCGTCTCGCTCGGTGTCGACTCGTTGCTGTCGGTTCACGAGGCCGATCTGAACCGGCCACTGCCCTTGGCCCCTCGCTCGTTCGACGCGGCGATGTCGCTGGACGTGGTATCGCATCTGCGCGATCGCCTGGGATTCTTCCGTCAGGTTGCGGCGCTGCTATCGCCCGGCGGAAGGTTCTTGTTCACCGACGCCGGAGTGGTGACCGGTTCGGTCTCGAACGACGAGGTGCGGTCACGAAGCTTCCATGGCTACACCCAATTTGTTTCGGCTGGGTGGAACGAGGGATTGCTCGGAGCCGCAGGGTTCCGGTTGATCGAGACGGAGGACCGCACCAGGAGCGTGCTCCGCAACGCCGGCGGGAGGTTGGCGGCCATGCAAGCGCGGCGCGGCCAACTCGAACAGGTGTTGAGCGCTGCCGAGGTGGCGAGCCAGCAGGACTATCTCGAAACGGTGGTGGAGCTGTCGCGCCGGGGAGCGGTGTCGAGAATGATGTACCTGGCCGAAGCCCCGACCTTGCCGCAACCGAGTCCGGAGCATGTTGCCGGGGAAACCGAACATTTCAGGCGGCGACCGCTCGATGGCTCCCCTTTTCCGAACGTTTGATGCGCATCTCTCTCGCCGCGCCAAGCCCTGAGCCAATTCCGCTCGAAGGGGCGCAGCCACCCTCGGTCCAGGTGTGCCATGCGCAGGCTGAAATGGCCGCGCTCCCCTTCACGATCGCAAGTGCGAGGCGGCGCCGAACTGACCCGCGGCAACCGCGCAGGAGTCTACGATGACGGTATCGGTCTTCATCGGCACCAGCCTCGACGGATTCATCGCACGACCCAACGGGGACTTCGACTTTCTACCCGCGGGTGGCGGCGAGCCTCACGGGTACGACGAGTTCATCGCCAGCGTCGATGCGCTGGTGATCGGCCGCAATACCTTCGAGAAGGTGTTGACCCTGGGGGATTGGCCCTATGGGAAAAAGCGCGTCGTGGTCCTGAGCAGCCGCCCCATCGACCTGTCCGCGGCGAACGGGGTTGTTGAACAGATGGCCGGGCCGCCGGCTGAGATCGTGGCGCGGCTCGCGGCCCGAGGGGTTCACCACCTCTACGTCGATGGCGGGATCACGATTCAGCGGTTCCTGCGGGCGGGTCTCATTCAGCGTCTCATCATCACTCGAGTCCCCGTGCTCATTGGAGAGGGGGTTCCGCTCTTCGGGGCCGTGCCGCGCGACATTCTGCTGCGGCACGTGGCGACGCAGCACTATCCGAGCGGCTTGGTCAAAAGCGAATACGCCGTCGCGGCCTAGGCCGCGACGGCGCCCGGCCGAATCAGGGGTCGTTTGCGAGGGTGAGCTTGAATCCATCGGGGTCGGTTACCGCAAAGGCCAGGGGGCCCCAGGGGAGCGCCGCCACGTCGCTGTCCAACGTGATGCCGGCGGCCTTCGCCTGATCAGCCAGGAGGCGGAGGTCTTGCGCCGTGGAAATCCACAGCCGCAGGCCGACGCCCTTCACCCGGTTCCGGCCCTTCGCAAAGTCGTCCTGACCCAGCCCGAGCTCCCCACGACCAGCCGTGAGCATCACAAACCGGACCTGGCCATCGACTTCGTTCTTCTCCTTCACGGTAAATCCGAGGCCCTCGGTGTAGAAGCGGAGACTGCGTTGCAGGTCGTTCACGGTCAACCCCGGGGCGATGCTCCGGCTGTTCAGGCTCAGGTGGCCCATCTTACGCTCCTATCTCGTGTGAGTGCCAGCAATGTCGGCGCACGAACTTAGCCTCAGCGCGAGAGTCCGGTAGCCCCATCCGGAGCGCGGGATGTCATTCCGGCCGGCGTGGCACTGTATCCGGACTGCCGGTGTTATGCCGCCCTCCGCCAGCGACGACTCGACGCCTGGCTCAGCGACCCCCGATTTCCCGGTGCCCGCCCCGGTGAGGCAACTACCCGGGAACCCTCTCCCCCTGTCTCAGGTCGAGCATGCCAGCCCAGCGGGAAGCGCCGGCTGCCGGCCGAGCACCTCGGTGAATGGGTTTGTCGGGCCGCTCTGGCGGGCCCGAGATGGCGAGGTAGAATAGCTGGGGAGCCGCGCCGCGATTCCGTACCGCGGAAGCACGCGGCACTGGTCGGTGGTGCGATATGAAGGAAGGTCTCACTCGGGGAGACGATCCTGTGAAAGCCTATGTCATGACCACCGGCGTGGTCTTCGGCCTGCTCGCTCTGGCCCACCTCTGGCGTGTCATCGAGGAGGGCCCGCGCCTGGCGACGCAACCATGGTACGTCCTCATCACGCTCGCGGCGGGGGCGCTGTGTTTCTGGGCGTGGCGCGTGCTGAGTGGTGCGGCGCGTCCGTGAATCCAAACCAGGGTGCGCCAGCTCGGCCAGGAGACCAATGACCATGCCCGTAACCCCCGACATCGACTGCGAACAGCACCACCCAGCCCTGCGGGTCAGCGACGTCCCCGCCGCCGTCGATTTCTACACGAAGAGACTCGGGTTCAAGCTGGCCTTCACCTGGGGCGAGCCCCCCGAAATGGCGGGACTGAACCTGGGCCGGGTTCAGATGTTCTTGGAACAGGGTACGCCCGGCCCCACCGGATGCTCGGTGTACTTCGTGGTCGGCGACGCCGACGAGCTGTACGAGTTCCAGCGCGCGAACGGTGTCGATGTCGTGGAACCTCCCGGAGACAGACCCTATGGGCTGCGCGACTACAGGGTCCGTGACCTGTACGGGTACGAGCTCGGATTCGGACACCACCTGTTCAATGCCGGTCCCCCGCTCGAGATCGAACGGGTGGATGTCCCGGTGCGTCTGGAGAAGCGTCTCGCGGCGCTGCTCCGGGACCTCGCCGAGCACAAGCGCATGAGCCTGGACAGTTGCCTGGAGGAGATTCTGCTGCACACCAACGAGCCACTCGGCGATGGCGTCGCCAGCCCGCACACCAGGGGTCAGCTCCAGTACATTCAACAGTTGAAGCAGAAGCACGGCATCGACTACGACAGTCACGCGAGCGATCGGTTCGTCGAGCGGTAGACCAAACTCGGCATCACCCTGACGGGGGGTTCAGCCCCCCGCATCCACACGCAAGGCGATATGAGTTACGTTGAACGGCACCTCCTGGCGGGCGAAGCTGTCAGCTTTCGGACCCGACTGCACTGGAAGCTGTATTTCCTGCCAGTGCTCCTCGTCGTCGTACTTCTGGCTCCCCTGACGGTGCTGGCCCTGAGCGCGAGCCAGCAGCTCCTCGCCATCCTGCCGGTGGCGGCGGCCATCGTGGTGGTGGCGGTGCCCTACCTGAAGCGGCGCTCCTCGGAGTTCGCGGTGACGAACAAGCGGGTGATCATCAAGCTGGGGGTATTACGGACGCGGTCCATCGAGCTTCTCCTTCCCAAGATCGAGGGCATCACCGTCAGTCAAAGCCTCGCTGGCCGGCTGTTCGGGTATGGTGAGATCGTCGTCATCGGCACTGGCGGCACCCAGGAGCCGTTCGCCGGTATCCAGGCGCCGCTGGACTTCCGGCAGGCGGTCCAAGCGGCGACGGACGCGAAGGCCTGACGCCGAACCGGCGTCGGTTCTTCCGGCGCTTCTCGCCTCGAGGTCCTGAAGCACCCGGACGGCCCTGCTCACCATTCCCCCTTCGTGAGCGGCACAGCGATGCACATGACAAGACTCAAAGACCTGCTTTCCCACCCGAGGTCGCAGTATTTCGTCTTTGCTGGCGTGTCCATCTCCGGTGGGATCTGCAGCATCCCGGCCACGTAGCGTTCGCCGAGCTTGAAAGTGGTGTACTTCATGCCTGACGCCGGCATTTCCTCCGGCGTCCAGCCGAACAGCGCGGAGTAGAACGTCGTCGCTCGTGCGACGTCGCTCGTGAGCGTCTCGAACCAGCTCGGAGCGCCGTGCCGGCTGTCGTCGACATCGGTGCCGGGGCCGTTCTTCGGCTGCCAGAGGTCGAATCCGGCGCCGTTGGGATCGAAGCAGACGGCCATGCGGCCATTCTCCATGATGTCGAACGCCGGGCGGGCGGTGCCGCCGAGCGAGGTCACCTTCGCGGCGGTGGCGTCGGCGCTGTCGACCTTCACCATGACCCCGATGTGCGGCGGCGTTCCCGGCGGTGTGTTCGGACCGTCGAGGTCGAAGAGGCCGCTGATGTCCCGCCCGCCGACTTTCACCAAGTGGCCCATGCCCGGGATGTCGGCGTACGTCCAATCGAGCAGCGTGCCGAAGAATGCGCGCGCCTGTTCCGGCCGCGGTGTCAGCATGTTGATCCAGCAGAATTCGCCCGGCCTGCGCGTGCCCGTCGTCATCGGGGTTGTCCCTGGCGTGGGTCGAGAGTGGATAGGTTCGCCGGTCCGCTGGAGCGCGTCACGATGCAACCGGATCCCCTCGCAGGTACTGATTGAGGCGTTCGAAGCCCAGCGAGGCGCCTTCCTTCATCCCGCTCTTGGCCGCCGCGTCGCGAGCCGCCTTCGACGGGTAGAGTATGGTGCTGGTCATCGTGGTCTTCCCGTCCACCTCGGTCAGGGTCAGCGTGTTGAGGGTCTCGGGCCAGTCGCCGCCCCACGACTCCGTGGAAACCAGCCGCTCCGGCGGTTTGATCTCCTGGTACACGCCGC
This sequence comes from Gemmatimonadota bacterium, assembly GCA_041482775.1. Taxonomy (GTDB): domain Bacteria; phylum Gemmatimonadota; class Gemmatimonadetes; order Gemmatimonadales; family GWC2-71-9; genus JABFSM01. The sequence goes on along the minus strand of JBGPEJ010000014.1, from coordinate 1,987 downwards.
GCATCCCCATTTCGCTCCCGTCGGTTCGGCGCCAGACGAAGTGCCATTCGCCGCCGGGGCGGAGATCGACCTCACAGACCGGCATGGTCCAGCCTTCGGGGCCGAGCATCCAGTGCGGCAAGTGCTCGGGGTTGGTCCAGGCGTCGAAGACCAGCCGGCGCGGCGCGTCGATGACGCGGGTCATGGCGATCTCCCGGTCGGACGGCATCGAGAACGTCGTTGCGCCGACCTTACTTGCGGTGTCCATGTTTCCGCTCCTTTTCTTTCAGGTGTTGGAGGTACTTGTCCAGTCGTTCGTAGCTTGCGTCCCAGAAGCGACGATAGTTCTCGGCCCATTCGGCGACCTCCTTGAGCGGCGCCGCCTCGAGCCGGCGGGGGCGCCACTGGGCCTCCCGGCCCCGCGCGATGAGCCCGGCGCGCTCGAGCACCCGGAGGTGCTTGGAGACGGCGGGGCCGCTCATCGCGAACGGTGCCGAGAGCTCCTTCACCGTGGCGGCGCCGCCCGTGAGCCGGGCGAGGATTGCTCTGCGCGTGGGGTCGGCGAGGGCGCTGAAGGTGGTGCTGAGGGTATCCGTGGCCATGCGCACCTAACCAATCAGTTAGCTAACCGTATGGTTATATACAAGAGCTCCGGCCACCTGTCAAGCCACCCGCGTTGCGCTGGCCGGGTGCCTTCGTTTGTGGTACATCTGGTCACTCGCCGTACGCCGGAATCGCCTCGCTGCGCCAACCGTACTTGCCGAAAGAGAGTCCTGATGCCGCCGTTTGACATGAGCCTGGTCCAGCGGGGCGCTCGCCTGCGGCGCTCGCCCTTCTACGAGGCGGAACAGCGTCACAGCCCCCGGGGCTACACGGTGTACAATCACATGCTCTTCCCCACCCACTATGACGATTTCGAGGCCGAGTACTGGCATCTCTTGAAGCACGTGACCCTCTGGGACGTTGCGGTGGAGCGCTGCCTCGAGGTGTCGGGCAACGACGGGCTGCGATTGGCCCAGCTGATGACCCCCCGGGACTTGTCCAAGTGCGCGGTGGGCCAGGCGAAATACGTGCTCATCTGCGCGGCCGACGGCGGCATCCTGAACGACCCGGTGATGACTCGGATGAGCGAGAATCGGTTCTGGTTTGCCCTGGCATCGAGCGACGCCCTGTTCTACGCCAAGGGGCTCGCGGCCAGGTCCGGCCTCGACGTGGAGATCAGTGAGGCGGAAGCCCACCCTCTGCAGATCCAGGGGCCCAAGTCCCGCGACGTGGTCCGGGCGCTCTTCGGGGAGGAGATCCTCGACCTCAAGTACTACTTCTTTCGCGAGGCCAAGGTGGCCGGGATTCCGGTGATCATCACCCGGACCGGCTGGACCTCCGAAGTCGGCTACGAGATCTATCTCCTCGACCCATCACGCGGGACCGAACTGTGGGAGAGGATTCTGAAGGCCGGCGCCCCCTACGACATCCGGCCCACCGGCCCCAGCGATATCCGCCGGATCGAAGGCGGAATCTTCAACTGGGGCGCCGACATGACCTACGAGAACAACCCGTTTGAGATGGGGCTCGAACGGCTGGTGGATTTCGAGATGACCGGGGAATGCGTGGCGATGGACGCCCTTCGGCGGATCCGCGACCGGGGTGTGGGGCGCCGGATTACCGGCGTCGAACTGGACGGGGATCCCTTTCCGGCCCTCAACTTCACCAAGTGGCCGGCCCACGCGGAGGGCCGACCGGTCGGAAAGGTGACCTCGGCGATCTACTCCCCCCGGCTCAAGAAGAACATCGGCTACTGCTGGCTCCCAACCTCACTTGCGGTGACTGGCACCACCGTGAAAGTGGCCACCGAATGGGGATCGCGTACGGCCACGGTCACCGCGCTGCCGTTCGTTGACCCGCAGAAGCGGATTCCCGTGTCATAGGCGCGGGGTTGCCTTCACCCCGGAGGCAGCAGCCAGTCGACCACGTCCTGGGCGGAGTAGCGCGTCCTTCCCTGGAGGAATTG
>JBGPEJ010000013.1:0-25904 GCA_041482775.1 Gemmatimonadota bacterium | reverse complement strand
GCCGCGGTCAATCGGGTCGGCTTCGAGCCGGGGCCCGCGGGGGGATTGGAGTTCTGGGGCGGGAGCTTCGTCGCCGATCCGAACGGGCGGCTGCTGGCCAAGGCCGGGCAGAACGAAGAGCTCCTGGTGGTTCCCTGCGACCTGAGCCAGGTCGAAGTGGCGCGAACCCACTGGCCGTTCCTGCGGGACCGGCGGATCGATGCCTACGCGGGGCTGACGGAACGGTATCTCGACGGCGACCGGTGACTGGGTACCGGATGCCCCCGGAGTGGGCGCCGCACCGCGGCACCTGGCTCAGCTGGCCGCATAAGGAAGCCTCCTGGCCCGGCAAGTTCGAACCGGTCCCGGCGATTTTCGCGGAGATCGTGCGACACCTGCTGCCCGGGGAGGAGGTCCACATCAACGTGGCCGACGCGGCGCTGGAGGAGAGCGCCGGCGCCGCGCTCCGCCGGGGCGGCGTCCCCGCCGGGGGGGTCGTCTTTCATCGCCACCCCACCAACGACGCCTGGTGCCGCGATCACGGTCCCGTCTTCGTGCAACAGGACACTGCTAGCGGCCGCGAGGAGCTGATTCTGGACTGGGGCTTCAACGCCTGGGGAAACAAGTACCCGCCCTTCGATCTCGACGACGTCATTCCGACCCGCATCGGCGCCGAGCTGGGGGTGCCGGTCGTCTCGCCCGGAATCGTGCTCGAAGGGGGCAGCATCGACGTCAACGGCGCGGGCAGCCTCCTCACCACCGAGCAGTGCCTGCTCAATCCCAACCGGAACCCGGGACTCTCGCGACCCGAGATCGAGGGCTACCTGCGGAAGTTCTTCGGGGTGACCCGGATCCTCTGGCTGGGCTGTGGCATCGAGGGCGACGACACCGACGGCCACATCGACGATCTGACGCGGTTCGTGGCCCCGGGGACGGTGGTGACGGTGGTGGAGGAGGACCCCCGCGACCCCAACTTCGCCGTGCTGCGCGACAATCTCGAGCGGCTCCGTGCCATGACCGACCAGGACGGGCGTCCGCTCCGCATCGTCGAGCTGCCGATGCCACCCGCCCTGTACCAGGACGGCCAACGGCTTCCCGCCAGCTACGCGAATTTCTACATCGGCAACGGAGTGGTGCTGCTGCCCGGCTACGACCCCCAGCGGGACCGGCGGGCCCGGGACACCCTGCAGCCGCTCTTTCCCGACCGGCCGGTCCGGATCATCGACTGCACCGATCTGGTCTGGGGACTGGGCGCCGTCCATTGCGTCACCCAGCAGTGGCCCGCGATCCAGTCACCCTGAGCGAAGCGACGGATCCCCCGCCCCGGGCGCCAGCAAATCCTCCAGCGCCGCCGCAAGGGCGTCGGGCGAGAACGGCTTCTGGAGAAACGCCTGGCGGGGATGACTCTGCAGCTCGTCCAGCACTTCGTCTCCGGTGTAGCCGGAGAGGAAGAGCACCGGCAGGTCGGACCGCAGCGATCGCAGGCGTCCCGCCAGTTCCTTTCCGCTCATGCCCGGCATGACCACGTCGGTGACGATCGCGTCGACCCGCGCCGCGGTCCCGTCGAGCAGCGCCAGTGCCTCGACGCCGCTCCGCGCCTCCACCACGAGGAATCCGTACTGCTCGAGCATGCGAGTGGTGAGCTGCCGGACCCCGTCGTCGTCCTCGACCAGCAGCACCGCCGCGCGGGGCTGTCCGGTGAGCACCGGCGGCCGGTCCTGCGCCGGATAGTGGACGGCACCGTCCCGCGCCTCGCCCCTGGGGAGGAAGATCCGGAAGCTGGTGCCGAGGCCCGGCTCGCTCTCCACCGTGATGGCGCCGCTGCTCTGCTGCACGATGCCGTAGACCGTGGACAATCCGAGCCCGGTACCCTCGCCCGCGGGTTTGGTGGTGAAGAAGGGCTCGAAGATCTTGGCCTGGAGCGCCCGATCCATCCCGATGCCGGTATCACTCACCCGGAGAACGACGTAGTCGCCCGGAGTGACACCGCGGGTCCACGGCTCATCGCGCCCGGGAGCGAGCAGGAGGCGACGGGTCTCGATCGTGAGGGTGCCGCCGGAGGGCATGGCGTCTCGAGCGTTCACCGCGAGATTGAGCAACACCTGCTCGAGCTGGCCGGCGTCCGCCCGCACCCAGCCCGGATCGGGGCCCGGCAGCGTGACGATAGTGATGTTCTCGCCGATCACGCGCCGGAGCATCCGCTCCATTTCCTGCACCAGCGAGTTGACATCCACCTCGGTCGGGACCAGCACCTGACGCCGGCTCACGGCGAGCAGCTGCCGGGTGAGCGAGGTGGCGCGATCGGCGGCGCGGCGGATTTCCCGGACCTCACCGAGCCGGGGGTCTTCATCGCCCAACCCCCAGGAGATGACATCGGCGTAGCCGCGAATCACGGTGAGCAGGTTGTTGAAATCGTGCGCCACGCCTCCGGCCAGACGGCCGAGGCTGTCCATCTTCTGCGACTGAAGGAGCTCCTCCTCCAGCAGCCTCCGCTCGGTAATGTCCACGATCACCCCGGTCCAGATGATCCGGTCGGGATCCCGCTCGGCGACCGCCGTGGCGATGTCCCGCAGCCATCGCACCGGGTCGCCGGGGCCGCCGACCCGGAAATCGAAGCTCCATGACCCCGGCCGTTCCGAGGCTTTCGTGAACGCCACCGACATCGCCCGCCGATCCTCGGGGTCCAGCGTGGTCCAGGCCCGCTGCGGATCGCGAAGAATCTCCTCCGCGCTCACCCCAAGGAGCTCCCGGGCCCGCTCGCTCACGAACACGAAGCGCTCCTCCTCTCCCGGGCCAGCGACGTACTGATACACTACTCCGGGCACCGCGGCGGTGATCCGCTGCAGCTGCTCCTCGCGATCCCGGAGCGCCTGCTGGGCGCCAAGTTGTTCGGTCACGTCGGACATCGAAGCCACCACCGCGGTGATGGCGCCGGTCCCGTCCCGCAGCGGGGATGCATTGATGGAGAGCACCCGGCGGGTCCCGTCGGGCCGCTCGAGCACCACCCGGGCATCCTGCACCGACTGGTTGGTGGCCACCACCCGCCGCACCGGCCGCTCGGCGTCCGGAAGCACGGCGCCCTCGAGGGTGAGGAACCGCCAACCCTCGGGCAGCGCGGTCCGCTCGGCGAGCAGCTCGCGGGTGATTCCGAGCACCGCTTCCGCTTTGGGATTGGTGAAGACCACGCGGCCCTCCGGGGTCACCACCACGATGCCGGCCTCCGTGGTCGCCAGAATCCCGTCCAACAGGTCACGCTCGGATCGCAGCGCCGCCTCGGCGCGGCGTCGCTCGGTGATATCCCGGACGATCGCCTGGGCCAGCCCGTCGGCGGTACGGCGCACGCTGAGCTCGGCGACAAAGGTCGAGCCGTCCTTGCGCCGGAGCCGGCGCTCCCGCAGCACGTAGGAGGTCCGGGCCAGCTCATCCCAGGCGAGCGGTGCCCGGTCGAGTTCCGCCGGGTCGTAGAGGGTCGGGAGCGGTTGCCGCAGCAGCTCCGGCTCGGTGTACCCGAGCATCTCACAGGCCCGGTGGTTGACCAGGACCAGCCGACCGTCCGGCGCGGCGAGCACGATGCCATCCGAGGCCTGCTCGAGCAGGTGGCGATAGCGGGTCTCGCTTTCCCGGAGCGCGCGCTCCCGCTCCTCCGCGGCGGCGCGCACCATCTCGAGCCGCCAGGCCAGAAGGTCGGCCAGACCGAACAGGGCCAGGAATACCCCCAGTCGCGCCAGATCTCCCGGTTCGGCAATCGCGAAGGATCGGTAGGGCGGCAGCGCGAGGTAGGTCGTCGCCAGGAGGATCATCCCCTCGGCGAGGATGGCCGGGCCGACACCGCTCACGATCAGGGTGACCAGTGCGACGGCCGCGGCCGGCAGGAACGGCGTGCGGTGAAAAAACTCCGGGAAGAGAAGCAGCGCCGCCACGCCCGCCGCGGAGGTCAGCAGCGCGGAGACGTACCGAAGGCGGGTCCCGGCGGTGGACCGCATCGTCTAGCTGAACTTCTGTGGGTGTTTGAGGTGGAAGTCGGTGGCGCCCTGATAGGCCTCCGCCACGGCGATGAGCTCGGCTTCGCCGAACAGCCGACCGATGAAGGAGAGACTCACCGGAGTTCCGTCCTGATTGAAGCCGTTGGGAAGGACCACCGCGGGGTGCCCGGTCAGGTTGGTGGTGAGGAGCACGTTCCCGCCGAAGGAGGGAGTGATGAAGACGTCCACCGCCCGCATGACCTCATTCATCCGCTGCATGACGAGGGTGCGGATCCGGTTGGCCTGAATGTACTCCACCGCCGGGATGAACCGGGCGGTGCGGAAGCTGTTGGGCCAGGCATTCCGGGTCTGTTGCACCATCTGGTCGTCGCGCCCTGAGCGGGTCAGTTCGTCGAAGGCCGCCGCCGCTTCGGCGGTGAGGATGATTCGCAGCGCGCTCACCGGCAAGTCGGTGGCCAGGTCGACGGGAATGAGCTCGACGCCGAGCCCGTGGAACACCTCGAGCGCCTTGGAGTCGAACGCCTTGGTCGGGTGGTCCGCCTCGAACGCGGCCTTGAGGTACCCCACCTTGAGCCCGGCGAGGCCCCGCTCCGGTTCCCAGTCGAACGGCCGCGCGTAGACCGTGGGGTCCTTCCCGTCGGGGCCGTGGATGGCGCCGAACACCAGGCCGCAGTCGGCGGCGCTCCGGCACAGCGGACCCAGTTTGTCCATGCTCCACGAAAGGGCCATCGCTCCGAACCGGCTCACCCGGCCGAACGTCGGCCGGAGGCCGCTCACCCCGCAGCGGGTCGAGGGAGACACGATCGAGCCGAGTGTTTCGCTGCCGATCGCGAAACCGACGCACGCCGCTGCGGTGGCGGACGCCGGCCCCGCCGAAGAGCCGCTCGACCCCTGCTCGGTCTTCCAGGGATTCTTGGTGGTGCCGCCGAACCAGACGTCCCCCTGGGCAAACTCTCCCAGCGAGAGCTTCGCGACCAGCACCGCCCCCGCCGCGTCGAGCCGCTCCACGACGGTGGCGGGCTCTTCCAGCATCTGGTCCTTGAAGAGCGGCGACCCCCAGGTGGTGGGATACCCCGGCACCGCGATCAGATCCTTGGCGCCCCACGGGATACCGTGCAGCGGGCCCCGGTCCTGGCCCCGCTTGAGCTCGTCGTCCGCCTGCCGGGCCTGCTTGAGCGCCCGTTCCTCGGTCAGATTGATGACGCAGAGCAGCTCCGGGTCGAATTTCTTGAGCCGATCGAGCGACAACTGGGTCAGCTCCACCGCGCTCACCTTCCGGGCGCGGAGCAGTCGGCCCTGTTCGGCCAGCGACAGGAAGGCCAGCTCCTGAGGCGAGGCGGGATTGGGAAGCGGTGGCGCGGGACGCTTCCGCCGGGCGGCGCGGGCCGCCGCCCGGTTGCCAGGCGGCGGCGCCCCCGGAAGCACCGGATCGAACCGGAGCGCGGGCAGCACCGAATTCTTGAGGGAGGTCTTTCGCAGGGCGGTGTACCCCAGCAGCGCCTGGTTCAGGTTGTCGAGCATCAAGTCCCGTTTGGCGTCGGTGAACTCGAGCCCGATCACCGTCTCGGCGGCGACCAGCATCTCCCGGGTAATCTTGGCCGGCGCTTGCGGCGCCTGCGCGGTGACCGCGGGCGCTCGCCGCGCCGCGGCCCACAGGGCGCCAGGGAGACCGCTTCCACCCAACCCCACCGCGGAGCAGAGGCCGAAGAAGGTGCGGCGGTCCACCCCGCCGGGGGGCTGTCGGGTCGGCATCTGGAATCCCCTCAGGTAGATTTGGTCCGGAGCCTACTCCTACCCACGACCCCTCATGCCTGCTCTGATCGAATGCGTGCCGAATTTCAGCGAAGGACGCGACCTCGACGTCATTCGCCAAATTACTGCCCGCATCGAGTCGGTTGAAGGGGCCACGCTCCTCCACGTGGATTCCGGCCGCGCGACCAACCGCACCGTCGTGACCTTCGCCGGCCCGCCGGAAGCCGTGGTCGAGGCGGCGTTCCGGGCCATCGCCGCCGCTACGGAGCTCATCGACATGCGCCGGCACCAGGGCGAGCACCCCCGGATGGGGGCCACCGATGTCTGCCCGCTGGTACCCATTTCGGGAATCACCATGGCCGAGACCGCCGAGCGGGCCCGGCGGCTGGCGGAGCGGGTGGGACGCGAGCTGGACCTTCCGGTCTATCTCTACGAGTCGGCCCAGCCGGATCCGGCGCGGCGGAACCTGGCGGTGATCCGGGCCGGCGAGTACGAGGGCCTCCCCAAGAAGCTCGCCGATCCGGCGTGGCGCCCCGATTTCGGACCCGCGGCCTTCAACCCAACGAGCGGCGCCACGGTGATCGGAGCCCGGGACTTCCTGGTGGCCTTCAATGTCAACCTGAACACCACCTCGACTCGCCGCGCCAATGCGGTGGCCTTCGACGTCCGGGAGAGTGGCCGCCCGCAACGGGAGGGAAATCCGGTGACCGGGAGGATCGTGACCGATGCCCGGGGGCAGCCGGTCATGATCCCCGGCTCACTCAAGTCGGTGAAGGCCATCGGGTGGTACATCGAGGAGTACGGCATCGCCCAGGTCTCTATGAACCTGACCGATGTGCGCACCACGCCGCTACATGTGGCGTTCGATGAGGTCTGCCGGCGGGCGGAGGCCCGGGGCCTCCGGGTTACCGGCTCGGAGCTGGTGGGGTTGATTCCGCTCGCGGCGATGTTGGACGCGGGCCGCTATTATCTCCGCAAGCAGCAGCGCTCGGTCGGGGTCTCCGAACGGGAGCTGATCAAGATCGCGGTCAAGTCCCTGGGCCTCGACGACCTCACGCCGTTTACGCCGGAGGAGAGGATCATCGAATACCGGCTTCAGGCGGGCGACAGTCACCGCCTCGCCCATCTCACCCTGCAGGCCTACGCCGACGAAACCGCCTCCGAATCGGTGGCGCCGGGCGGCGGGTCAGCGGCTGCGGTGGTCGGGGCGCTCGGCGCGGCGCTCGGCACCATGGTGGCCAACCTGTCCGCGCACAAGCGGGGCTGGGACGACCGGTGGGAGGAATTCTCCCGCTGGGCGGAGCAGGGCCAGCGCCTCAAAGACGAATTGCTCGGGCTGGTCGATGCCGATACCCAGGCCTTCAACCGGGTGATGAGCGCGCTGGGAATGCCCAAAGCCACCGAACCGGAAAAGGCCGCGCGCGCGGCCGCATTGGAGGCGGCCAACCTCGGCGCGCTGGAGATTCCCTGGCAGGTGATGCGGACGGCCCACGCGGCGTTCGAGCTGCTGCGCGCCATGGCCGAGCACGGCAACCCCGCCTCCGCCTCCGATGCGGGGGTCGGCGCCCTCTGCGCGCGGGCGGCGGTGCGCGGCGCCTGGCTGAACGTCCGCACCAATGCGGCGGGCATCAAGGACCGGGGGGCGATCGCGTCAATTCTCGAGGAGGGCGCCCGACTGGACCGGGCGGCGGCGGACCGGGAGGCGGAGATCCTCCAGATCGTGGAGAGGAAGTTCACCTAGGTCCGGTACAGCTCCCGCCCCCGCGCCACCGTCCTGACGCAGGCGTTGGCGCGCAGATGATAGAGCCACTGCTCCACCGAATCGGCCTCGATCACCGCGAAATCGGCTGACTTGCCCGCCTCCAGCGAGCCGACCTCCGCATCCATCCCGATGGCCCGCGCCGCCACGATCGTTACGCCTTTCAGGACTTCGGCGGGCGTCATCCGCTGCATCGCGCAGGCCAGCGTCATCGCCATGGGAAGGTGATAGCTCGGAGCCGATCCAGGATTGAAGTCGGTGGCCACCGCCACCGGGACCCCCGCCTCGATGAGGCGCCGCGCTGGCAGCGGCGCCACGCCAAGAAAGAGCGCTGCGAACGGCAGGCTCACCGCCACGACATCGCGCTCGCGGAGCGCCTGAATCCCTGCTTGCGAAACGCACTCCAGATGGTCGGCCGACGCGGCACCCACTTCGGCGGCCAGGGCGGCACCGCCGCTGTCGCTGAGCTGATCGGCATGGAGCTTGGGGCGGAGGCCGTGGCGTTTCCCCGCCTCCAGGATCAGGCGGCCCTCTTCCCAGGTGAACGCCGACGCTTCGACGAACACGTCGCAAAATCGGGCGAGCCCACCCGACGCCGCGCGAGGAATGATCTCTTCGATGACCAATCGGACATATTCGGCGCGGCGGTCCCGGTATTCGTCCGGAACGATGTGCGCGGCGAGCAGAGTCGGCACCACCCGCTGGGTTCCTTCGTCCAGCTCGCGGTAGATCTGCAGCAGGCGCAGCTCGTGCTCGGCGCTGAGGCCGTATCCGCTCTTGGCCTCGATCGTGGTGACACCCAGCGCCGCCATCTGGTCCAGATGCCCGCGGCAGCGCCGGCGCAGGAATTCGCTGCTCGCGGCGCGGGTCACGGCCACCGTCGAAGCAATCCCTCCCCCCGCCGCCGCAATGTCGAGATAGGACCTGCCTCGAATCCGAAGCTCGAACTCCTCCGCGCGCCACCCGGCGAACGCCAGATGGGTGTGACAGTCCACCAGCCCCGGAACCACCAGCCGCCCCCCGGCATCCTCCCGCGGCCAGTCGTGGTACACCGAGGGAAGTTCGGCGGCCGGTCCGGTCCAGCGGACCCGGTCACCTTCCCACACCAGTGCCGCGCGAAGCACCATGTGGAGGCTGTCCTGGCTGCCGGCGGGGAGACAGCGGGCCAGGCCGCCGATGTTGGTGAGGACCGGCATCAGATCATCGGAAGGTCCACTCCCCGCTCCTTCGCCACGCGAATGGCCTCTTCGTAGCCGGCATCCGCGTGCCGCATCACTCCGGTGCCGGGATCGGCGGTGAGCACGCGCTCGAGCCTCCGGTCGCCGCTCTCGGTGCCGTCCGCCACGATGACCATGCCGGCGTGAATCGAGTATCCGATGCCTACCCCTCCGCCGTGATGCAAGGACACCCAGCTGGCCCCGCAGGCGGTGTTCAAGAGAGCATTGAGCAGCGGCCAATCGGCAATGGCATCGCTCCCATCCTTCATCGCCTCGGTTTCCCGATTGGGCGAAGCCACCGAACCGGTATCGAGATGGTCGCGCCCGATCACGATCGGCGCTTTCACCTTCCCGTGTTTCACCAGCCAGTTGAATCGTCGCCCCAGCTCGGCGCGCTCGCCGTACTCGAGCCAGCAGATCCGCGCCGGTACCCCCTGAAACTGCACTTTGCGGCGGGCCTGCCCGATCCACCGGGCCAGGGAGTCATGGTGCGGGAAGGTCTCGAGTACCGCCGCATCGGTCACCGCGATGTCGGCCGGGTCCCCGGAGAGCGCGGCCCAGCGGAACGGCCCCGCTCCGCGACAGAAGAGCGGCCGGATGAACAGCGGCACGAAGCCCGGGATGTCGAAGGCGCGCAACATCCCCCGGTGATCCGCCACCTGTCCGCGGAGGTTGTTGCCGTAGTCGAAGGCGATCGTCCCGCGCTGCTGCAGCGCCAGCATGGCCTCGACATGGGCCACCATCGAGTCGAGCACCGCGGATTCGTACGCCGCCGGGTCCTGGTCCCGAAGCACCGCCGCGCTCTCGAGCGAGTACCCCCGCGGGATGTAGCCCACCCGGAGATCGTGCGCCGAGGTCTGATCGGTAACGACGTCCACGAGAACACCGCGTCGGACCAGCTCCGGCAGCACGTCGGCGATGTTGGCCACCAGGCCCACCGACAGGGCCCGGCGGGCGGTCCGGGCCTCGTTCACCAGCGCGAGCGCGTCGTCGAGTCCGTTCGCGAGCCGGTCGCAGTACCCGGTTTCGATCCGGCGCTGGACTCGAGCCGGGTCCACATCCACTCCCAGGAGGACGCCGTCGTTCATGGTGGCCGCGAGGGGCTGGGCACCTCCCATCCCGCCCAGGCCGCCGGTCACCACCAACCGGCCGGCGAGGCTGCCGCCGAAGTGCTGCCGGCCGCACTCGGCGAAGGTCTCGAAGGTCCCCTGCAGGATTCCCTGGGTCCCGATGTAGATCCACGAGCCGGCCGTCATCTGGCCATACATCGTGAGACCCAGCGCTTCGAGCCGGCGGAACTCCTCCCAGGTGGCCCAGCGGGGAACCAGATGTGCGTTTGCGATCAGGACCCGCGGAGCCTCCTCGTGGGTGCGGAACACTCCCACCGGCTTTCCGCTCTGGATCAGCAGGGTCTGATCGTTCTCCAGCCGCCGCAGGGTTTCGACGATCTTTTCGTAGCAAGCCCAGTTGCGCGCGGCCTTTCCGGTGCCCCCGTACACCACCAGGTCCTCCGGCCGTTCCGCCACGGCCGGGTCGAGGTTGTTCATCAGCATCCGGAGGGCCGCCTCCTGATGCCACCCCTTGCAGGAAAGGGCGGCTCCGGTCGGCGCGCGGATCCCGGTCGGGACGAGGGTGGTCATGCCCCCAAACATAGTTCCAACGCTCGGCGGGAATGGGGTATCCCAGGGGAAGTCTGAATCCCCGGCGCCGGTCCGGCCGTAAGCTGATTCGAAACTCTTCTCGGGAGCATATCGCCATGATCGGCCTGTTGTCCCTCCTTACCATCGCCGTCGCGGGCAGGGGTCCCCACCCCGCACGGATCGACGACTTCCACTGGCGCGGGGTCCTGGCCGCCGGGAAAACCATCGAGATCATCGGGGTCAACGGATCCATCGACGCATCCGGTAGCGGCGGACGCGAGGTCGAGGTCACCGCGGTCAAGACGGGCCGGAAGAGCGACCCCGAACAGGTCGAAATGAAGGTGGTGGAGCACGAGGATGGCGTGACGATCTGTGCCGTCTACCCACCCGCCCGCCGCGGCGAGGAGAACGAATGCCGGGCCGGTGGCAAGGGTCGCAACAATACCAGGGACAACGATGTCAAGGTGGCCTGGACGGTGAAGGTCCCTCAGGGCGTGCGATTCTACGGCCGCACCGTCAACGGCGACGTCGTCGCCCGAGGACTCACCGCCCAGGGAGATGCCCGCACCGTCAATGGCGACATCACGCTGGAGACCACCGAGTGGGGAAGTGCGACCACTGTGAACGGAGCGATCACCGCCCGCCTGGGCCGCACCGATTGGCGGGGCGAGGCCGAGTTTGAAACCGTGAACGGCGGTATCACCCTGGATCTGCCCGCCTCGGCCAGCATGGAGGTGGACGCCTCGACCGTCAATGGATCGATGAGCACCGATTTTCCGTTGACCATCCGGGGCAAGTGGGGGCCCCGCCGGATGACCGGCACCATCGGCGGCGGAGGACGGACCCTGAGCCTGAGCACCGTCAACGGCAGCCTGCAGCTCCGCCGCGCGCCCTGAGCGACAACCGGATTAGCTTCCCCGCGCGCCGGGCCTCCTGGGTCCGGCGCGCGTCGTGTCTCGAGCCGGGAGCCGCACTGTGGAACTGGAGGCATTCACCTCGGCGTGGGCGGAGGCGTGGGGCCGGGCGCTCAACGGGAGCGAGGCCTACCGAACCGCCGCCGCCACCTGGGAGGGCGCCGTGGCACTGCTGCTCGACGACGGCGATCCGCCGGGACGCCGGGCCGTGCTGCTGGATCTCTGGCATGGTGTGTGTACCGGTGCCGCGGCGGCCGATCCCGATGAGCTGACCCGGGCGGCGTTCGTTTTTGCGGGACCCACTCCGGCCTGGAAGCAGGTGCTGCTGGGTGGAACGTCCCCGGCTCTGGCGCTCCTGACCGGGCGGATCCACCTCACCCGGGGAGACCTCCGGGCGCTGCTCCCGTTCGCGTCGGCCGCCCGGGAGCTCCTGGCCCTGGCCGGCACCATCCCGGCCCACTTTTCCGAGGGTTGATCGGAGCCCATTCTGGGCGCATACTTGTGCGGCTCCTGGCCGGGGAGTCTCCGGCACCCCCAGCGGGCCGTGTCAGCTGCACATGAATGAAACGTTGGTGGCCGTGTCGAAAGCACACGGCGGCCCGAGGGGCAATAGTTAACCCCTTACCCCGCAATGTGTTCTGAATCTGGCCGGACAGGCATGTCCTGTGCCTTAGCTCTAAGGAGTGGTCCGCCGCCACTTGCCGGGCGCATCGCTTCGATCTTCACCCTCGCGAGGGATCGCTCACGATGACAATCCCAACTCCCCGCAATCTCATTCATCGCCCGCTCCTCGCACTCGGGCTCCTGCTCGGAATGGCCGGCTCCGTGGCGGCCCAAGGCATCCTGTCGGGACGGGTCACCGACAAGGCGGCCGGAAACCCGCTGGTGGGAGCGCGGGTGTTCGTCCTCGGCACCTCGCTCACCGCCTCGACCAACGCGGATGGCCGGTATCGCATTACCGGCGTCCCGGGCGGAGAGCATCAGCTCCGGGCCTCGCAGATCGGGTACGCCTCGATCACCCGGCCGATTACCGCGACCGACCAGGGAGCCACCACGGTGGACTTTGCCCTGGTGCTGACCCCCTACTCGCTCGACGAGGTGGTGGTCACCGCCACGGGAGACCAGGCCAAGCGGGAGATCGGCAACGCGGTCTCGACCGTCGAAGTCGCGGACCTGGTGCGCAACACGCCGGTGGCGAACATGAATGATCTGCTGGTCGCCAAGGCGCCCGGCGTTTCGGTGCTGCCAGGAAACCTCACCGGTTCCGGGGCCCGGGTCCGGATCCGGGGTGCCAGTTCGCTCTCGCTCTCCAACAACCCGATCTACGTGGTGGACGGCATCCGGGTAAACAGCGACGTGAACTCGTCGGCCATCGGCATCGGCGGAACCAATCCGAGCCGGGTCAACGACCTCAATCCGGAAGACATCGAGTCGATCGACATCGTGAAGGGTCCGTCCGCCTCGACCCTCTACGGCACCGACGCCGCCAACGGCGTCATCGTCATCAAGACCAAGAAGGGCCGGGCGGGAAAGCCGGTCTGGAACGCGTGGATGGAGGCCGGCGCGGTCACCGACCGGAACACCTACCCGACCAACTACCGCGGGTGGACGGCCGGTGCCACCGTCGCCAACACCACCCAGTGCCTCCTCTCCGGCGTGGTGGCGCACACCTGCGTGCTGGACAGCGTCAGCTCGTTCAATCCCTGGGCCGACAATCAATCCTCCCCGCTCCACACCGGGGCTCGGCAGTCCTACGGCTTGCAGGTGAGCGGCGGTACCGACGCCATCCGCTATTACGTCTCGGGAGATTGGGAGGATGAAGTGGGCGTGCTGCACATGCCCGACATCTTCCAGCAGCGGTTGCTGGCGCTCCGGAATATCGGCCAGGTGTCCTACGCGCAGCAGAACCCCAACGGCCTCCGGAAAACCAACGTCCGCGCGAATCTCGCCGTCAATCTGAGCGAGAAGGCCGACGTGCAGGTCAACACCGGGTTCGTGACCAGCACCCAACGCCTGCCGCAGACCGACAACAACACCACCGGGCTGGGCTCGAATCTGTACGGCGGCCCCGGGTTCAAGCACAACATCGTCAATCCGCCCGGCGCGCCGGCCTCCTTTGTCCGCGACAACTTCGGCTATCAGCGCTACACCCCGGACGAATTCTTCTCCGAGACGGTGAGCCAAGACATCAACCGGACGATCTCCAGCGGGACCTTCAACTACCGCCCGACCCACTGGCTGGCGTTCCGGGCGGTCGGCGGGGTGGACTTTATCAGCCGGGACGACGGCGACCTCTGCCGCCGCGATGAGTGCACCTACTTCGGCACCTCGAAGTTGGGCTTCCGGACCGACGCCCGCGCCACCTTCTGGGACTACACCGGCGACATCAACAGCACCGCTTCGTACCATCTGAGCAACGAACTCAGCGCCAAGACGATCGTCGGCGCCCAGTACGTGAAAGAGAAGTTCTCCCGGAACTCGGCCCAGGCCAGCGACCTGACCCCCGGCGGTGTCACGGTAAACAGCGGCGCCAATCTGGCCGCCGACGAGACCACCACGCTGACCGCCACGCTCGGGTTCTTTGCCGAGCAGTCGTTGGGCTACAAGGACCGCCTCTTCTTCACCGCCGCGGTCCGGTCCGACAAGAACAGCGCCTTCGGGTTGAACTTCCAGCGGGTCTATTACCCCAAGGCGTCGATTTCCTACGTACTCTCGGACGAGCCCTTCTTCCCCAAGAGCAGCGTGCTGACCAGCTTCCGGTTGCGGGGCGCCTACGGAGCCTCGGGCCGCCAGCCGGGACCCAACGACGCCACCGCGTTTCTGGCGCCGGCCACCGCCAATCTGGACGGGGTCGACACCCCGGGCCTGTTGCCCGCGGCCCTCGGTAACAAGGGACTCAAGCCGGAGCGGACCGCCGAGGTCGAGCTCGGCTTCGATGCGGCGCTGTTCCGGAGCCGGGTGAATGTCGAGTTCACCTACTACAAGAAGACCAGCCGCGACGCCCTTGTCAGCCGGATCATCGCCCCGTCGGCCGGCACTGTGGCCAGCCGCCTGGAGAACATCGGCAAGACTTTGAACGAAGGCGTCGAGGCGTCGATCAACACCAGCATCGTCGACAGCAAGCAGTTCGCCTGGGAGCTGACGCTGAGCGGCTCCTACAACAAGAACCAAATCGTGGCCCTGGGTGGCGTCCCGCTCGCACCAGGCGTCACCAATTGGAGCCGCGAGGGGTATCCGATCAGCGCCTGGTGGACCCGGCCCTATACCTATCAGGACAAGAACGGCGACGGGATCATCCAGTTCTCGAGCAACCCCGCGCTGAACGAGATCTTCATCAACTCGAACGACAGCCTGGTCTACAATGGCCCGGTGCTGCCGCCGGCCGAGTTCACGGCGTACAACACGATCGACCTCTTCAAGAAGAAGATCCGGATTCAGGGCCTGGTGGACGCCAAGGTCGGCGGCTACACCGAGTTCGATACCGAACGGATCCGCTGCCAGAGCCGGCTGAATTGCCGCGGGGAAATCGACCCGACGGCACCGCTCTCGGTACAGGCCGCCGCGGTGGCGGTCCGGCAGGCGCCGAGCTCGAGCCAGTACGGCTACATCTACAAGACCGACTTCATCCGGCTCCGGGAGCTCTCGGTGACGTATTCCTTCCCCGACCGCTGGGCCCGCATGTTCGGAGCCAGCCGCGCCAGCCTGACGGCCTCGGGGCGCAACCTGGGGATCCTCACCAAGTACCCCGGCATCGATCCGGAAACCGGCTACTTCGGCAGCACCGGCGCGGCGCTCACCAACGATTTCCAGACCGCGCCGCCGCCGTCTTACTTCACCTTCCGCTTCAACGTGTCGTTCTGATCATGGCATATACCGACAGAGGGTCCCTCATGACGACACTCCTGACCACCTTGGCCCGGCGCCGGCTCTCCGGCGTCGCGGCGCTCGGGGGCGCCCTGGCTCTTGCCGCCTGCGATAACCTGCTGGTAGCCAAGGACCCCGACATCATCGAGACTGCCACCTCAGCCTCCGCCGCGGTCGCGCTCAAGAACGGCGTGGTGGTGCGCTTCCAGGCGTTCACATCGGGTCAGCAGGGACCCGATGCCATGTTCCAGTTCGGCGGGCTGCTGGCCGACGAGTGGCGCTCCGGCGATACGTTCGAGCAGCGGAATACCGTCGACGCCCGCACCACCAACGTCACCAACAGCTTCCTGGCGTCCCCGTTCCGGAACATGCAGCGGACCCGGAACGACGGGCGCCGCGCCATCAATGCGCTGCGCACCTTCTCACCGGTACCCGGCACCAACATCGCGCTGATGTTCCTGCTGACGGCCTTCGCCGAGAATCTGATGGGTGAGAGCTTCTGCAACGGGATTCCATTCAGCGACCTCACTCCCGATGGAACCGATATCATCTACGGCAACCCGGTAACCGTCGACTCCGCCTTCAAGCGGGCCGCCAATGACGCCGACTCGGCGGTCGCCAACAATACCGGGGTGGCAGCCGAAGTGACCCGGATGGCGAATTTCGCCGCGCTGATCAAGGCGCGCGCTCTGCTCAACCGGGGGCTCTTTGCCCAGGCCGCCGCGGCGGTAGCCGTCGTACCCACGAGCTACGTGTACCAGGCCACCTATTCCATCAACACGGCGGACAATCAGAACTGGTCGCTCAACGTGAGCGGCAAGCGCTACGTGATTACCGATGGCGAGGGCGGCAACGGACTGCCGTTCCGGAGCGCCGCCGACCCCAGAATTCCGACGTCGGCGGGCACCATCGCCTTCGACGGCAATACGCCCTACTTCTTTACCACCCTCTGGGCCCGGTCCGACCCGGTGACGGTGGCGTCCGGCATCGAAGCGCGGCTCATCGAGGCGGAAGCGGCGCTCAATGCCGCCACGCCCGATGTGGCTACCTACCTCGCCAAGATGAATGAAGACCGGGCCACCAAGGCCGGCCTGGCGCCCCTCAGCGATCCGGGTACTCAGGCGGCGCGGGTTGACCTGCTCTTCCGGGAGCGGGCCTTCTGGATGTTCGGCACCGGGCACCGGCTGGGTGACCTGCGGCGGTTGATCCGGCAGTACGGCCGGGGCCCGGAAACCGTTTTCCCGACCGGGACGTTTTTCAAGGGCGGCAACTACGGGACCGACGTCAACTTCCCGATCTCGATCGACGAGCTGAACAACCCCAACATCCCGCAGAACGCGACGACGATCGGCCAGAGCACCTGCATCAACCGGAGCGCCTGAGCGCATAAGGCAGCCGGCAGGAGATGGACAGCGGGGGCCGCGAATGCGGCCCCCGCTTCCATTTCAGGCCCCCGTTCAACACGATCCGCCAGCGTCGCGTATCTTTGCCGATGGATCGGACCCCGGTCCGACACCCGATTCCCCGACCGCCCCAGGATCCGCCATGGCCGTGACCGCCCTCCGTCGCGCCCCGCGCGCCTCACTCGCCTTCGCCGCGCTCCTTGCCATCGCACCCGCAGTGGCGGCGCAGGGCCACATCACCTCGCCCAAGGAGCAGTTCGGCTGGAACGTGGGCGACGACTACCGGCTGGCCACCTATACCCAGCTGGTCGAATACTGGAAGAAGCTGGCAGGCGAATCGCCCCGGCTGCGCCTGGTGGCCGTGGGGAAGACCGCCGAGGGCCGGGATCAGTACATGATGATCGTCACCGCACCGGCCAATTTCGCCAAGCTGGATCGCTATAAGGAGATCTCCGCACGCCTCGCCCGGGCGGAAGGCCTGACCGACGACCAGGCCCACGCGCTGGCGCAGGAAGGAAAGGCGGTGGTCTGGATCGATGGAGGGCTGCACGCCTCCGAGGTGCTCGGCTCGCACCAGTTGATCGAGCACGTCTGGCAGATGGCCAGCCGGAACGACCCCGAAACCCTCCGCATCCTGGATGACGTGATCCAGCTGCTGGTCCAGGTCAATCCGGACGGCATGGAGCTGGTGTCGAGCTGGTATATGCGGCGCGCCGATTCGACCCGGCGCACCATGAGCGACCTGCCCCGGCTGTACCACAAGTACGTCGGGCACGACGACAATCGCGACTTCTACATGAACGCGATGCCGGAATCCGAGAACGACAGCCGGGTGATGTACCGGGAGTGGTACCCGCAGATCATGTACAATCACCACCAGGCCGGCCCCGCCGGCACGGTGATGTTCGCCCCACCGTTCCGGGATCCCCACAACTATTTCTTCGACCCCCTGGTGATCGATGAGCTTTCCCTGGTGGGCTCGGCCATGCACTCCCGGTTCTCCGCGGAGGGGAAGCCGGGCATCGTGGAGCGCAACGGGGCCACCTATCAGACCTGGTTCAACGGCGGGCTCCGCACCACGGCGTACTTCCACAACATCGTCGGGATTCTCACCGAGACGATCGGGAACCCGACGCCGATGCAAATCCCCTTCGTGCCTGATCGCCAGCTCTCGAACAGCGATCTCCCCTATCCGATCGCGCCCCAGCCGTGGCATTTCCGGCAATCAATCGACTACTCGATCACCGCAAACCGCGCGATTCTCGACCTGGCGTCCCGGTATCGGGAGACCTTCCTCTACAACATCTATGTGATGGGCCGCAATGCGATTGCGCGCGGGAGCCGGGACAGCTGGACCACGACCTCCCGGGAAATCGACGCGGTCAAGGCCGAGGCGGCCAAGGATCGCAGCCAGAACGCGGCCGCAGGCGGCGGGGGCGGCGGGTTTGCCGGCGGCGGTGGCGTGCCCGCCCGCTTTTTCGAGATGCTGC
Organism: Gemmatimonadota bacterium; assembly: GCA_041482775.1. Taxonomy (GTDB): domain Bacteria; phylum Gemmatimonadota; class Gemmatimonadetes; order Gemmatimonadales; family GWC2-71-9; genus JABFSM01. The sequence continues at coordinate 7,903 of JBGPEJ010000013.1, read as the reverse complement.
ACCGCCCTGACGACCGGGACCCCCGCGGCTACATCGTGCCCAGTACGCAGGCGGACTTTCTGACCGCTACCAAGTTCGTCAATGCGTTGATCAAGTCGGGCGTGGAAGTCCAGCGCGCCACGGCGGCGTTCACCGTGGCCGGCAAGCAGTATCCCGTCGGGTCCTTCGTCATCAAGAGCGCCCAGGCATTCCGTCCCCATGTGCTCGACATGTTCGAGCCCCAGGACTACCCCGACGACCTGCTCTATCCGGGAGGCCCGCCCCGGCCTCCCTACGACAACGCCGGTTACACCCTCGCGCTGCAGATGGGGGTTCAGTTCGACCGGATCCTGGACGGATTCGACGGACCGTTCGTGAAGGTGGAGGATGTGCTGGCGAGGCCGCCGGTGACCGTGGCGCTGGGCAAGGGGAAAGCCTACGTCATCGATCGCCGCATCAACGACGGCTTTCTGGCGGTCAACCGCCTGCTGGCGGCCAAGCTGCCGGTCCAGGTGACCAGCCAGCCGCTGACGGCCAACGGCGTCACCTATCCGACCGGAAGCTGGTACGTCCCATCGAGCGGACCCGCAACCGCCATCCTGAAGAAGCTGGCCGACGAAAAGGGCCTCCCCGCGGTCGCGGTCAACGTCGGAGCGGGACCAGCAACGCCCCTGCGACCGGTCCGCGTCGGGCTGTGGGACCAGTACGGCGGCTCAATGCCCTCAGGGTGGACCCGGTGGCTGTTCGAGCAATTCGAGTTTCCCTTCGAGGTGGTCTACCCGCAGCGGCTGGACGCCGGAAACCTGAAGGAGCAATTCGACGCTCTGATCTTCGTGGATGGGGGCATTCCGGGACCGGCGGGAGGGGCCGCGGCTACCGCCTCCCGGCGCTTCGGCAATGAAGCGCTGGACGACTTGCCGCCGGAGCTCAAATTGATGACCGGTCGGGTGACGGTCGAAAAGACCATCCCGCAGCTCAGGGCCTTCCTCGAGGCGGGGGGGCGCATCGTGACCATCGGCAGCTCGACCGCGCTGGCCCGGCACCTCGGACTCCCGGTCGAGAACCATCTGGTGGAGCGTGCCGCGGATGGACAGTTGCGACCGTTGCCGCGGGAGAAATTCTACGTTCCCGCCTCGCTGCTGGAGGTTGCTGTTGACACCACGGTGGCGTCGGCCCGAGGGCTCGGAAGCAAGGTGATCGTGATGTTCGACGAGAGCCCCGTCCTCAAGCTCGGACCCGATGCCGCCAAGGCGGGAATCCGCAGTGTGGCGTGGTACGCCAACGGAACACCGCTCAGGAGCGGATGGGCGTGGGGCCAGGGCTATCTCAACGGCGGCGTCGCAGCGGCCGAAGCGAAGGTCGGCGCCGGCACGCTGTACCTCTACGCGCCGGAAATCACCTTTCGAAGCCAGCCCCACGGGACCTTCAAGTTCCTGTTCAACGCGATCTATGGCCAGTGAGAGCCGGGGGCGGGGGCTATGGCGTCATTACCGCCCCGCTGGCCTTCACGTAACGGTCCAGCCAGGTCACCATCTCATACAGCGTGTGCCCGACCGACTCCCTTGCCCGATACCCGTGCGCCTCGGCGGGTAGCAGTACCAGCCGGACTTTCGCCCCGTTGCCCTTGAGCGCGGCGTACATCCGTTCCGACTGAATCGGAAAGGTGCCGGAGTTGTCGTCCGCCATACCGTGGATCAGGAGCAGCGGTTCCTTGATCTTATCGGCGTAATTGAACGGCGACATCCGGTTGTACATTTCCTCCGCTTCCCAATAGCTCCGATCCTCATTCTGGAATCCGAACGGGGTGAGCGTCCGATTATAGGCCCCGCTCCGCGCGATCCCGGCCCGGAAGAGACTGGAGTGGGCGAGGAGATTGGCGGTCATGAAGGCACCGTACGAGTGCCCTCCCACGCCGATCCGCTTGGGATCGGCCACTCCCATCGCGACGATCTTGTTGACCGCGGCCGTGGCGCTGGCCACCAGCTGCTCCACGTAGGTGTCGTTGGGTTCCTTGTCGCCCTCGCCGACGATGGGCATCGTGGGACCGTCCAGCACGCCGTACCCCTGGAGCAGCAGGAAAAGGTGGGAGGCCCCCGAAGGACGCGTGAATCGATAGGGGGAGCCGATCACCTGGGAGGCCGCTTGGCTGCTGCGGAACTCCTGCGGGTAGGCCCAGATGAAGAACGGGAGCGGACCCTTGTTCTTGTCGTAGCGCGCCGGAAGGTAGAGCGTGGCTGAAAGCTGAATCCCGTCCGGGCGGCTGTAGGTCAGCAGCTGCTTGGTCACTCCCGCGAACTCCGGCGCCGGATCGGTGAACCGAGTCAGCTGGACCAATTGGGCCGCGCCGCTCTTCCTGAGGTCACGGATGAAGTAGTTGGGCGGCTCGTTCACCGATTCCCGCCGGGTGAGGACCTTGCCGTCTTCCGGATCCAGGAGGCCGACCGGTTCTTCGTAGAATGGGGCTTCGGAGCGAAGCAGCCGGATGGATTTTCCGGTCGATAGATCCAGGCGGTCGAGGAACGGCCGATCACCCTCGGGCGAAGCGCCGGCACCGGCGAGGAACGCGAACCGCCCATCCTTCGTGGTCACGAGGGCGCCTCTGCCGTCGGGGCGGGTAAGAAACCGTCCTGGATCGGCGTAGCGGTCCTCGGAGGAGTACTCCCAAAGCTTCCGCGGGGAACCGGGATGGGAAGGATCCACGACCCAGCTCCGCGACTTGCGGGTCCGGGTCCATCCCTCATTCACGATCGCCTGATCGGCGCGGCTCCAGAACACCCCTCGGCTGCGGAACTCGAGGTCGGCCAGGGTGGTTGGAGCTCCGGTAAAGGGAGCGTCCAGCATGACCACGCGGTCGCGTATGGTGGCCGCCGTGGCCGGATTTCCTCCATCCTGCGCCTCGACCCAGACCAGAGTTGCGGGCGTGTCGCCCCGCCAGCGGATCCCCCGCGGACCGGGACTGACGGCGTCAGTGGAGCGCGGGAGGTTTTCCTGCAGCCCCCGATCGGACACTTGCTTCAGCACCGCTCCCGAAAGGTCCCACACCTCCGCCCGCAGGGGGAAGCGCTGATAGGGAACCAGGTAGGAGTAGGGCCGGTGAACCGTTTCAACCAGGAGATACCGGCCGTCGGGGGAGACCGAGACATCCGAGTGAATGCCCGGGGTCCCGATCATCTTTTCCGGTCCGGAGAGCGGGATCAGCGCCAGTTGACTCGTGAAGTAGTGCTCGAACAGCGCCTCGTCGACCGGATTCTGGAGCAGGTCCTCATAGGTGGCATTGGGTGCCGAGCGGGCATCCGACTCCTGGATCACCGGGCCCACCGGTACCTGGGGTACGGCCGGTGCCGCGGCCCGGCCGGGCGGGATCTTCGAGCACACGAATCCCGAACCCGATGGGAGCCACTGGCAGGGGTTTCCGAAGGCGCCGTTGAGCACCGGGCCCGCCAGGAGACGCACTTCGCCGGTGAGCGGATCGCCCACCCATAGCGACATCCCGGTTTCCTCGACCAGCGTGAAGCCGACCTGCCGCCCGTCGGGTGACCACATCACGTTTCCGACCCTGGCGTGCCAGGGAATCTGCAGCCGGCGGGTTTCCCCCCGGCCGATCGGTTGCACGATCAGAGCGGTGAACGTCTGGGCCCGGGAGAGGGTGTTGGTTCGGGGGTTGACCCGGTCGCCCGCCAACCGGAGCTCGGGCGCGGCCACCTCTGCGATCGGCGGCAGCCCTTGACGTTCCACCAGAAGGAGCTTCGAGCCGTCGGGACTGACAACCACCAGCGGCGTCGGCGCCGCGTCCAGGACCCTGGCGATGGCGGGGCTGGGCTCGTGGTACGGCTCCTGTGCGGCGAGCTGGGCGCCAAAAGCGTACAACACCAGAATCGGCAAGAATCGGCGTAGCATGGAGACCTCAGGAATCGGCGATTGGGAAGGCGAGGCTACCGGCTGAAAGTAAACGCCCCCGGGGGCGGAGCCACCCAGGGGCGTTCGGCGGGGAAATCTGTGGACTCAGCCGGCGGCGAGCCCCATCGAGGGATCGGCCGGATCAGGCTCCGGGTCGTCCTCCACCCCACCGGCATCCATGAGACGGGCTGCGAGCAGAGGAAGCGCGGCCGGAAGCACCAGCTCGGGGTCCACGCGCATGAGCTGACTGACCCAGGTGGCCGTCTGCTTGGCCTGGTGCAAGTGGTGGAGAACTGGGTCTAGCATCGCCAACCGCCTTTCCGAGGCCCCAATATCGGCAGCCTTTGTCACTCCACTACCACAAGTAGGCAAGAAGGGTTCCACAAATTTCGTCACGGCTTGGAGACGCATCGCAAGCCGTCGTTCGCACATGTCCGATCATGTGGAAGATCAAGCGGTTACGGAGGGAGATCAGGCGGCGTGGGCGGGCGGGGGCTACCGGTCCCCGACGCCGGTTTCGGTTGGTCGCCGACGCACGGAATCCGCAACAGAGGGACACTCTCGCTGTGTCACTCCGTCATGATGACGCGCAGGTCCGTGGAGTCACACAGACTATCAAGACCGGCCGCCGCCAGTGGGCCGCCCAGCGGCTGCAAGGACCTTCACTCGGGGTCTAGGCTGCCAGGGGACCGTCACGATCCCGTCCCCCGGCCCTCCCGGTCAGGGCCAGCTCACCGACTCCAACGGCCAGGAAGTAGAAGAAACCCAGCGCGATGGCGGTCTCCGGGTGGTCAATCCAGAGCCCTCCACCGGTCAGCTCCTGGCGGGCCACCACATCCGCGGTAATGCCCAGGCGGGGGACCGGAAGAAATGCGGTCAGGAATACGAGGACGAGATAAGCAGCCACAGTCAGGGCCCACCCACCCATGACGATCTTGGTGTTCCGAAGGTTCGGGGCCGGTGAAACGACCACGTTGAGCATCCGGTTTCCGGTCAAGCCCCAGAAAGAGAGGAACGGCCAACTGGAGTGGAACGCCATTGATACCACTCCCGTGAAGAGGGAATAGAAGAACCCGAACCCGAGGATGACCAGCAGCCGCCTGGGCACCGACGTGGCCGCCAGGGCGGCCGCGCCCATGAACCCGGAGGAGTGGATTACCACGAACTCGACGAGCACCACGAGGATCAGGTGCTTCACGGCCGTCGGGCCGAAGGTGTAGGGCCGGATCCAGGTGATCAGGAAGGTCATCGCGAGGGTCAGATCCGGTGCGGCCTGGATCAGGCCCGCCGCCAACGGTGGAAGCTGGAACAGGGGACGCAACGCCGGCCGGGCCGGCTGGTTAGAATCCTTGGCCATGCACCCCCTTCTCGATCTTGACCGTCACCCGGTAATCGGGCACCGCGGTGCCGCGGGCCTGGCGCCCGAAAACACCATCGAATCCTTCGCGCAGGCGCTCGAGCAGGGCGCCGACGCCCTGGAGTTCGATCTGCGCCTCTCCGCCGACGGCGTGCCGCTGGTGGTGCACGACCCCACCCTCGAGCGCACTTCCGACCGGGCCGGCCTGGTCTCGGCTCTGCCCGCCTCGGTGATCCAGGCGGCCGACGGCGGCTACCGGTTCAGTCCGGACGGAGGGAAGACCTTCCCGTGGCGTGGCGCCGGGGTTCGGATTCCATCGCTGGTCGAGGTCCTGGAGAAGTTCCCATTCACCCCGCTGATCATCGAACTCAAACTGGTCGAGGTGGTCGAGCCTGCGCGGCGGCTGCTGATCGATCGCGCCGCGGCCGGGCGTGCTCTGATCGCTTCCTTCCTGGAGGAGGCGCTGCTCCCGTTTCGAGAGGCGGGATTCAACACCAGTGCCTCCCGGCAACGCATCACCCGGCTCTGGCTCAGGTCACTCGCCGGGCTCCCGCCCGGGCCCATTCCTGATCAGGCCTTCGCGGTACCCGACTTATATAAGGATCGGGTCCGGGTCCCCTCGAGGCGATTCATCCGCAACGCACGCCGAGCCGGGTGCCCAGTCCACGTCTGGACGGTCGACGAACCGGCGCGGGCGCGCGAGCTCTGGGCCCTGGGCGCCGCGGGGATGATCACCAATTTTCCAGCACTGCTCCTGGCCGAGCGCAACCGGCTCTTCCCAGCGGAGCACGGCCCGCGGCTCTGACTCCCTGGCTCCCTACCTCAATCTCGCCCGGCCCAGATCCGCGATAACCGCCCCCAACCCCACCGGCCGCCCAAGAAACTCCTCGACCACTTCGCGGGCCGGCCGTTCCGCGCCGAATCGGTAGAGTCGGGAACTCACCCAGCGGTACCATCCCGGATCGCCGGTGGTGAACCGGCCCCGCCGGGCAACCAGGCGGGCACGGATGTCCTCGATGAGGATGGCGCCCAAGGCGTAGTTCAGCATGTAGCCCGGGCTGTCGACCAGCTGCCCCCGCATGGCCCACCAGGAAAGCTCCGGATGCGGTCGAATCCGGAGGTACTCGCGGGTGATCTCGGTCCAGATCTCATTGGGGCTCTGCTCCGGTGACCGATGGGCCCGGATCTCGAACAGCGACCACGCCACGTCCAGCACGATTCCGGCGTATTTGGCCCGGATCGATGCGGGAAGCGGCGCCGATCTTCCCAGGAACCGACGCTGCCACCCGGGCTCATATACCTCGAGCGCGGCGAGGTCCGCGATGGCCTCGGTAAAGGTGTCGCTGTCGGGCCAGTCGGTGTAGGCGCCGCGGGTCCGGATGGCGGCGATGTGCACGGCGTGACCGTCCTCGTGCAACAGTTCTTCGAGGTTTCCGAGACCGCCGATCCGGTACGAGGTGAAGATCCAGGGCTCAACCGGGTTCCGCGCTCCGAAATCGGTGAACGAGGTCGGGTACTTTCCCGGGCGCGGCTCCAGGTCGAAGTGCACCCCGATGCTCGGAAGATCCGCGCCCAGAGAGCGATAGAACCGCTCGGTGAGGGGGCGGAGCGAATCCCGGGTGATGCCCGGTGAGAGCGTCCGCCCGGCCTCGTCGGTCAGGTAGTGGAAATCCCAGGGCTCGACCAGGGTGTCCGGCATGGTGGCACGGAACGCACCCAGCACCCGCATGAGCCACTGCTCCAGAGTGTCGGGAGGCACGCCCAACGCCAGGGCGCGCCGCTGCATGGGCGAATTACCGGCGCCCCACGAGGCCACCCGGAGTCGCACCATCGCCCGATAGGGGCTCGCATCGGCATCGTCTCCATTGACACTCCGCCACACCGGCTCGAGCGCCATGAAGAGCCGCCGCCGCCGGGCGGGATCATCGGTGCGCCCGAGCAAGCCCAGGATCGAGAGCCGGTCCAGGGTATCGCCGTCCACCACGATCTGGCGGGCCGCGGCACCGTAGCACTCGAACGTGTGCGCGGCCAGCGCGTCGCGCCCGGCGGCGCGCAACGCGGCGGGAGAAGGCGGCGAGCAATCCGGCATCCGGAGGTCCGTAGCCGCGCGACTCTCGCGCTCGGGATGGATCCGGGCCAGCCGGCTGGCGAGGTGGGCCATCGCCTTGACGTCGGCCGGGGTCAGGCGGGCCGGCGAAACCCGATCGAGCAATCCCGCCACCCGGTCGCGGACGCGTTTCGCCCGTTCCACCAAGGAGTCGATCGGCACCCCTCGAGGCGAGATGGTGGCCCCGAGGCTCTCGGTCAGCCGGAGTTGATCATTGAGGGTCTGGAGCTCGAGCCACGCCGTTTCGACCGCGGTGAGCGGCCCGCCGGCGGAAGGGGCTTGGGCAACCGCCGGCGCCGAGAGGGGCAGGAGGGCGGCTACGAGCGCGCTACGCCAGGAACCGCACCGAGTAAACCGGGGGAAGATGCTGGGAAACCGGGCTCCAGCTGTCTCCCTGATCCTCGGTGACCCAGAGGGAGCCGGTGGTGGTCCCGAAGGCGAGACGATTTCCGCTTGCATCGATGTCGAGGGCATGGCGGAAAGTAAGGTCGTACGCGTGATCCTGCGGGAGTCCCCGGCGGAGGATCTCGAAGCTCTTGCCCCCGTCCCGCGTGCGGGTAACG
>JBGPEJ010000012.1:0-25971 GCA_041482775.1 Gemmatimonadota bacterium | reverse complement strand
GTTACCGCCGGTAATGCCCCCGGGCTCAACGACGGCGCCAGCGCGCGGGTGGTGAGCTCGCTGGCCTTCGCCAGGGCGCACGGGCTCGCCCCGCTGGCGCGAATCACCGGGTACGCCACGGGCGGCGGGGAGCCCAAGGACCTCTTCTTCGCGCCGATCTTCGCGGTGCAGAACCTCATGAAGAAGACGGGGACCAGGATCTCCGACTACGCCTTGATCGAGGCCAACGAGGCGTTCGCGGTGCAGGCGCTGGCCGACGGACGCGCCCTCGGCTGGGACTGGGATCGGGTCAACGTGTTCGGGGGCGCGATTGCGCTGGGGCATCCGATCGGCGCCAGCGGCGCGCGGGTGCTCACCACGCTCCTCCACGCCATGCGGGGGCGAGGGGCCGCCACCGGCCTCGCCACGCTGTGCCTCGGTGGCGGGAACGCCGTCGCCCTCTCGGTTGAAGCGCTTTGAGCCGGCGGATCGCCGCGGTCGGCTGGTCGCTGTTCTTCATCGCGAGCGGACTCGCTCTCTCGATCTATCTGCTGCGCCTGGTCGCCGGCTCCACGCGCCTCGCCTCCTCGGGCGGGGCGCTCTCACTCGCGGCCCTGCAATCGATCTCGCTGCTCGTGGTGTTCGGGGCGCTGACCTGGCTGATCGGTGGGAAGGCGCTCCGGCTTAAGGCTCGGGACTTCGGGGTGGTTCCGGTGGCGCAGGGGGTGCGGGGGTTCGGGGGAGGATTTCTGCTGGGGCTCTTGCTGGCTGCGCTGGCGATGGCCATGGCGGTGCCAGCGGGCCACGCGGCATGGCGGGGCGATGGCGGCGGATTCGGCGCCTGGGTTGCGACGCTGGGCGCCACCGCGCTGGTGCTGCTCCCCGCGGCGCTGGCCGAGGAGCTGGTGTTCCGCGGCGTGCCCCTGGTGGCGCTCTCCCGCGCGTTCGGCCGGCGGCCGAGCCTGGTGGTGCTCGCAGCCCTGTTCGGGCTGGGGCATCTGTTCAATCCCGGCATCACTCCGCTCGGAGTGACGAACATCTCCGTGGCGGGACTCTTCCTCGGCATTGCATTCTTCACCCCCGGCGGCTTGTGGACCTCGACCGGCGCGCACTTGGGCTGGAACCTCACTGTGGCGGGGCTGGCGGCACCGGTCAGCGGGCTTCCGCTCCCGATGCCATGGATCGACTACGCGCCCGGCGGCCCCGATTGGCTGACCGGCGGCTCGTTCGGCCCCGAGGGGGGCATCCTCGCCTCCCTCTGCCTCGCCGCCGGCGCGGTGGTGCTGGCGCGACGGGTTCCCCAGGAGGCTCTCTCATGAGCAAGACGGCGGTCATCGGCGCGGGAACGATGGGGAACGGCATTGCCCACGTCTTCGCCCAGCACGGGTGGGATGTGACGTTGATCGACGTGTCGGAAGAGGCGCTGCAACGGGGCCGGGCGATGATCAAGGGCAACCTGGACCGGCAGGTGAAGAAGGGCACCCTCCCGGCCGACGCGCCGGGAGAGATCCTGAACCGGATTTCGGCCCGGACCGCGCTCGAGGCCGCGGGGGATGCGGAGCTGGTGATTGAAGCGGCCACCGAACGGCCGGAGCTCAAGTTCGAGATCTTCCGAACCCTCGACACCATCTGTGCGCCGACGACGATCCTGGCGTCCAACACCAGCTCGATTTCGATCACGGAGATTGCGGCCAAGACCGGCCGGCCGGAGAAGGTCATCGGCATGCACTTCATGAATCCGGTGCCGGTGATGCAGCTGGTCGAAGTGATCCGGGGACACGCCACCGACGACGCCACGACCCGCCGCACGATCGAGGTGGCCAAGGCGCTCGGCAAGACCCCGGTGGAGGTGAACGACTACCCGGGCTTCGTGGCCAACCGGATCCTGATGCCGATGATCAATGAGGCGATCTTCGCGGTCATGGAAGGGGTGGCGACGCCGGAGGCGGTGGACACCGTGATGAAGCTCGGCATGGCCCACCCGATGGGGCCGCTCGCCCTGGCGGATTTCATCGGTCTCGACGTCTGCCTCGCGATTCTCGAGGTGATGCACGCCGGCCTGGGTGATCCGAAGTACCGCCCCTGTCCGCTGCTCCGCCGCATGGTGGCCGCGGGGCATCTGGGGCGGAAGACGGGGAAGGGGTTTTACGGGTACGACAAGTAGGACGGCGCGCTTCACCAAGAACCGGGATCCTGCAATGGACGTACTGGGTGAAATGAAGGTCCGGGGCCACGAGCAGGTGGTGTTTTGCCACGAGCCCTCCTGCGACTATTTCGGCATCATCGCCATCCACGACACCACGCTGGGCCCCGCGCTGGGCGGAACCCGGTTCTGGAATTATGCCTCGACCGAAGAGGCAATCACCGATGCCTTGCGGCTGGCCCGGGGAATGACCTACAAGGCGGCGGCCGCGGGGCTCAACCTGGGCGGCGGCAAGGCGGTCATCATCGGCGACAACAAGCGGACCGATCGGGAAACGCTGTTCCGCGCCCACGGCCGGTTCGTCGAATCGCTGAGCGGTCGCTACATCACCGCGGAAGACATCGGCACCTCCCCGGCCGACATGGAGTACGTGCGCCGGGAAACCCGCCACGTGGCCGGGCTGCAGAATCTCTCCGGCGACCCCTCGCCGGTGACCGGCTATGGCGTCTACATGGGGATGAAGGCGGCGGCCAAGCAGCGCTGGGGCAAGGACGGCCTCTCCGGCCGGACGGTTCTGGTGCAGGGGGCGGGGAAGGTGGCGTACTACCTCTGCGCCAACCTGCACCATGAGGGGGCCAGCATCGTCATCACCGACATCGACGCCGCCAAGGTCAGGCGGGTGGTGGACGAATTCGGCGCCCGGGCGGTCGACCCGGCGGCGATTTACGATCAGGCGGGAGACATCTACGCCCCCTGCGCGCTGGGCGCCACGGTGAACGACGACACCCTCAAGCGCCTCAAGGTCGAAGTCATCGCCGGGGGGGCCAACAACCAGCTGGCCGAAGAGCGCCACGGCATTGATCTGGAGAAGCGGGGACTGCTCTACGCCCCCGACTTCGTCATCAACTCCGGCGGTCTCATCAACGTATACGGAGAGCTGGAGGGGTGGCCGCAGGAGCGGGCCAAGCGGAAGGCGCAGGAAATCTACGAGGTGATTCTCAAGATCTTCGCGATCGCGGCGCGGGACGGGATTCCCTCGTTCCAGGCTGCCGACCGGCTCGCGGAGGAGCGGATCGCGTCGGTGGTCGGGTTGAGCAAGATGTGGATCGGCGGGCGGAGTTAGATTTGGAGCCATGCCGGAAATCATCCCGATCGGCGCCGACCACGCCGGGTTCCCGATGAAGGAACGGCTGGTGAAGGAGCTTGCAGCTCTGGGCTATCAGCCGCTGGACCTCGGCACCCACAGCGCCGACCCGGTGGATTACGCCGCGTATGCGCACCAGGTCGCCGAACGGGTGGCGACCGGGGAAAACGCCCGCGGCGTCCTGCTCTGTGGTACCGGACTCGGCATGAGCTACGCCGCAAACCGGTATCACGGCGTGCGGGCCGCGGTGGTCTGGTCGCCGGAAATCGCCCACCTGGCGCGGGAGCACAACGACGCCAACGTGCTGGTGCTGCCGGCGCGCTGCCTCGATGAAGAGGATGGCGTGGCGATCCTCAAGGAATGGCTCACGACCCCGTTTGCCGGCGGGCGGCACGCCCGCCGGGTGGCGCAGATCGAGGAGACCGGCCCGAATGCATGACCACAATGCCCCCCTGCGCGAGTCAGACCCCGCGATCGCCCGGCTGGTGGACGAGGAGCTGGCGCGCCAGCGGGATGGACTGGAGCTGATCGCGAGCGAGAACTTTGCCTCGCGCGCGGTGATCGATGCGATGGGCACACCGCTCACCAACAAATACGCCGAAGGCTACCCCGGCAAGCGGTACTACGGTGGCTGCGAGGTGGTGGACGAGGTCGAGCGGCTCGCGATCGATCGGGCCAAAGAACTCTTTCACGCCGAGCACGCCAATGTCCAGGCCCATGCCGGCGCGCAAGCGAATTTTGCCGCGTTCATGGCGCTGGCCAAGCCGGGGGAGATGCTCCTCGCGATGTCCCTGCCGCACGGCGGGCACCTTTCCCACGGGCATTCGGTCAACCACAGCGGGGTCATCTGGCAGGCCAGCCACTACGGCGTCAACCCGGCCACCGGTCTGATCGAGTACGACGCGGTACGGGAGCTGGCCCGCACCCACCGGCCCCGCCTCATCATCGCGGGGGGCAGCGCCTACTCCCGGATCATCGACTTCGCGGCGTTCCGGAGCATCGCCGACGAGGTGGGGGCGTCGTTCCTGGTGGACATGGCGCACTTTGCCGGGCTGGTGGCCGGCGGCGTGTACCCGTCGCCGGTTCCCCATGCCCACGTGGTCACCACCACCACCCACAAGACGCTGCGCGGCCCGCGGGGCGGGCTGATTCTCTGCGGTGCGGACCTGGCCAAGGCCATCGACAAGTCGATTTTCCCGGGCACCCAGGGCGGGCCCCTCATGCACATCATCGCCGCCAAGGCGGTGGCGTTCCGGGAGGCGCTGGAGCCGGGATTCGCCACCTACTGCCGGCGGGTGGTGGCCAACGCGAAGCGGCTGGCGGAGGCGCTGATCGAGCGCGGATTCGGGATCGTGTCCGGCGGCACCGATACCCACCTCTTGCTGGTGGACATGCGCCCGAAGGGTCTCACCGGCAGGGTGGCGGAGAGCTTGCTGGTGCGCTCCGGTCTCACGGTCAACAAGAACATGGTGCCCGACGACCCGCAGTCTCCCTTCGTGACCAGCGGCATCCGGCTGGGCACGCCGGCGCTCACCACCCGGGGGATGGGGATTCGCGAAATGGACCGCATCGCGGAGCTGATCGACGAGGTGCTCACCGCGAAAGACGACGGCACCGTGACGCGGGTGCGCCGCGAGGTCGAGGAGCTGGCCGCGGGGTTCCCGTTGTACGAGCGCGGACGGGTTCCCGCGCTGGTGGCCGCGCGATGACCGAGCTCCACTTCGCGACCGACGTGTTTGCGCGGCTTCGGCGCCGGGGCGACCAGTACGATGAGCGCGCCTACCTCTTCGTGCTTGCCAGTATCGAATTCCTGCAGGGCCGGCTCCCGGAGCGCCGCCACGTTACCGGCCCCGAGCTGACCCTCGCCTGCCGCGACTTTGCCCTGGAGCAATACGGGCTCCTTGCCCGCACCGTGCTGGAGCATTGGGGCCTGAAGGACACCGCGGATTTTGGACGGATCGTGTACGCCCTGGTGGAGGTCGGCCTGCTCGCCACCCAGGCGGGCGATCGCCAGGAAGATTTTCACGGGGTGTACTCGTTCGATCAGGCGTTCGACGACGCCTACGTCTGGCAGGGCATCCCGGGGAACTGACCAGGCGGGGCGGAGGGAGGAAGGGAGGCCAGCATGCCGGAGCAGAAGGAATGGCCCGACTGCCGTAAATGCGGGAAGGGTGTCCTCATCCCGCTTTCTGATTACGGCCGGGACGGCGCCCCCATCACCTACAAAGCGTGGGTCTGCACCAACCCCGAATGCGGATTCAATCTCCGGATCGACAACGGGGAGATCTCCTTCGGGCGGGTCATCGGGCAGTCGTCCAAGTGACCGGCCGGCGGTCCATCGGCGAGCAGTTGTTGACCGCCGTCGGCTGACCCTTCCCGCCCTCCCATGCCGACCATCCCGGTTCTCACACCCGCTCAGGCCGCTGCCTGGGACCACCGCGCCGAGGCGGCGGGGCTTCCGCTGCGCGCGCTGATGGAATGCGCGGGGCGGGCGGTCACCACGGTGCTCGCCGCGCGGTTCCCCGAGCGGCTTCGTCACGGAGTACTGGTGGCGTGCGGCCCCGGCAACAACGGGGGCGATGGGTGGGTCATCACCCGGGCACTGCACACCGCGGGGGTGCCGGTCTGGGCCGCGTCGGTCGGCGGCGACGGCTCGGAGCTCTGCCGAAGGATGGCGGCGCTGGCGCGGGAGGCCGGCGTACGCGAAGTGGCACCCGATGGACCCTGGCCCAACGCCGGTCTGGTGGTGGACGCGGTGTTGGGCACGGGCGCCAGCGGCGCCCCGCGCGGGGCGGTGGCACAGCTGCTGGCCCGGATGGCCGATCTGGACCTCCCGGTCGTGGCGGTCGACGGCCCCAGCGGACTGGACCTGGCTGACGGGGTGCAGCGGGGCCCCTTCCAGGCCGCGCTCACCGTGACCTTCGGAGGATACCGGCGCGGTCAACTGCTCTCACGGGACGACGTGGGTGACCTGGTGGTGGTCGACATCGGCCTGCCCCAGGCGGATCCCGCCTGGTCGGTGCTCTTCACCGAGTCGGCCGCCGCCGAACTGACGCCGCCATTTCCCTCCGACACCCACAAGGGGAGCCGCGGCCGGGTGATCGTGGTCGGCGGGGACGACGGCATGCTCGGCGCCGCCCGGCTCACCGTGCGCTCCGCCTTCGCATCGGGCGCGGGGCTGGTCCACCTGGTAGCTCCGGCGGCATCGATCGCCGTGGCGTCGGCGGCCGAGCCCGACCTCCAGACTTGCGTCCAGCCGTTCGAGGCGCATCCGGTGTCCCGCACCACCGCGCTGCTCTCCCGGGCCGACGCCGTGGTGATCGGTCCGGGGTTAGGCCGGGGCCCGTCGCGGGCAGAATTTGTATCGGGCATCATCGAAGCGGCGCCGGCCTCCGCCGCGATCGTGCTGGACGCCGATGCACTCATCGCCTTCGCGGGGCAGGTGGAACGGCTGGGCATCCTGCTGGCCGGGCGCCGAGCCATCCTGACTCCCCACGCCGGGGAATTCCGCGCGCTCTTCCCTGAGGACGCCCCCCGAGTGGATGTGGATCCCTGGGGAGCCGCCGAAGCCGCGGCGGCTCGGCTGGGCGCGGCAGTGCTGCTCAAGGGCGTGCCGACGGTCATCGCGACCCCGGGTCACGGCACGCTGACGGTCGCCGCGGGAAATCCCGGGCTGGCTACCGGTGGGAGCGGAGACACGCTCAGCGGGCTGGTCGCCACCTTTGCGGCGGCGGGCCTGGAGGTACACCTGGCCGCCGCGGTCGGCGCGGTGGCATTGGGGGAGGGCGCCGATCTTGCCGCTCGGAGGGTGAGCGCCCGGTCGATGCGCCCGATGGATGTGATCGCGGCCCTCCCCGATGTCTGGCGGCGCTGGGATCTGCTCCGCCGCCTTCCGCCGCCGCCGCGCCCTCCAATTCTGCACGAGCTGCCGATGCCCGTCGGCGTCTGATCGCTCCGATGACCGAAATCCGGCTGGGGAGCGGCCCCGAGTTCGACCGCATCCGGTCCATCGCCCGCCATCTGGGGGAGCACGCCGCCGGATTGGGCGATGACTGCGCGTTCATCGAGGCGGGTGGCGAGATCCTCGCGCTCAGTACCGACGTCAGCGTCGAAGGGGTGCATTTCCGCCGCGAGTGGTTGAGCCTGGAGGAGATCGGTTGGCGCGCGGCGGCGGCGGCGCTTTCCGATCTGGCAGCGGTGGGGGCCACTCCCATCGGTGTGCTCGCGGCGGTGACGGTTCCCGCGGGGGCGGAGCCCGCGGTGACCGATGCGCTCATGACCGGCGTCGGCGGCGCCACGGGATCGGTGGGCGGTGTCGTCCTCGGCGGGGATCTTTCCCGCGGGGAGGCGATCGCGCTCGCCATCACCGTCGTCGGGCGGGCCAGGCGGGTGACCCACCGGCGCGGGGCCGAGCCGGGGGACGGACTCTGGGTGACCGGTGACCTGGGCGCCGCGCGCGCCGGGGTCAACGCCTGGCGTTCCGGGCGGGTCCCGGCCGCCGCGGCGCGGACGCGGTTTGCCAAGCCCTCCCCCCGGATCGACGCGGGGCGGTGGCTCACCGAGCACGGCGCCAAGGCGATGCTCGACCTGAGCGACGGCCTCGCGGGAGACGCCGGCCATCTCGCGGCGGCCTCCATGGTGGGCCTCAAGATCGAGCTCGAGCGGTTGCCGGTGCATCCCGCCGTCCTCGCGGAGGCGAACGCCGCCGGGGAGCCCCCGGCGGCGTTCGCCGCTCAGGGGGGTGAGGACTACGAGCTGCTCGCGGCGATGCCCGCGGGGTTCGGCGGCACCGACCGCTTTGCGCTCACCCGAATCGGGGAAATCACCGCCGGGAGCGGGGTTGCCCTGCTGCTCGACGGTCGTGCGGTGGCGCTCACTGGATACGATCACTTCGCATGATCCAGGCGATCCGCTACGTCGCTGCCTTCGTCGTGTTCATGGGATGGCACGGCGCCCGGGTGCTCTTCGCCGCGCTCACCGGGGTCCGCCAGAAACCGGGCGGAGTGTATGATGACGCCGCGCGGCAGTGGGGCCGAGGGATGCTGCGCTGGACCGGCATCCGGGTCCGGGTCGAGGGGCGCGAGCGACTGGATCCCGCAATTCCCACCGTGTACGTCGCGAATCACGCATCGTTTCTCGACATCTGGGGCATCCTGGCCGAGCTCCCCGGTACGGTGCGATTCGTGTACAAGAAGGGAATGGACTGGATCCCGCTGATGGGGCTCGCCATGCGGGCGGCTCGGCACATCCCGATCGATCGGCGCAACCGCTCCGCGGCGTTCGCGGCCTACGACGAGGCGGCCAAGGTAATCCGCGGGGGGGTCTCGGCGGTGGTTTTTCCGGAGGGCACCCGCTCTCGCGACGGTCGGCTCAAGCCGTTCAAGAAGGGCCCCTTCGTCCTGGCGATCGCGGCAAGGGCACCGGTGGTCCCGGTGTTCTGCGAGAACACCTACCAGCTCATGCCGAGGGGAAGCTGGAGTCCCCAACCGGGGACCATCACGCTCCGTATCGGGGAGCCGATCCCGAGTGAGGGGTACAGCTATGAGCAGCGGGACCAGCTCGCGCAGGCGGCTCGAGGGGCGCTGCTCGCGTTGGGCGCGCGGGAATGAGCGTCGGGTATGAGCGAGGATCGAGGCGGGAGTAGGGGAAACCGGCCCCACGGGTTAAAATTGTCGCCATGTCAACCATCATCGAAGTGCACGCCCGGGAAATCCTCGACAGCCGCGGCAACCCCACGGTGGAGGCCGACGTCGTGCTCGCCAACGGCGCGCGGGGGCGGGCCGCGGTGCCCAGCGGCGCCTCCACCGGCGAGCACGAAGCCGCGGAGCTTCGCGACGGCGACCCCAAGCGGTACCTCGGGAAGGGGGTCACCGAGGCAGTGCGCAACGTGAACGAGGTCCTGGGGCCCCGGCTCGAGGGCATGGACGCCGCCGATCAGATCGCGGTGGACGCCGAGCTGATGGACGCCGACGGCACACCCAACAAGAGCAAGCTGGGCGCCAACGCCATCCTCGCCGCGTCGCTGGCGGTGGCCCGCGCCGCCGCGGAGGATGTGGGGCTTCCGCTCTACCGCTACCTCGGCGGTCCCATGGCGCGGGTGATGCCGGTGCCGATGATGAACATCCTGAACGGTGGCGCCCACGCCAGCAACAACGTGGACGCGCAGGAGTTCATGGTGGTGCCGATCGGGACCGACAATTTCCCCGACGCGCTGCGCATGGGGGTCGAGGTCTTCCACCATCTCAAGAAGGTCCTTGGCAAGATGGGCCTCTCGACGGCGGTGGGTGACGAGGGCGGCTTCGCCCCGATGCTTCCGTCCAACGAGGCCGCGCTCGATGTGATCATGCAGGCGATCATCGCCGCGGGCTATCAGCCGGGGAAGGACATCGCCATCGCGCTCGATGTGGCCGCCTCCGAGCTGTTCACCGAGGGCGCCTATGTGTTCAAGAAGGGCGACAAGAGCAGCCGCACCGCGGAGCAGATGGTGGAGCTCTACGCCCAGTGGGTGGACCGCTACCCGATCGTCTCCATCGAGGACGGGCTCGCCGAGGACGACTGGGAGGGCTGGGCGCACCTCACCGAGCGGCTGCAGGACCGGATCCAGCTGGTGGGCGACGATTTGTTCGTGACCAACGTGGACCGGCTGTCCCGCGGCATCGAGCAGCAGGTGGCCAACGCGGTGCTGATCAAGGTGAATCAGATCGGCACCCTCACCGAGACGCTGCAGTGCATCGAGCTGGCCAAGGGCAGCTCCTACGGCGTGGTGATCTCGCATCGCTCGGGGGAAACCGAAGACACCTTCATCGCGGACCTCGCGGTGGCCACCGGGGCGGGGCAGATCAAGACCGGGAGCGCCTCGCGCAGTGACCGAATGGCCAAGTACAATCAGTTGCTCCGTATTGCCGAGGAGCTGGACGACGTGGCGCATTATCCCGGCCGCGACATGTATCACCTATGAAGAACCGGCGGTGGCTGATTCTCCTCATCGTGCTCGCGGCGGCGTTCTTCGCGGTGCAGGGCGGGGAGTACAGCACCGGGCACTGGCTCGAGCTGCGGGCCAAGGAGAAGGCGGAGCGGCTGCGGGTCACCGACCTCCGCCGTGAAGTGGACAGCCTGCGGCGGGTCAGAAAGCTGGTGGAGACCGATCCGGCGACCCAGGAGCGCCTGGCGCGGGAGCTCTACGGAATGCTCAGGCGGGGGGAGACGGAATTTACGCTGGTGCGGCCGGGGGAGAAGTGACAGGATCAGGCCCCCCGGGCTATTTTCCCCCGCGCTCGGCAGGGTAGCTCAGCTGGTTAGAGCACGGCACTCATAATGCCGGGGTCGCGGGTTCGAGTCCCGCCCCTGCTATGCTCGCGGAATGCGCGAGCCTAAAATCAGGGCCTCGTCCTGCGGATCGAGTCCCGCCCCTGCTATTGCGAAGAGGGTGAAGTCTCCAGGACTTACATGGCGCCCCTTCGATATCGAGAGGGGCGATCATTATTAGGGACGAATCGCCAGTGCATTGCGGCGGCGCAGAGAAAGGGGAGTATTCCCCCGCGGGCCTGCCCCGGCTTACGGCCGTTTCACCGGGATGGCCTGGATGCGCTTGTTCGATTCCTCGGTGATGAGTGTGATCACGGCGTCGCCCGTTTTCGGATCCCTGGCGAATTGCGCTCGTGCCTGCGTGATCAACTGGTCGCGCTGTGTGGCCGCGTTCCCGGCGGACTTTCCCGCAAAATAGCCATCCATCTGCCTCGCGAAACTGCCCTGGTACGTCGGCATCGCGCCGCGAATAGCCATGCCCTGGACGCGAAGCGATTTGAGCTGAGCGATGCCGGTAGAAAGGGCCTGAAGTTTTTGCCTGGGTACGGCCACCGCCTGCTGACGGCTGGTCGCCAGAGTGGCCATCACCGTATTGAATGCGAGGCGCGGTGCCTGGTTGGGCAGCGCCAACACCGGCGCCGTTGCGGCCGTGACCGGCCGGTTGGGTGGCGGCGCCACCGCGTAGAGCGCGTTGAGATCTCCCGTGGTCCGTCCGCTATGCAGCTTGTCCATCAGGGCCCTGACCTGCTTCTCCTCCTCCAACCTTGCCTGCAAGAGCGTGTAGGGGTCCTGAGCGGCTTGCAGCGCCTGGTTCGCATCACCGGTGACCGCAGCCACGACCTGATCCAGCAGGGCGTTGAGGCCGTTGACAATGGGGTCCAGCGTGTTCATCACCGTCAGCGTGGGATCGAACAGCGTCGACGGGGAGAGAAGCAGGCTCGCGAGCCAGTCTCTCACAGTATTCAGGGCGGTCAGCGCGAACTGGTTGACCAGGGTCTGTGCCTTCTGGACGCCGCTAGCCGCGTTCTGCTTGGCGAGCTGCGCTTGATACAGGATGGCCAGCCGCTTCTTCTCGGCCTCGATCTTTTTCTCCAGCAGCAGCTTTAGCGCAACCTGCATTTCATCGGCGATGGCCGCCGGGTCCGCGGGCTGGAGCGCCGGAGCGAGTGAAATCGAGCCAGCCTGGACCCCACCAGAAAGCGCCGCCCCCTTGTTCGCGGTGATCGGAGCACCTGATGCCGAGCTCGGGGCAGAGGAACCGGCCGGTGCGCCGCCCGCGGTCTGGCTGGTGGAGGTCGGGCCGCTTGCCGTTGGAGCCCCGCCTTGCCCGATCGGGGCCGGTGTGGCACCGGAGCGCTGCACGGTGGTCGGCGGTGCGGCGAGCGTGCCGGCAGCCTTCAAAGCTGCTTGCGCCTGGGCCTCTTCACTCGCCAGCTTGGCGGCGAGGTCGGCTTCCTGTTGGATCAGCCGCGTGAGCTCGGCGATTTCTGCGACCATCAGGTCGGCCGCCGTGTCCACGCCTTGCTGCGAATTGGTGGCCGTGCCCTGCGCCAACGAGTTGATGGAGTTGCGCACGTCGGTCACAACAGCGATGAGACTGTTCACGGTGTCGATGAGTCCCTGGATCACGCAGCTCACGCCGCCGGTGGCCACCGCCGCGGCACAGCTCCAGAAATCGGTGCAGCAGTCGGCCGAGGCTGACGAAGCCACCGGCCCGCCGTGCAGGGGAGGTACATCGGTCAGCGATGTTGCCTTGACGGGGTCGGAGCGATCGAGGCCGGGTTTCGTCGAGTCGATTGATCGGAGCACGCGAAAATCCACTGGATCCGTCACCGTTCGCCACGGAGTGGTGCCGCCGGGCGTCGGCTTGTTGGACGTCCTACCGATCGGTACGGGAAGCAGAATCGAACCGATCAAGGTGGTGGTGGTGCACCTCTGCGCGCTCATCCCGCCGGCCGCGGCAAGCTCGAGGGCGGCCGACAGAGTGAGCCAACGCCGCGAAATCGAGCGCATGGACGATGTACCTCCGATTGGGGTAGGACGGTTTAGGGCTTCCAGTTGGCGGGGGCTCGCATGACCTCGATGTGGGCCTCGCCCGGCGCGGGGGGTCTCGTCGCTTCCGATGCCATCTTGAGGATCATGGGATGGAATGGGACGCCATTCCTGCACGGGTTCACCGGAAGATAGCCCTTGGGACAGCCCGTGCCGCCGGAGTACTCGGAACAGGACCAAGCCGTGGCATAGGGCTGCGTTCTTGGATGGGCTCGGGGCCGAATTCTGGGTGGGGGTTCCTACGGGTTCTTTCAGCGTTCCTTCATACGTTCCTTCGCGCGGAAGAACTCCGGAGCAGCCCCCCCTGCCTGAGCCGTCTCCCGAGGCCTTCGGGTGGTGAGTCTGGGTTGGCTGCGCAGGATGCGCCGGCGCAACGTGGCCACTCCGACTGCAGGAAGTGCGGGCTAGGTGGCGCGTTGCAAACCCTCGGGACCGAAGTAACCCTCAAGGACAGCGCAGCGGATCTCGCACGTTCCAGGTTGGCTCGATCGCCAGTTGAGGGGTATTGTGGCCGGCCAGCAGCGGCACGGCCGCGGACGTGCCGGTTGCTTGCGACCAGCGCATGACCTGGTAGGGCGGACCTTCGAACGCCGCGGTGGTATAGGCAAAATAGAGGTAATCGTTGCCGCACCACGAGGCGGACAAGCCGGATCCCACCGCCGGACTGGCGGCAACCGGTGGATTGGTCGGATTGTTCAAGTCCATCACGAAGATTCGCTCACTTGAGAAGTCGCCGGTGTACTGCTCGTAGGCGAGGTAGCGGCTGTTCTGCGACACGGCCGGCCGCCAGCGGTACAGATCCGCTGCTGTGAGTGTCCGCAGAATGATTCCCTGGGCGGAAAGCTCCACGATCTGGGTGGGGTGAGTGCGGTCGGTCGCCCAGGCGACGTAGATCTTCCCGCTCTGGGCCGCGGCCGGCGGCCCCATGTACTGACCCAGATTGGTGAGCGGCGTGCGACCGGTACCGTCGCGGGCAATCTTAAAGAGTTCCGCCTTGCCGGGTGTACCGGTGGGCTCCTCCGAGAAGACCAGGGAGGTCCCATCAACGAACGACTCGCCCCAGAAGATCCCGGTGGTCGAGGCCAGGGTGATGGGCGGTCCGCCGCCGGCGACGTACAGGTACTTGAGCAGCGTGCTGCCCCCCTGGGTCTGGTGGAACGCGATCCCTGGATTACCTGAATAGGAGCCCGGCCTCACCGTCGGACTGGAGGCGGGGTTCGCGACATCGAAAAACGCTGTCCCATTGTATCCGGTGACCCGGTCGCTGCCGCCTACATCCCACGTATAGGCTCCCCCGACCGGACGGCACGGCGGCACGGCGTCGATCGCGTACACCAGCAGGATCAACGTCCCGAAGTCAAGGTCGACGGTCAGTTCTGCCGACCCCAGACCAATTACGTTCACGACGAGCTGGCCACCAACGTTGCCTGATCCGGTCGCGACTGATGCGTCCGACGTGCTCACGGCAGGTGTGATCTGTCCGATGGTAGGATCAAGCCGCTGCAAGCCGAGCGTGATCGAGTATGTCTGGCCCGCCGATACGCACACCGTGAGCGTTCCCGCTGTTAGTGGACCATGAAACAACGTGTACGCCAGATCGCTATTGTTCGGATCCTCAATCGTCAGGATGACGCCCGGGGCGTCGACCGAGAAGCGGCTGAAATGGGTCGTGGTGCCCTGCACAGTGTGCCCGACTGAATCCACTGTGGTTCCCGCCACGAGGGACCAGCTGGTCGTGCCGGCCGTATACAACCCGAGCACCTGCTGCGGCACCCCAGTCCGGACTCTCGTCGGGTCGTACTTGATTCGCACGGCAACCGGTTGAGCGAACTGGGTACCGGTCGGACCCAGATCGAAGGCGCTCCCGGGGACCACCAGGGCGCTCGCAGGAACGACGGCGGCGGGGTCCACGGTAATCGCCGTCTGCTGTGCGAGGGCGCCCGCGGGGATCACGATCACCACATTGCCGTTCTGCGCCGTGACCGTTCCGCCCGCGACGCCGATGAGCGCCCCATCCTTGACGGTGATGGTGGCCGTCGCGCTCTTGCTCTCGCTCGTGGCCGTGATCATCGCGGTACCGGGGATCACCGCCGTCACCAGGCCGCTGGTGGAGACGGTCGCCACTCCGGCGGCTCCACTCGACCACGTGATGGTGCGGCCCGCGAGCGCATTGCCCGCGGCGTCCTTGGCCGTCGCCGTGAGCTGCAGCGTCGCGGCGGGCACCAGCGTCGCCGTGTCGCGCGGCAGGCTGATACTCGCGACAGCAGCCGGTGGAGGCGGGGGTGGGGGTGGCGCGACCGAATTGCCCCCGCCGCAAGCGGCGAAGCCTATCAGTCCCAGCGCAAGCGCGGTCGCGCGACGCATCGGATTCCCCAGGGGTGCCTCCTTGGTCGTCGTGGCAGGTGTGGTAGTATGCGGCGCGACTGCCAATCCTGCAAATAGGCGGCGGGCACACTGCGAATTGCGGGCTGGGCGAACGTGGTGGGCGGGCCATGGCTCTCCCCCCCCTGCCAATGCCAATTTCGGGTCTCGATCTCATATCCCGTCAAACATTTGAGGGGATATGAGATAGAGAGGCCAAACTGGCAGTGGTGGGTGGCTGGGTTCGTGGCTCGGTGGTATGATCCAGCGCTGAAATCGCAAGAGCTTCACAGTAGTAATGCGCTCGACCTACGGATGCGTTGCAACACAATTACGAGTTAGACAGCGTCGGTCATGACCCAGCCACTTGGTTCTACTCTGGTCTACGGCTTCGGAAATGTCTTCGCCCAGGAGGCACGGGCCTCTGCGAAGCGTTCTAGGACT
This sequence comes from Gemmatimonadota bacterium, assembly GCA_041482775.1. GTDB lineage: Bacteria > Gemmatimonadota > Gemmatimonadetes > Gemmatimonadales > GWC2-71-9 > JABFSM01. The sequence goes on along the minus strand of JBGPEJ010000012.1, from coordinate 10,543 downwards.
GCCGCCGCCGAAGGGCGGAGGGAGGAGAGTGCTGGCGCTGCGGCCGCGACAGTCTTGATGGCTTGTGCAGCGCTAGAAGCCACCATTTCCGAACTGGCGACGGTTCTCAACTCCCTAGGTCAGCACGCGAACGCCCTCTCCACCGGCGACCTCCATACGATTCGCGACGAAAACAGGAACCTGGCCACTCGATATATGCGGCTGATCAAGATCTACTCGCCAGGGACCAAGTGCGACGACCACGAGGAATTCAAGAACCTTCGCTGTCTTGTGGAGCTCCGAAATCACTTTGCCCACCGTCACGCGGCCTTCTTGGACCCCGGACAGTGGCCTACAGAGCTCAGGAAATGCCGGGCGCGCATCCCGTACCACAAGGATGGTCACCACGATTGGACGTCAGTCGTGCTGGTACCTGATGTTGCAGACTGGGCTCTAAGGACCCAGACAGCATTCATGTCGTGGTTTGGTCTCCTAATCCCGGACGTCAAGCCAACACCTTCCACGGGGGACACCGCTGTCTAACAAGCGCTTGCTGGTGACGGTCCGCGGCGGCCAACCGCGCAATGATTAGCTTACACGGCGGGGCCGCCGCGCCCTGCAGCAGAAGCGCGATTCGCTAGGCAGCACAACGAGCCCTACTACATGACCAAGCTCTCCTCAGTTCAGACGGGCATTGCCGGAGAATACTTCGTCGCGGCCGAGCTTACACGGCGGGGGTTGGTTGCATCTCTAACGCTGCGCAATACTCGAGGCATCGACATCCTCGTGTCGAACCAGGATGCCACGAAGAGTGTCGCCGTCCAGGTAAAGACCTCGAAGGGAACCAAGCCGGTCTGGCTTCTCAATCAGAAGGCTGAGACCGATATCGCCCAGAATCTATTCTACGTATTTGTTCTATTCGAGGCCTTCAACTCGCCGCAGTTTCATGTGGTGCCACGTTCAATTGTTGCACAGTTTGTCCGGGAGTCGCATAAGCAGTGGCTGGCGACACCAGGTAAGGCTGGGCGACAACACAAAGACAATCCCATGAGGCAATTCAAGGACCTAGAAGGGGCCTACAAGGACCGCTGGGACTTGCTTGCCCTCGTCTGAGCTGGCGGACCCGGGTGATGCCTAACCAGCGCTTGCCGCTGGCGGCGCGCTGCGCGTTAGGGCCGTGTTAGAATTCGGTGGCGCGCCGTAGCAGAAGCGTGATCGGTTAGAGACGGCGAGCAACTTGAGAGGACCACGAATGGCGTATTTTCTTGACCTCTTCTCTCCTGAGACGTACGAGGCCTTCGGCAAATCAGATCGCAAGATCTCAGGTTTCAGGCCGCGTCAGCGGAACGTGGCAAGTCGAATCAAGAAGGGCGACAAGTTCATCTGCTATATGACCAAGCTATCGCGCTGGGTAGGCGTCCTTGAAATCGAGGGTGGTTCCTTCAATGACACTACCCCGATTTTCTATCCCCAAGACGATCCTTTCACCGTCCGCTTCAATGTGAAGGCGAACGTGTGGCTTCCTCTCGATAGGACCGTCCCAATCCACGACGAGTCAGTCTGGCGGACGCTGTCCTTCACCAAGGACCTGCCACCTTCATCCATAGCGTGGACTGGAATGGTCCGCGGGAGCTTGGGCGCGCTTTCCAATGTCGATGGTCAGTTTCTCGAATCACTGCTGGCTCAACAGGCAACCGCCGGACGCGAATACCCTGTGAACCCAGATGAGTACAAGAAGATCTTAGCTTCAAAGGTACGACGCCTGGACAAGGATGTTTCTGTAACCGTCCCTGATGATGCTGAGCCTGTAGTAACTGCAGTCCTTCCCACGACCTCCGACGTCCGCGAATCGCACCGCGTCCAAGCACTTCTCGCCGAGGTCGGCAGTCGAATGGGCATGCAAATCTGGATTCCACGTTCTGATCGAACGCCCGTGCTGGCTGAATGGCATGGGGAGCACGCGCCGATTCTCGATCGGCTCCCACTCAACTACGACGATACTACCCTACGGACGATCGAACAGATCGATGTTCTTTGGCTCCGGGGTCGTTCGATTAAGCGGGCCTTCGAGATCGAGCATACCACATCGGTGTACTCTGGAATCTTGCGTATGGCGGACTTGCTCGCACTCCAGCCCAACATGGACATCCGCCTCCACATTGTCGCACCGCCAAGTCGGCGCGAGAAAGTTTTCCAGGAGATTCGCCGGCCTGTCTTCTCCCTCCTAGATCGGGGTCCGCTCTCCGAAAGCTGCACGTTCATTTCCTACGAGAGCGTTCGCGAACTTGGGGCACTGCCCCATCTTGAGCACCTGTCTGACACCGTGCTCGATGACTATGAGGAGGAGGCAGAGGAATGAATGCCGCCGTCCAACTCGCTCTTCCCCGCTGCCGGGCGCCTTAGCGCCTCACACACCGCGGGTTGTCTTCTGACCTACGCCTAGCCGGCGGCCATTCGACGGTTGGTGCCGGGGACCAGGGCGGCTGTGGCAGAAAGGGCGGCGGGAGATTGTCGGGACGATTGAGAGGGGTCGAGTCGGTCGGTGTAGGCGTCGGCCCACCGCACCCACCGTTCGAGCTGGGTGTCTTGGTGTGCATCTCCAGAGGTTCTCAACCCGGCTCGTACGGCCGCGATGAATGCTCGCAACGGTTCGGCCTCGCGCCACCGATCCAAGCGGCTTAAGCTGTTTGCGATGTCGCCGCCTTGGGGCCTTTCTCTCAGCCGAGGACGAATCAGTTCTTTATGTCGTCCGTGTCGGCTATCTTGCGGTCGCAGGACCTCCATATCAAAGAGTCCTCATGGGAAAACGTATCAAGGCTCCATCTCGACAGCTCCCCCTCGGACTCGTTCGAAACCGGCGAGCCGACGGACTTCCTGCGGTTTCGCTTTTCTCGGGAGCCGGTGGTCTGGATCTTGGACTAGAAGCGTCGGGACTTGGGCAGATCAAGTTCTGCGCTTGGGTCGAGAAGAGCCAGGACTGTCGAGAAACCTTGCTTGCGAACAAAGTCCGCATTAAACGCACTCTTTTCGCTGACATCGAAGAGACCTCGCCGCGGGACATCATGTCCGCAACCGGCTTGGAGCCTGAAGAGGCCTTTCTAGTAGCCGGCGGGCCCCCATGCCAGGCCTTTAGCACTGCAGGCCTCCGGCAGTCAATCAACGAGGCCAGGGGCTCAGTCGTAGATCACTATTTTGACATGATCCGGGTTTTGCGTCCCAGGTTCTTTGTCTTCGAAAACGTACGAGGACTGCTCTCTGTTGCCATCAATCATCGCCCGTACGAGGAGCGGATCGCCAGCGAGAAGGCCAATCCGGGTGAGCCAGACCTTCCTGAGGATCAGCGCCTCGGTTCTGTATTCAAACAAGTGGTCCTGGCTTCACTTGAACGGCTCGGATACGAAGTCGTTTACGGGTTGATCAACACGGCCGACTATGGGACTGCTCAGGTGCGCCACCGTGTCGTGATCCTGGGAAGCCGAGACCGAGAGTTTGGCGCCGGCAGATTTCGGAAAACCACAGGTCGTCCAATGGGCTCGGCTGACCTCCTCCCGCCGACCAATCACGTCTTTGCTCCGTACACCCCGATTCTCCCTTGGCGAACTCTCAAGGAAGCAATCGGGCACTTGTCAAGCTCACCACCTCAGCGAGAGGATGTGCTCACCTATAGTCCAGAGAGAGTCGCTGTGTGGCGACGGATTCCCCCGGGCGCGTACTGGACCTACATCCGGGACAACCCTCAACTCTTCCCGGAGGGGCTAGAGGCACTACTCAAAGGGGCGCTCACCTCCGGAGGCGGAAAGGTCGGTTTCTGGAGACGCCTGTCTTGGGATAGACCGGCGCCGACGCTACCGACACAACCCCAACACCTAGCCACTGGGCTCTGTCATCCCGATTTCGAGAGGCCGCTGTCCGTTCTGGAATACGCAGCAATTCAGGATTTCCCAGCCTCGTATAGGTTCTGCGGGACGAAGAGTAGTCGCTACGAACAAATCGGCAATGCGGTTCCAGTTCGATTGGGGAGGGCCATCGGGAACCTCCTCCTAACAGTTGCGGGCTTTGAGCGGGGAGATTCACGTCGTGGCGAGGATTCCGTGTCCGTCTCTGGCCAGGGTCCTTCTATAGGGGAAGCTCATGACCGTTCCCAGCAGGCAAGTTAGAGGCCACATAGACGACGCAATCAATACGGCGATCGCGAGAGTTTCGGAGAGAACTGACGAGCTCTTTACGTCCGAGATTGCCTCAGCTGGTAACGGTACGGCTTCGCCGTTCCAAAAGCTCCTTTTCCCTGAGGCCAAGATATTCTCCTCCTTTGAACGCTCCCTCAGCGCATCCTTGGGCAAAGCATTCGACTATATCGGGGCAGCTATTGCCAATGCGACCTATGGAAACGGGGAGCATGATTACCACTATAGAGGGCGAGTTGCCACTGGAGTACTCACTGCAATTGAGGGAATAGTCAGCCGATACAAACAGCGTCTCGGCGTGCAGCCCAGCACTCTCGCTGAACTTGGAGAGTTGGAGGCGGTCATTCAGTCTACCACCCCTGATCTGGAGCGGGATGTAAAAAGTGATGTGTTCTTTGTAGATCACGAGGGGTTCGAGAACTATCTCGAAATTAAGACTCCGATGCCCAATTACGATCAGTGCGCCGCGATGAAGACCCGCATCCTCACTCTCTACGCCATGAAGTTCGGCAATCGGGACCGCGTCCGCGCTCTTGCGGTGTTTCCACACAACCCCAATGGGCTCGCCGGGGAGTACGCTTGGCCCCCGTTGCGCTATTTCCTCGACCCCACACACGATTGGTATGCCAGAGGTCAGAAGTTGATGGGACCGGGTCTCTGGAACTTCATCGGCAATTCTGATGAAACGTATGAGGAGTTATTGGGTCTGTTCTACGAAGTGTCCATTAGTCGCAAATCTGAGCTTCGCGATTTGCTCACAATGACCGGAGAATAGGTCAGTGCGTCGTATCGCCCTCAACTGTCCAGAGGGAATCTGGCCCGATTCCTTCAGTGGTTGTGTAGTGCTGGGAGTGGCAAGCGTTTCAGGGCCGGACTCGCTAACCCTTTGGTTGGTGTTGGAGCTCAAGGGCGGCTCGGTCACTGACTCTCACGGCGTTCTCGGGTCCGGCCGCGAACTGCCCGAGTCCATCCAGTCCTTACAGTCTTCCGTTTTTGCCGTTGCCGATCGCGACACCTGGGAAGCACTTCTGACCGATAGAGACAGATTCCTCCAAAGGGTTCAGCAAGGTGCCATTCACGTCGGAGGTGACTACCGAGTTTTTGGCCGCTATAGCCCTTCACTTCTGCGGCTTGTTGAAAGCAGTGACTTGTGGCAACACCTCGACGCAATTGTCGCTCAAGTTGCAGACACTCAGGCGCCTTCTGTTTAGAGATTCCATTTGCACTCTGAGTGCCTATTCAGTTCACTGCGAGCGTTTCCCAGTGCCTCCGATGTGGTACAACCTCGCCTGACCGAATCCGACTACACGCGCTTTTTGTGAGCCCGGTCATGGTCATGAGCTGCTGCAGTGGCAAGGTCTGTAACTCCGGCCACACTCGCGTGCGGTAGTCCGCCAACTCCTCGGGGCTCGGGACGTGGTTCCCAGCTGAACGGTTCGCGGCTACGACCGATGTCATTGCCGCACGGCGCTTGGCTCCGGCCTCGGTCGAGCGTCTTGGGTCGGAAACCGTGCCTGCCTGAATCGGGGTCAACTCGCCAAACTCTCGTCCCACTACGCGCCTCTCCCGCCTTGGCTTCCGTGTTATGGTGCCATTCGGCTTCTCGTTTGCTAGGAGCCCTGCTGCGACCCGTTGCGCCACGGGCAGCACCAGCCGAGCCCAGCTCGGAGCGGTCCGGGCCAACGCCTCCGTCATGGGCGGCATCAACCGGCACTGGCCCGTCTCCAGCTCGAAGAAATCTTCCTTGGTGAACGTCTGGTTCGCCAAGAGGTTGAGCACCCAGGCGTCCACAGCCGGCCGAACCGGTTCCATGAGGTCCAGGGCCAGCGAATCGCGCGAGCGGGCGTCCGCATGGAGGAGGCCCAGCATCGGGTCCATACCCACGGCCAAGGCAGCAATCCGCGCCTCAGCTTCGAGGACCGCGTACAGGTAGTTCAGGATCGCGTTGGCTGGGTTTACAGCCTTCCGAGGCGACTGGCCCACCAGAGGGGAGGCCCGCCCACCGAATGCTTGCCAGTGCCGGGGCCGCCGTGTCCCGTCCGCCTTGGCGAACCGCACCGGAACCCCCCGCCAAGCCCGCCAGTAGGCCCGCGCCCCGGTGGCTTCACAGTCCCGGAGGCCTGGGAGGCTCTCCGCACGCTCCAATCCCGCCAGGGCTTCCCGGAGTCTAACCCTCGCCTCTTCAGCCGCCACCGAGACCGGGAGCCGCTCCACCACCCACGCCTGCCCCTGGAGCTTGTCCCGGAGCAGGCCCGCCGTGATTCGAAGCCCGGCCGCCGAGGTCGCCGCCAATGCCTGGGCCCGCTTGAGGGCCGGAGCCCCGGCCGCCTGGGGCGCCGAGACGCCGTAGACCGTGCCGTCCGGGTGCAGGTGAACCAGCGGGACGCCGACCCCATGGAGCCAACGGATCGCATCCAGGGTGATGGACCCGGAGGGCCCGAGTACCACGACCCGCTTGAGCTCGCGATCGATCCGACTGAACCGCGCGCGCCGCTTCACCCCGAACGACTCATCCTCGACCTGGAAGTGGCCCCGCTCGACTGTGAGCCGGAGAGCGTGGCCGCGAAGAAGGAGAAGGCCTTGGTCCGACAGGGCGAATTCTGGTGTGGCCTGTCGGGCATCGGGGGACTCAATCATCGTGGGCCCTTCTTCCTCGTTGATGTTGATCGGCTGGCGGTCTTGGTCGGGAACCCCTTCGCCCTCGGTGCTGGAGCGCGACCCTCCATTGCGGGCCAGTCAATCAGGGCGTAGGGACTCGTCCTGGCGGTACGCGCCCAACGTGCGATGTCTTCGTTCGAGGCGTGATCGAACGTCGGTGGAAAATTCGCCTTGCCCGGATTTACCGCCTCGGCCACATCGAGCAATGCCGAGTAGTTCAGTCCTTGCTGACCGCGAAGCCATGGCTCCAGGAGGTAGGTCACCGCCAGGACTGCGGCGAGATAGGCCTGTTCGACGGCCGGCGGAAGAGGCTCGCCGCTTTTTGTCCCGACCCGCTCTGATTCGAAGGGGAGTGGCGCGGTCGGTCCATCCACGAAGAGGGCTCCAGGCGCGGTGTAGAGAAGGGGGCGCCACGCGATCAGCTGCGGGACACCGCGCACAATGTTGATGAGCCGGGCGAGAACCGCGCTCATCGTTGAAAGGGCTAGGATCGCCGGTTCGTATCCTTCTGGCGTTGGGGCACGGCCTGGTTGAATAGCGAGGTCTCGTTGTGTTGCGGTGATGGCTTGCCACGCGAGGCGCGTCACGGCGAGTGACACGCGTAGGGAGCGCCGAATTGGATCGCGCAACGGGAGGTACACTCCGTAGGGCGCCCACACCTCTTCGCCAGCCAACCACTCTTCGGGCGCCTCCAGAAGTTCGGCCAATCGGGCACGGACCGTTGCCCGGATTCGCAACCCTTTTCCCTGGTAGTGGTGGTGGAGCGTCTGCTTGTAGACCCACTCCAGCCGGCGACGACCGCGATTCAGCCCTACGAACACGCCCGCCAGCCCTAGCCCGCTCTCATCCACGGCAACCCGGAATCGGGCACCCTGCAACGGCACAAGCGGCCCGTCTCGATGGGTGGGCTTCGGGATAGGCTTGGTCATTGGACGTTTCGTCATACGATGACGTCCAATCTACCACTTACGCTGTCCTATAACAAGATTGTCCTCTCCTTGACCCAACGGAGAGGACCATGCCGACCCACATCCCCCTGACTGAGGCCGCCCGACTCATCGGGGTCACCTACCACACGCTGCGCAACTGGGTCCTCCGGGGCTCAGTGGCGGGGGGTCGCGACCCCTATGGACGCTGGGTGGTCAGTCACCGGGCAGTGCAGCGTCTCGGAAAGCGACGCGGCGCGCTAGCGAAGTCGAAGGTGACTTCGAATCAGCGGTAACCAAACCGCCCCCCGTCGGCTAGCACCGGCGAGGGGCAGAAGAAAGGAACTGCTGTGGCAACAGTAAACGTAGCACCCACCCCTCCCACGGACCAGCTTCAGGTGGTCGGTGGGGCACCGAGTCCCGAACGCATCTACGTCGCGACTCCGAAGACCCTGTATGGCACCGGCCGCCTCCATCGCGCGGTCCGGGCACTCCGGGCTCGGTTTCCCGATGCCTTCCTCCTGCTCCCAGCCCAGCTCTTCCAGAGCCGCGATGACTGGCTGGCCCGGTTCCCACGCGTCCTGGAGACGCTGACCCGTCTGGTCTTCCTGACCGACGTCGATGGGTTCATCGGGCGCGGCGTCGCGAGCGAGTGTTGCGCCGCCCTGCAGGCTGGCAAACCGGTCGACTTCCTGACCGACACCGGCGAATTGATTCCGCACGGCCGGCTCCGGCTCTCCGCGCCTAACGAATCTGACTGGGTGAAGTACCGGCACGTCACCGTGCGCCCCACGGAGCGGTGAGCCATGGCCAAGAAAAAGAAGTCCAGAGCGAAGCCGGCGAAGAAACGCCAGGCGGCAAAGTCGCCCCGTCGAACGCGTGGGGCTCGGGTCCGCCCCCTCCCGATCCGGCAGCCGTGGGAGCTGGAGCGCCTCTCGGAATTGGAAATCCACGCGCGGGAGCGCGCGCTGGAGGTGCTGTCAAACATGCGGCGGTTCGGGTGGTCGCTCACGCACGCCGCCCGACAGGCCTTGATCGACCGGGACACGGTCAAGCGGTACGCGGGGACGGCGCTCCGCACCGATGCCTCGGGGCGTTATCGCCCCACCGGCAAGGACCGCCTGCTCCGTCAGATGAACGTGCTGACCACAACCGGGCGCAAAGTCCTCGACGTCCAGGACTCGGCCACCGCGTCCTTCGTCGGCGAGTACATGAACGGCGTGCGCGAATTCCTCAAGCACGGCAACTGGCGGGTTCTCCGTCCGTTTCGGCGCCCGATCACGGTGGGCCGCATCCGGTACTACCTCGAAATCGATGCCGTGGCGCTCCGGCAGTACGCCGACGCCCAAGAGTTGTCCTACGAGCTCTACCCCCATCAATGAAAGGCGGGCTATGACCATGAAACGGAAATCTGTCGCAGGCCGTGCGGTCCGGCAGCGGAGAAAATGGACGAGGGTGCCGCCCGGGAGCACGTGCCAGAGTTGCGGAACTGATCACCCGCTCCACGTTACCGCGGAGGGCGTGCGCTGCTATCGGTGTCGGCAGCAGGCGCGCGGTCTCTCCGGAACGGAGGAGCACCACGTCTTGGGAGAGCAAGTCTCCCCAACAAGAGTCCGGATGGACGCGAATTTCCACCGCGGTCTCGAAGACGGGAAGTACGAATGGCCCGCGGAGGTCCTCCAGAATCGGGATCGCCGCGTGATGCTGCTCCTCGCCGGCTTCCTCCTCTTTCTGCGGGATACGGGCCATCTGCTCGCGGAGTGGGCCCAAGCGTTCCTCGATTGGGTCCCCGGTACCCATCACCATCTGCAGCGCCGGTATCCACAGGGCTACGAAACGGCCCTCAACCTGCCGAGGTTCCATGGCCAGATCTAGGCGCCTACCCATTGGCCAGGCCCCCGCGTCGGCGGGGGCACTGGCCCCGCTTCCGATCGGGGTCCGGGCATTTGCCTTGCCTCCGCATTCGAGCATCGGCACCACGGTGCACCCTCCAAGGACGACCCTGGATGAGCCCGTGAAGTACGTGCTCTTCCTGGATTGCGAGACCTCACGCGACACTTCCCAGCGCTTGCGATTCGGCGCATATCGGCTCACTGAACAGCGACGCCCTGGCACCAGGGGTGTCCCGCACTTGGCGGTGATCGAAGAGGGCCTGATCTACGCCGACGATCTGGCGGACACCGATCCCCCCGGCTACGCCGAGCTGCAGGAGTACGCCCGGTGGCACGCGGCGGAGGTTGTCCGTGGGGAGTCCCGCGAACTCGTGGTGCTGAGCCGGAGTGAGTTCGTCAACCGGGTGCTGTACCCCTTCGGCTATCAGGCAAAGGCGCTCATCGTCGGCTTCAACCTCCCCTTTGACCTAAGCCGGCTCGCGGTGGACGCGGGCCCGGCCCGAAACCGGGGCACGGCGTGGCGCATGGCGGGCGGCTGGTCGCTCACGCTCTGGGCCCACCCGAATGGCACGCCCTTCAGGGGCTACCCGCGCATTGCCATCAAGCACATCGACCGCAATCGGTCCCTCATGGCGTTCACGTCGGCCGAGTTCCCGGAGAAGCGGAAGCGGCGGAAGAAGGGGCAGCGTGCCTTTCGCGGGCGGTTTCTCGATCTCAAGACGTTGGTCTTTGCACTCACCGACCAGAATCTGAGCCTCGCCTCGGCGTGCCGAGTCTTCCACACACCCTACACCAAGGGGGAGCTTCCCGCGACGGATCACATTACCGCCACCTTCATTGACTACTGCCGTGGTGACGTCCGGGCGACCCAAGCGCTCTACGAGGCCGTGATGGAGGAGTTCCG
>JBGPEJ010000011.1:0-27713 GCA_041482775.1 Gemmatimonadota bacterium | reverse complement strand
TTCGGACTCGGCAATCGGAAGCTGGCGGGGGAGATCACCCGGCGGTGGTACGAGGAAGGACGGGCCAAGCGGAAGCGCCGGAAGGAAGCCGCCGGCCCGGCCCCCCACGCCGCGGAAAGCCGCCCGCAGGAGGAGCTGCCGCTGGACCGCTAGATCAAGGGCGCGGCGGAGTCTTCGCCGGGATGGGCACCTGGAGCAGCCGCACCCCCTTCGCAAACTGCTGCGCGAGCAGCAGCGCGTCGCTCCCCACCGCGATCAGCCGCGCGGTTCCGTCGATCTGAAGGACCCGGGTCAGGTTTCCGGCGCGGTCGAGGACGTGAACCTTGCGCGCCGAATCGAGCACCGGCTTGCTCTTCTCCAGCCAGATGGTCCGGTCCGGCGCGGCGAACGCGGCGGTGAACGGGGGAAAAATGAGCGCGAACGGGAGATCCGATTCCTTGGGCCGGACGTCCTCGCCGTATCCCTGCAGGTAGCTGTCCCGGTCGGATTGGGTCACCTCGAACACCGGGTCGGGAAGTTCCCGCCCCTTGGCCACCTTGCCCTGCGCGTCCATCGAGACGATCTGGGCCCGGCCCACCCGTGCAATCCACACCGTTCCATCGGGCCAGACCCCCCAGAGATCGGTCCCGCTGAACACCCGCCGCTCGAACCGGCTGGAGTTTTCCCGCTTCATCTCCATCACGTCGAGCGGCGCCAGCCGCGCCACGGTGTCGAACCGCGCGGGGGAGAGCGGAGCGCGGACAATCGCCGCCGAGTCCCGGTTGTGACTGCCGTCGCGACGGGGCGGCGGGTTGACCTCGTAATAGAGCTGGCCGGCGGCATCCCGCGCGCGAGGAAACGCCCCGCGCAGCGGGTTCGCCACCGGAATCGAGTCGAGCAGACGCCCCTCGGGACTCCACACCGTGGTGCGGCGCAGTCCCCAATCGGCCAGGTAGGTGGTATCGCCCACCGCAAACAGGGCGGAGGGGTGGAGATAGGCCCGCTGTTTGGGGCCGCCGAGGGGAGTGATCGAGCCGGCGCGGAAGTCCGCGATGACGGCGGCGTCCCAATCGGGCGCTACCACCGCCCAGCGGCCGGCACCGATCGAGACGGCCATCGGCAGATTGGCCCACTCCGCCACCAGCGTATCCCGCGCGGCGGAGAGGACCTCAGTGGGAGGAACCGCCCCGGAGCCGGAGCCGCAGGCGGCTGCGGTGAGTCCGAGGAGCGCCCGGACCTCCCTCCGTAGGCTCATGGCGCCACGACTTCGGCCGTGGCGGGGGTGATCTTCTCCAGTCCGAGCTTGGCCAGTTCGGCGTTCACCCCCCCCAGTCCCGCGCCCAGCAGGTCGGCCAGGCGTTTGAGCTGCTGGTCGAGCTGGTCGGAGAGAAGGCGGAACACCTCCAGCGTCTGTGCCGTGGGCCGGGACTCCATCCCTCCCGCCACGCCGGAGAGCGCGGCGATCTGGTTGTTGAGCCGGATCGGATAGTTGAGCGGATCCTGCCCGCTGCGGTTCTTCACCTGGTAGCTCTCCGCCTCGACGGCGGAGAGCTCGGCCTCAAGCGCGCCAGCCAGCTTCTCGAGGGCCGCACCCTTCGAACCGGACTTGGCGCGCTGCGCCGCGAGTTGTGCCTTGACGTTGCGGATGGTCCGGACGGCGTTGTTGGCCGCCGAGGTCTTGTCGCGCACCCGGATCAGGAACTCGTACTGGGCGTCGAGGTCGGCCGGGGTGGCGCTGGTGCGGGGGTCCTTCAAGACCTTGAACGTCTGGGTTTCGCTGCGGTCGCCCACCGTAAGGCGAACGCTGTAGGCGCCCGGCGGCACGACCGGGCCGGCGATGCCGCCGGCCCACATGATCAATCCGGTGAACGCCGCTGCCTCCGGCGCGCGCAGATTCCAGTTGAAGCGATTCATCCCGGCCTTGCTGGGCGCCCGGGGCGGAGGCGAATAGTGGAAGCCCTCGCCGCGAGGCGGCTCGGCGGCGGAGTCCGGCTTGATCGCGCCGGGAAGCACGCCCAGCCGGGTGAGACTGTCCGCCGCCTGCCGGGCCAGGCTCTCGCGCTCGGATTTCATCGCCGCGGTCCGCAGGCTGTCGGCCCTGGCCACCGAGTCTTGTTCGCTGGAGAAGCTTCGAACCACGGCGCCCTTGGCGTCGAGGAAATCGAGCGTCACCTTCTGACCGCTCTTCTTGAGCCAGTACTGCACGCCGGCGCCGTCCCAGCCGAAGCTCCCTCCCCCACCGAAGAAAAATCCCGGCGCGATGCGATAGGCGTCACGCGGCTGGAAGAGGTGAACTTCGCCCTGCAGCTGATCCGCCGCGAGCTGCCGGAGAACCGAAATATCATCCAGGATCCAGAAGGCCCGGCCGTGGGTAGCGGCAACCAGGTCGCCCTCCTTCACGGTCAGGTCGTGCACTGGCACCGGAGGGAGGTTCCGGGAAAGCCGCTGCCAGTGGCCGCCGTCGTCGAACGACACCCACACCCCGCGTTCGGTGCCGGCGAAGAGCAGTCCCTTCCGGACCGGGTCTTCGCGCACCACGCGCACGAACTCCGACGCGGCAATTCCCTCGGTAATCCTGGTCCAGCTCTTCCCGAAGTCGCTGGTTCGGTAGATGTACGGCGTGTAGTCGTTCATCTGAAACCGGTTCGCGGCCACGTAGGCCTTCCCCGCCTCATGGGGGGAGGGCTCGACGATCGAGATCCGGGCCCACTCCGGCAGGTCCTTCGGGGTGACGTTCGCCCAGGTGGCGCCGCCGTCCTGGGTCAGCTGCACCAGGCCGTCGTCCGATCCGGTCCACAGCGTGCCCCTGGCCCGGGGAGATTCGGCGATGGTGAAGACGGTGCCGTAATACTCGACGCTGGTCTGGTCCTTGGTGAGCGGTCCGCCGGAGGGGCCCAGCGTCGCGGGGTCGTGCCGAGTCAGATCGGGGGAGATCGCCGTCCAGCTCGAGCCCTCGTCGGTGGACTTGAACACCACGTTGGCGCCAGCGTAGATGGTGTTCGGATCGTGGGGCGAGAGCACGATCGGAAAGGTCCACTGAAAGCGGTACTTGAGATCGATGGCCGAATGACCCATCGGGTTGAGCGGCCACGGGTTCACGTCCCGCTCGAGACCGGTGCGGGTGTCCTTGCGGGTCAGCAGACCGCCGTAGCTCCCGGCAAAGACAACGTCGGGGTTGTCCGGGCGGACGGCGATGTACCCCGATTCCCCCCCGCCGACATCATAGAAGTCCTGCAGATCGGCGCCGAACACCGGCCGGCTGGACATGCAGACCGTGCTGTTGTCCTGCTGCGCGCCGCAGACCCGGTAGGGGAAGTGGCTGGTCGTGGTGACGTGATAGAACTGGGCGGTGGGGAAGTCGAGATCGGTCCAGTGCTGCCCGCCATCGGTCGAGACCGCGACGCCGCCGTCGTCGGCGCTGGCCATCCGGCGGGGGTCGTTGGGCGCGATCCAGAGATCGTGGTGATCCCCGTGGGGAGTGTTGATCGGCCGCGGAAAGGTCTTGCCGCCGTCGATGGATCTCCACAGCTGCACGTTGTCCACGTACACCGTGTTCTCGTCCTTCGGGTCGGCGAAGATGCGGGAGTAGTACCAGGCCCGCTGCCGGAGCTTCCGCTCCCCGTTGAGGCGGACCCAGCTGTCGCCCCCATCGTCGGAGCGGAACACCCCGCCGGAGTCGGCCTCGACGATGGCCCACACCCGCCGGGGATTCGCGGCGGAAACGGTGATCCCGACGTTGCCGATGATCCCCGGGGGGAGCCCGGGATTCCGGGTGACTTCCTTCCAGCTCCTGCCAGCGTCGGTGCTCTTGAACAGCCCGCTCCCTGCCCCGCCACTGACCAGGATCCACGGCTTCCGCCCCGCCTGCCAGAATCCGGCGTAGAGCACATCGGGGTTGGTGGGGTCCATCGCCAGATCGATTGCGCCGGTGGAGTCGTTGCGAGCGAGGATCCTGGTCCAGGTCTTCCCCCCATCCGTGGTCTTGAAGATTCCCCGGGCCGGACTCGGCCCCCAAACCGGACCGAAGGCCGCGACGTAGGCGATATCGGGGTTGCGCGGATGGATCCTGATCTTGGCGATCTGCCGGGTTTCCACCAGGCCGACGTAGGTCCAGCTCCTCCCCGCATCGGTCGACTTGTAGACCCCGTCACCGTGGGAGACGTTGCCCCGGATGGGAAATTCGCCGCCACCCACGTACACGATGTCGGGGTTCGACTCGCTCACCGCGATGGCGCCGATGGTTCCGCCGAAGTACTTGTCGCTGACCGGCGCCCAGCCCTGCCCGCCGTCAGAGGTCTTGAACACCCCGCCGCCGGTGGTGCCCATGTAGTACTCATTGGGCCGGGCGGCGGAGCCGGCGGCCGCCACCGAGCGGCCGCCGCGCTGCGGGCCAAGGCTGCGCCAGCTGAGCGAGCCGAAGGCGGCGGTATCGACGGTCTGGGCGGCGAGAGGCGTGACCAGAAGGAAGTAGGCGGCGACGCGAAGCAGGGTGCGCACGGGGAGGCTCAGGGTGTGAGGGCGAGGCCGGTGACAGCCGAGGACGGTCCACCCGGAAGGGGGACAGGGGAGAATATGCATCCAAGCGAGGGTTTACGGAAACCGCGGGGAGTGCCATCATTGAGCATGAGACGCTTCTCGCCTGTCGTGCCCGCCTTGGTACTGTGCCTGGCTTCTCCGGCCGCCGCCCAGCGGCCTGCCGACGTCCCCGATGACGTGCGGGCGAACATTCGCGCCCGGGTGGAGGCGGGGTCGTGGCCGGGAGTGGTGGTCGGCGTGGTGGACCGAACCGGAGCCAAATACTTCGCGTACGGGAGTACCGGCGGCTCCGGCGACAAACCGGTAGGGGCCCGCACCATGTTCGAGATCGGCTCCATCAGCAAGGTGTTCACTTCGATGGCGCTGGCCGACATGGTGGTGCGGGGCCAGGCGGCGCTTGACGATCCGATTCAGCGATACCTCCCCGCCGAGGTCCGTGCACCCGAACGGGGTGGGAAGCCGATCACCCTGCGCCTGCTGGCGGCCCAGCGGTCGGGCTTGCCGCGGATGCCCACGAACTTCGCTCCCAGGGATCCGGCCAATCCTTACGCCGACTACGACACCACCCGGCTCTACGCATTCCTCTCCGGCTACACCCTGACCCGGGATCCGGGGAGTCAATACGAGTACTCCAACTTCGCCGTCGGGCTGCTGGGAAGCCTCCTCGCCCGGAAGGATGGCAGCACCTGGGAGGCGATGGAGCAGCGTCGGGTGCTCGAGCCTCTCGGGATGAAGAGCACCATGGTTCAGCTCACCTCCGAGGCGCGAGAGCGACTGGCCATCGGACACGCCGACGGAAAGCCGGCCGGAAACTGGGATCTGGACGCACTGGCGGGCGCCGGCGCCCTGCGTTCCGACGCGGAAGACATGACCCGGTTCGTCGCGGCGGCCATGGGCCTCGTTCGGACGCCGCTCGACTCGGCGTTCCGGCTGACCGAGGCGCCGGAGTTCGACGCCGGCTCGGCCACGATGCAAATCGGGCTGGGGTGGCACATTCTGCAGCGACCGGCGGGGAGAATCGTGTGGCACAATGGAGGTACCGGCGGTTACCGCAGCTTTGCCGGCTTCGAGCCGGCCCGCGGGCTGGGGGTAGTGGTGCTGTCCAATTCGACGGTGAGCGTCGATGATCTCGGGTTCCATCTCCTCGATTCGACGATGGCGCTGACGGCTCCCCTGCTCGCCGTAGCCGTGCCGGCGGATTCCCTCGAGCCCTACGTCGGCCGCTACCAGCTGAGCCCGGCCTTCAGCATCACGGTAACCCGCGAGGGCGACGCCCTCTACGGCCAGGCCACCGGACAGGACCGTTTCCGGCTCTTCGCGAGCGCGCGCAATGAATTCTTCCTCCGGGCGGTGGAGGCCAGGATGAGCTTCGAGCGAGACGCCCAGGACCGGGTGGTGGCACTCATCCTCCGGCAGAACGGCGCCAACCAGCGGGCGGCGCGGGCACCGTGACGGCTACTGACCCGCCGCGCGCTGGATCACGTAATAATTGGGGTCCACCCTGAAGGCGGCGGGATTCGCCAGTTTGAGCCTGGTGGTCTGCCACGTCTCGGTGGGATGGATCTGCTTGAACTTGCTTCCCGAGAGTGTCACCCGGACCGGCATGTCGAACCCGGGCACCACGTCGGTCCAGCGGTAGGCCAGGGTCTTCCCGTCGATCCGATACTCGAAGACGGGAACCAGGACCGTCCGGAGGTACTGGTCGAACACCTTGCTGAGGTCGGTCCCCGCCCGCTTCGAGATGTACTCCTCGATCTGGGCGCCCATGACGGTCTGGTGCCAGAAGGTCTCGTTCAGTCCCCGCAGAATTCCCCGCCACTTCTTGTCCTTGCCGACGATCTGCCGGATGGTGTGCAGCAGCTCCCCGCCCTTGGGATACATGTCACCGGAGCCCTGATCGTTGACGCCATAGGCGGCGACGATGGGCCGGTCATTCCGGATGCCACGCCGGTTTCCGATGATGTACTCGGCACCGGCGTCCTTGCCGAACAGGCACTCGGTGTAGAGGCCCTCGGCGTAGTTCGCGAAGCTCTCGTGCACCCACATGTCGGCGTTGTCTTTGGAAGTGATGTTGTTGCCGAACCACTCGTGGGCGCTCTCGTGGACGATGATGAAGTCCCACTGGAGGCCGAGGCCCGTCCCGGAAGACTCCCGCTTCCGGTAGCCGTTGGCGTAGAGGTTACCGTACGCCACCGCGCTCTGATGCTCCATCCCGTTGTTGGACACCTCAATCAGCTTGTAGCCGTCCTCGTACCAAGGGTATGGACCGAACCAGTTCTCGAAGCAGGCAAGCATCGACCGGGCCTGGGGGAATTGCCGGTGGGCCGCCTCCAGATGATAGGTCAGCGGCCAGAAGTCGAGGGTGAGCTTGCCCCGTTTCCCCTTGAACACCTCGCTGTAGTGCTCGTAGCTCCCGGCGGCGACGGCGATGGCGTAGTTGTTGATCGGATTGACCACGAACCACTCGTAGGTCGTGGTGCCATCGGGGTTGCGGGTTGTGCTGCGGAGCCGTCCGTTCGAAACGTCCATCATCGGGTCGGGCAAGGTAAGCGCCACTCGCTGGCTGTCGGGCTCGTCCGCCTGGGTGTCCTTGTTGGGCCACCAGACGCTGGCGCCCATCCCCTGATCGGTGGTCACCACCCATGGCCGGCCGAGGCTGTCGGTTGTCCAGGTGAATCCCCCCTCCCAGGGCGGCCGTTTGGCCGGCTGCGGCTGCCCGTGGTAATACACCGTGATGGTCTGCTGGGAGCCGGCGGGCTGCGGGGCGGTGAGGCTCGCGAAGAAGGCGTTCCCCTCGCGGCGGAACTGCACCGCCTGCCCTGCTTGCACCATGCTGTCGACCTCGAGGGGGACCATCAGGTCGATTTGCATTTCCCCCGCCGGTTGGAGAACCCGGTAGGTGATGCCGTTGAAGCCCCGGATGCTGCTGTCGGCTGGACTGATGGCGACGTGCAGGTCGTAGAACGTCACGTCCCACCAGGCCCGCCCCGGCGTCGTGAAGGAGCCCCGGAGGGTGTCGGCGCGGGTGAAGGTGCGCGGAGGCGCCTGGGCATGGAGGGCGGCGCCACAGAGGAGGAATGCGAGTACTTTCTTCATGCGACTAAGTTGGGGCCGCCCTGCCGGGCTGTCCATCGTTCACCACCACCGACCGGCTCTTGATTCATGAAGCGACTCCTGATCGCCCTCGGCCTTGGTCTCCTGCTGGTCTTCGGTGTCATGATCGTCCGGACCCTGGGGATGGCGCCCCCGGCGGAATCGGCCGCGACCGACGGCGGCCCGACATTCTCCTTCGACACCGCGGCGGCGGCCCGGCACCTGGCGGGGGCGGTCAGGTTTCCGACCGTGTCCCTCACCTCCGGTGGGCCGATTGATACCGCCGCCTTCCTCGACCTGCACCGGTATCTCGAGACCACCTTCCCGCTGGTCAGTTCCACGCTGACCCGGGAACCGGTCGCGGGCTTGAGCCTCCTCTACACCTGGCCGGGAACCGACCCTGCGTTGCCTCCGATCGTGCTGATGGGCCACATGGATGTGGTGCCGGTGCCCGCTCCAAACCTGCCGCAATGGATTCACCCGCCCTTCTCCGGTGAGATCGCCGACGGCTTCATCTGGGGCCGCGGCACGCTTGACGACAAGACCACCGTCCTGTCGATCCTGGAGGCGGTCGAAGGTTTGCTCAAGACGGGATTCAAGCCGGTCCGGACCATTTACCTCACATTCGGGCACGACGAGGAGGTGGGGGGCCGATACGGCGCCCGGGCAATCGTGGCGAAACTGGTCGCGCAGGGCGTCAGACCCGGGCTGGTGCTCGACGAAGGCGGCTTTATGGCCTCCGGGCTGATGGCGGGCTTGAGCGGGCGCGCCGCGCTGGTTGGCATCGCGGAGAAGGGCTATATCAGTCTCCGACTCACCGCCCTTGCAGACGGAGGACACTCCTCCATGCCGGGCGGCCGGACGGCGATCGGCGCCCTGAGCCGCGCCATCGCAAGGCTCGAGGCCCATCCCTTCCCAGCGAAGCTCGACGGGCCGACCCGGGACATGGTCCTGGCGATGGGGCCCCATCTGCCCTTCGCCCGACGCCTGCTGATCGCCAACCTGTGGCTCACCGCCCCACTGATCCGGCACTTCCTGGGAGACAATCCGCTGGGGGCCGCACTCCTCCACACCACCACGGCGCCGACGATGCTTTCGGCCGGCATCAAGGACAACGTCCTCCCCCCGGAGGCGGAGGCCGTAGTCAACTTCCGCATTCGTCCGGGGGAGACCGTCGCCTCGGTCATGGAGCGGGTCGGTCAGGTGGTCGCGGATTCCCAGATCAGGGTCGGCCCGATCGACAGCGTCGGGGTTGACCCATCACCGGTATCGGACGTGTCCTCCCCCGCCTATCGGATGCTGGCCGGGACGATTCGCGCCATGCTGCCGGGCGGCCCGCCGGCGGTGATTCCCTATCTGGTCATGGGGGGCACCGACGCTAAATATTGGGGCCCCCATTCCGACCGGGCCTTCCGGTTTCTTCCGATTCCGCTGGGCGAGGGTGACCGCGAGCGCATTCACGGGGTGAACGAGCGGGTTTCGGTTTCCGACTATATGACCGCGGTCGGGTTCTTCACCCGGCTGATTCGCGGCAGCGCCAAGCTCTGAATTACTTCCTGAAGAGGTAGCTCAGCTTCACGAAGTAGGAGTCCCGCTCCCGGGACAGGCCCCTGAACCGGAAGGGCTGCTGCTCCCGGAGGGTCCCTCCGTACCCCACGTAAATGACGGTTCCCGGGGTCGGGAGATAAGAGAACAACCACTCCACCTGGAAGGTGTTGTCCGAGAAGGCCACCGCGCGGACCGGGGTGCCGCCCGGCCCGGGGACGAGAAGGGGATCGTTGCTGCGGGACTCGTCCCGCAGATCGTCCTGAAACGACGCGGTGTACTGCCCCACCGCCCGCAGGAACATTGAGCGCGTCAGCTGGTACTCCACCTTCACCCGGGGAATCCGCCCCTGCCCGACCGTGCTGCCGTCGGTGCGCCGGTGGTAGTACTGCCAGATATAGCTGCCATCCACCCGGAGGCGATCGGTCGGACGCCACTGCGCCACCAGGTTGAGGAGTCCGATGTTGGCGCTCGCCCACTCGAAGAAGTTTTCGTCCCGTCCCCAGATCCAGAACACCGAGAGCCCCCAGTGGCGGAACTGCGGCGTGTCGAAGCTCAGGACGTAGTCCAGATTGGGCAGGCTCGGCGTGCCGGTGAAGGGGATCGTATCGATCGTGGCGCCGCAGTGCCGCTCGATGGCGTACCCGGCGTAGAACGAAGGATCGAAGCCGAACGATTCGAACAGCACCGAGGCGCCGGCGTGCCACCCGCCCCGGAGCTGCACGTTGGCATTGAAGTGAAGCTTCTGCTCCAGCGCCCCCCGCCCCGCGAAGAAATTGCGGTATTCCCAGGTGCCGTCGACCAGCACATCGAGGCTGGCGCGCTCCAGCCGGCTCTTCTCTCCGCCGAAGAGGCTCAGACTGTGGGTGGCCTGCGCGTCCACGATGTCGGGTCGGGAAATCAGCCCGCTCGACGCGCGAAAATCGGGATGGAGGCCGGTCACGCTGTAGCGCGCGCCGAAGGTGCGGCCGCTCTTGAGGAAGCTGGCGCGCCAGGTCGGCCCGGTGAGCACCGGGTCGCCGGGCTGCGCGGTCCGGCTCATTGCCCCCTGGAGCTGCAAGCTGTACCGCGGGCCCAGCACCAGCCGCGCGTCCCCGCCCAGCAGACGATTGGATGCCGCGCCATCCTCCTTGTCGGTGTAGACCAGACCGGCGCGCGAGGCGCGGCCGAGGTCGCGCTGCACCCGCAGAATGTTGTAGAGCGGATGGCTCTGCAGATCGAACGAGCCCACCGTGTCGTCCACGGCACCCAGGTAGCCGAGGTTGAGGCCGGCGACCTTTCCGGTGAGCTTTGCCGCTGCCACCGGGCTGAGGATGCGCCGGGTGTAGATGAGATTCCCGGGCACCGCAAACTGCTCGAGGCTCTCCAGGAAGAATGGCCGCTTCTCGGGAAAGAACAGCGCCTGTCGCGGGTCGGTGACCAGTTGCCCGGCGTCTGATTCCACCTCGGCGAAATCGGGGCGGAAGGTGCCGTTGAGGGTGAGATCGGTCGTGACACCCCAGCGCACGTTGGCCCCGAAGCGGGGATGGAGAAGGTCGTGCCCGTCGTACGAGTATCCGCCCGGGGTCGGCGCACCCTCCATTCGCCCGGTCACCACCGGGGTCACGTCGAGAACGACCCCCCGCCGAAGCCCAGTGAGCCCGGTCAGGGTCCCGATCTGGGCCAGGTAGGAGCTCGCGGCGCGGAGCGCTGGCGCCCAGCTGTATTCGTACCCGCGGCTCTGCACTTTCCGAAGGACGTTGAAGCCCCAGGTTTGGGTGGCCGTGGAGGGATACCGCAGGCTCTTGAACGGAACCCGGATTTCGATCTCGTACCCGTGGTCGGTCACCCGGCCTTTCGATTCGAAGACGAAATCGGGATTGATGTCCGGCAGCTCGCGCCCTACCTCGAGTCCCCCGAAGCCGGTGGAGCTCTTTCCGCTCTCCACCATGACCCCGTCCCCCTGCACTCCGAGAGGATTGGCGTAGAACACGCTGGCCTGGCGCCCGTCGTTGAACGTGCCGAGAAAGATCCCGACATAGTCGTCGCTGTAGATCTTGTCGCGGTCGGCGAGGGTGGCATGAACCGTCCCCGGCTCCGCGTACGCCCGGATGCCGAAATGGATGGCGGTCGGGGAGTACCACACCAGGACCTCGGTCGAGTCGTCGGCGGCCGCGTTGTCGGTGGGCGCGTACCGGGAGAATCCGGTAAGCCGCGCCGCCTGCCCCCAGGCGGGCTCGCTCAGCGACCCGTCGATCGTGATCTCGGACTCGATGCGGGGAATCCTCACCTCGAGCTGGCGGGCCCGGCCGTCATAGCGGGGCGGGTCGGTGGAGGCCACGAGGGCAAGCAAGGCAAGGATCATGGCGGTGGGGTGCAGGGCGAATCGGGCGTGCTCAGATCACGACGCAGCCGGCCGGATCGATGTTTCAAAGGTCCGCTCGACCCACCGCTCCAGCACCGCAATGTGTTTGTCGACCAACGATTCAACGTCGGCGGGAAACGGCTCTCCGGTGCGCTGGCATTCGGCCCGAACCGCCAGGTCGGCATCCACGAACCGGGCGCTCTCGGCATCGAGCTCGGCGTCGCCGGCCGGCTCTGCGCTTGGTGCGGGGGCCGGCGTACCGTCGGCCGAGGCGGACAGGCTCATCAGCTTGACCAGCACGGCGTAGTAGCGGTCCCCGGCCGCGATGTAGGGAGCCACGCCCTGCGACTCGACGTAGGCACCCACCGTTCCGTCTCGTCCGTAGACTCCCGCAGTTTCCGGATGGGGCTCGACTTCGACGAAAATCTCGCCGCCGTCGGGCTGCACGATGCGACCAAGGGGGTACAGCCTGCAGACCAGTGGACGGTCGGCGTGGACGGTGCATCCGTCGCCGCCGAGGAACACGCAGCCACCGTCGGGGCGGACCGCCAGGGCGGTACCGCCGTCGACGGTGAAGCGCGCGATCAGTTCGGTGGTCGAGAGATCCCGGTGCCGGGCCAGCCGAGCCAGCTCGTACGGGTTGACGACGATCCGCTTGCCGTAACAGCAGCGGCTGCATGCCCCGCAGGTGTAGGAGAATGCGGTGTCACGCGCATGCAGAACGGGGAGCTGGGCCGCCAAACTCAGCCGCCGATACGCTTCATTTCCAGCCGCTCGATCTTCACCTGCATTAGCGCGGGAAGTCCCAGGCTGCCCACTTCACCGCCCGCCGCATGGAAAAACTTGATCTGGACCCGCGCGCCCGCCGGCGAGGCCAGGAATTTCGTCAGGCTCTCGGACAGGTCCGCGCTGTCCAGCAGCTTACTGCCGTCCTCCGCGCCGCTGAAGAACTTCATCTGCATCCGCGCGGCACTCGGTGCCAGCCCCAGCGCCCGCCGGGGAACGCCCAGTCCGGCTCCCAGCGCGAGGATCCCGGCAGCGAGCTTGACGCTGTCCCGGCGGCTCAGGGCGCCAGGCGGGCCTGCCGAATGGTCCTGCTTCGATTCAGCCGACATGATCTCCTCCTTGGTGAAGGCCTCCGCGATGCACGGTCCTGCGGCCGGATCCGGAAGATTCCGCAAAGTACCCCTGAAGTGCCTCCGGCGAAACGGGATTCGTGCGAACCCATTCACCCTGCCGGCCGGAGGCCCTTCCCGGTTCCCGCACCCACCCGCGCCCCGTCTCTCAAGGTGATCGTCCCGTTGACCAGCACGGTGCCGATTCCCACCGGATACTGGAAAGGGTCTTCGAACGTGGCGGCGTCCCTCACGGTATCCGGATCGAAGATCACCAGATCCGCCGCCGCACCCACCGAAATTGCGCCACGCGTCGTGAGCCGGAGCCGCCGGGCCGGCATGCCGGTCATCTTGTGCACCGCCTCGGCCAGGGTGAGCGTCTTGCGCTCCCGCACGTACCGCCCCAGCACCCGCGGAAACGTCCCCAGCCCCCGCGGGTGGGGGTGACCGGTACGGGCCGGCCCGCTCAGCGCAAACCCGCCGCCGTCGCTGCAGACCATGCTCCTGGGATGGGCAAGGAACCGCTCGAGGTTCTCTTCGCTCATCGCGAAGACCACGGTGCTCACGCCGGTCTTGCTGTTGCGCAGCAACGTCAACGCGGCCTCGTACGGCTCGAGCCCGCGCATCCTTGCCCACTGGTCGAGTCGCTTGCCGACCGCATCTTTGTCCGCGGCGGCATCGACGTCCGAAAGGAGCACGTTGTTCCATCCGCCGACCAGCGCCACCTTGTCGAGCGCCTCGGTCCGGATCCGGGGCCCTGCGGTCGAGTCCGCCAGCCGTCGCAGGAACGGCTCGTCGCCGCCGTCGAGGGCCCAGACCGGGAACATGTTGGTGAGCCCGGTGGCCCAGGCCACGTAGGGATAACGATCGAAGCTGACGTCGAGTCCCCGCTTCCGCGCCGCGGCGATCCGCTCGAAGACCGCGTCGATCTTTCCCCAGTTCCTCGCCCCCGCCGTCTTCAAGTGGGAGATTTGCAGCGGGCAGCGGGCGCCCGAGGCGATGGCCACGGCCTCGTCCATGGCCTCGAGCAGGGTATCGTCCTCGTTGCGCATGTGGGTGGCGTAGGGCAGCCGGCGCCGCGCCAGCGGCCGGCAGAGCACGATCAGCTCCGATTGGGAGGCGAACGCCCCCGGCGAGTATTCCAGCCCGGTCGAGGCCCCGCAGGCCCCGCTCGCAAGACCTGCCTCCACCAGCGCGGTCATCCGGGTCAGCTCCTCCGGCGACGCGGGGCGATCGTCCTCCCCCACCACTCGGCGGCGCACCGTGCCGAGTCCCACCATGGTGGCGACGTTGACGGCGGTGGGGAGGTTTTCCAGGCGCTTGAACAGCGGCGCGAACGACGTCTCCCCCTCGCGATCGGGAATCCGGGAGGAGCCGTCCTGGCCCACGACGATGGTCGTCACGCCCTGCCGGATCACCGACTCGGCGCGGGGATCGTCGAACAGGGTTCCGTCGGCGTGGGAGTGGATGTCGATGAATCCCGGCGCTACCGCCAGCCCCCGGGCGTCGATCTCCTCGGCGCCCCGAGGTGCCAGCCGGCGCGCCACCGCGGCGATCCGTCCCCGCCGAACGGCGACATCGGCCTCCCGGCCCGGCGCACCGCTCCCGTCGTAAACAACGCCGCCCCGCACGACCAGGTCGTACGGGACGGCCCAGGAGAAATCGAGGGCGGGTGCGGCGAGGGCGGCGGCGAGGAAATCCCGGCGGCGGACGGTCATGAGGCGAAGATAGCGCCCCACGCCACTGAATTTCTAATCCGCCCGCAGCGCCACCAGTGGATCGACCCGGGTGGCCCGGCGGGCGGGCACCAGGGTGGCCAGCATCGAAGCGCCCACCAACGCTGCGGTCACCCCGACGAACACCACCGGATCGAACGCGCTCACTCCGAACAGGAACGTGGCGAGTGCGCGGGTCGACAGCAGCGCCAGAGCGAGACCGATCGCCGCGCCCACCCCTGCGAGTCGCGCCCCCTGGCGGACCACCAGCCGCACGATATCGCCGCCCTCCGCGCCGAGGGCCCGGCGGATGCCCAGCTCCTGGGTGCGCTGCGAAACGGAATATGCCATCACGCCGTAGACCCCGATCAGCGAGAGCACGAGGGCGATCGCCCCGAAGAGTCCAAGGAGCTTCGGCATGATCTTGTCGCCCTGCATGTCGTCGTCCACCCGTCCGCGCATCGTCCGGATCGAGTAGGGGGGAAGGTCGTGGGCCACCGCCGCCACCTCTTCCCGAACCTTGGGCACCAGGAGGCCGGGATCCCCTGAGGTGCGAACGGCGTAGCTCAGCGTCCGCACGAAATACTGGGGAGCCGAAAAGTAGGCGATCGCGGGGGGCGGGTCGTCGGGCCCGAACTCCCGCACATCCTTGACGATCCCCACGATCTCGTAGCTGCCGGTCGAGAACACCAATCGGTGACCCAGCGCATCGCCGCCCGGCCAATGCCGCTTGGCCAGCGTCTCGTTGATCACGATCACCTTGGGGCTTCCGATCCGATCCTGGGGCAGGATGTCGCGTCCCTTGACGATGCCCATGCGCATGGCGTCGAAGAATCCCGGCGTCGCGTCACGGTACTGCAGCAGCGGACGTCGGCCTTCCTCGGGCACCGCCTGTCCCTCGACGTAGTAGTAGGTGCCGTTCCCGCCCGACATCGGAAGTCGGGTCACCGCGCCCACGCTGGTAACGCCCGGCAACGCCGCGAGCCGTTGCTGCAGCCCGTCCTGCAGCGCCAGTACCTGCGCCGTATCGGGATACTCCCGCGCCGAGAGCGACACCGCGAACGTCAGGACATTCTCGGGATCGAATCCCAGCTTGGTGGTCTGCAGCCGCAGCGAGGCCTTGATCAGGAGTCCGGCGGAGATCAGCAGGACCAGCGCCAGCGAGATCTCCGCCACAACCAGCGAGGCGCGGAGCCGTCCGTGCCTGGGGCCCATGGAGCCGCCCCGGCCGCCGTCCTTGAGGGGATCGGTGAGGCTCCCGCGGGTGACCTGGTAGGCGGGTGCGATGCCGGCAATGACACCGGACCCGAGGATCACGATGAACCCGTAGATGAGGACCGGCCCGTCCAGCCCCAGCTTTTCGATTCGGGGGTAGTCGGCCGGGATGATGCTCCCGAGCCACTTGACCCCAACGATGGAGAGGAGAATCCCCACCGCGCCTCCCGCGATGGCCAGGAGCAGCGATTCGGTGAGCAGCTGGCGCACCAGCCGCCACCGCTCGGCGCCCAGGGCCGAACGAACCGCCAGCTCCCGATTCCGGCCCGCCGCCTTCGAGAGCAGGAGATTGGCCACATTGGAGCAGGCGATCAGCAGGACGAAGGTCACCGCCACCATGCAGATCATCCCGCCCTGGCGGTCGGTCTGGCCCACCATCTGGTTCAGGAGGGTGATCGCGTGGGCACCGGTGCCATGATTGGTCGCAGGATAGAGAGCGGCGAGCCGCTTGGCCATCGCTCGCAACTCCGCGTTCGCGCCGTCGAAGGTGCCGCCGGGCTTGAGCAAGCCGATCGAATAGAAATGGTGGCTGCCCCGGGCGGTGTCGCTGGTGATTTCGAGCGGCGTGTAGACGTCGTTCCCGCCTCCGAACCGGAAGTCCGCCGGGAGGATGCCGACGATCGCGTAGGACTCTCCATCCAGCCGGATGGTCCGCCCCACCGCCGCGCGGTCGGCGGCGAAGTGATTGCGCCAGAACTGGTGGGACAGCACCACCGCCCTGCCTCGGCCCGCGGTTTCCTCCTCCTGATGGAAAAACCGGCCGAGTGCGGGTGACACCCCCAGCAAGCTGAAGAAGTTCGGGCTCACCCGAAGGCCGCCCACCCGCTCCGGCCGGTCACCGTCGGCGAGGTTGTAATCCGCGCCGGTGTAGGCGGTCAGGGTCAGGGTTTGGCTGTCCCTGCGCCAATCCAGGAAGTCCGGGAGCGAGATGCTGTTCTGGTTCCAGCCCCGCTCCTGGTTGTCGGACCACACCTGCACCAGTCGGTCGGAGTTGGGATAGTCCAGCGGGCGGAGGAGAAGAATGTCCACCCCCGCGAACAGGGTGACGTTCACCGCCACCCCGAGCGCCAGGGAAAGTGCCGCCACCGCGAAGAGCCCCGGCGAGTGCCGGAGCGACCGGAAGGCGTATTTCACGTCCTGAATGAGTGAGTCCATGGGGCCGCGAACTGTGAACGGTGATCGATCGGCGGGGAGCCACTGGTCCCCCGGCACTTCGATCACCTACGCAACCGGTCGTGGAACGGTTTCAGCGTGGAACGTCTACTTCACCCCGAACTCCTTGGCGGGAACCGTGCGGAGGTAGAGCCATACCGAGTGGATCTCCGCGTCGGTCATCTTCCCGACCAGCGGCCAGGGCATGGCGGTAGAGTCGATCGGGGTGTGGTTGGGCCGGACGCCGGTCCGGAGTGCGGTGAGAAATCCGGCCTCGGTCCAGTCGCCGATGGCCTGGGGGGTGAGGTTCGCCGAGGGCTTGGCTCCGGGGCCCATGGCCTGGCCGTTGAGGCCGGGACCATGGCACCCGGTACACCCACCGAGCTGGACCAGGTACTTCCCGTATCGGGGGGTGGGCTCTTCCGGCTGCGATTTCGGCGGTACCAGCCCATGGTCGATCGAGCGGGCCGGGACCAGCGGAAAATTGGTGAGCAGTGACAAAATGCGCGCCACCGGCCCGACCCGGGAAGGCGGCATTTCGTGGTCGACCGGCGGCAGGGAGCGCAGGTACGCGATGAGGGCACCCACGTCTTCGTCGGACATCGGATTGAACGACTCGGAGGGCATGAAGAGGAGCGGCGTGCCGTTCCCACGGAGACCGTGCCGGATCGCGCGAGCGATGCTCGCGTCGTCATAGCGTCGGAAGACGCCGCCCTTCCCGGTCGTGAGGTTCGCCGACGCCAGGCGCCCGAAGGCGAAACTGTTTCCCAGCATCCGGCCGGCCAGGTCCTCTCCATGGCAGGCGTCGCACTTGCCGATCGGGCCGGTCAGATGCTTTCCGCGGGCCAGCGCCGCCGAGTCGGCGGGCAGGGTCACCGGAGTGGCCGCCACGTCGTAGTGCGTGGAGAAGCGCACCGCGGTAATGGCGTACACCATCGCGATCGCGAGCACGACCAACCCGGCCAGTCCGGCGATCAGATAGAGCAGTCGCTTCAGCCAGATCATCAGAAGGACTCCGATGCAACGAATTTTCCGCTGGGCGCATCTCAAGTGGTGAAGCAGGAGCACCGACCAGGAGATCACGATGCTGTTGGCCCGACACCAGAACACCGAGAAACTCGAGGTTTTCGACGAGCGGGGGCTCCCGGTGGGGAGCGTCACCCGCCCGATTGATCCTCGGTTGTTCGGGGCGGAGATGGGGACGGTTTATCTCGCGCGCCCCCTGCCCACCACCTCTCAGCCCGGCCAGCCGGCCCAGGCCGCCTGAGCGCTAAACGCGTCCTTCCGGGGTGGTCACACGCATAGATTGCAGGCGTGACCGCCCCGCACTTCCGACAACCCCGCACAACATCCGCGCGACTTCTCGCCCGCGCAAGTCTGGCCGGCATCGCGAGCCTGGCCGGATCGGGGCCGCTCTCCGCCCAGGCGGCCCCTCCTTCGGATCCCGCTCCCCTCATCAGCGCGGCCGGCCAGGCCCTCGCGGAGGGGAGTCCATTCCGCGCCAGCCGCACCCTCGCGCCGCTGCTCACCGCGCCGCACGGCCGGGATCCGGCGCTGGTCCTGCTCGCCGCGCGGGCGGCCAGCCGGTGGGACGGCTGGGCCACGGTGGTGCGGCTGCTCCGCGCGGAGCCCTGGCTCGACCGTCTGGAGGATGGGGAGGGGCGGGCCCTCCTGGCCCGGGCGCTGGTGGAGCGGAGCGACGACGCGCTGGGCGACGCGCGCGCCGCGGCCGCCGGCGCGCCGGCCGAAGTGCTCGGGCCGCGACTGGTGACCCTGGCACGGGCATTCGACCGGGCCAATCTCCTCGATAGCGCCGCGCTGACCTACCGCCGCGCGGCGGTTCTCCTCCCGTCGATCGGGGACTGGCTCCGGCTGCGCGCCGCGGGGGTCACCGCGGATTCTGCCGAGCGGGCGGCGATCTATCGAGAGGTTTCCCTCGCTGCGGCGGAGCCCCGGATCCGCTGGACCGAGGCACTGGCGCTCGATCGGATCGGCAACCCGGCGGGAGCGGCGCCGCTCTACGAGTCGCTCGGGGCCACTCTCGCCGCAGTCCGCCTCCGGCTCCGCGCCGCGCCCGATTCGAGCGGACTCGACGCGATCCGCCGGGAGCTGGTGGGCGCCCTCACGCCGCGGCTCGCCCCGGACGACGCCCGTGACGCCGTCGCCCTGCTCGATGCCACCTTCGCTCCGCTCACCGCGCAGGAGGAGCTCGTGGTGGCGCGCCGTGCCGCCGCGCTGGACCGGTTGTCCCGTGCCGCCGACGGCTTCGGGCGAGCGGCCAAGCGGACGCCCCTCCGCGACGCCGACCGCCTCATCTACGGCACCGTACTGGCCCGGCTCGGCCGCCATCCGGAGGCCATCGGCGTTCTCGCGACGATCCGGGACCGGGAGCTCCGCCCCCAGGCGGAGTTTCTTCGCGCCAAGAGCCTGCTCCGGAGCGGTCCTCGCGGCGCCGGGCTCGCGGCACTCCGTCGGGTGGCCGCCGCCCCGGTCTCGGACACTGCCACCGCCGCCACGGCGGCATTCCTCCTGGCGGATCTGCTGGTGGACGACGGCAACGACACCGGAGCGCGGGTAGCGTACCTGGCCGTGGCGCGGCGATTCCCCGGCACCAGTCGTGGAGCCCGGGCGGCGTTTCAGGCGGCGCTGCTCGAGTTCCTTCATGGCAGCGCCCGGGTGGCCGCTTCCGAGTTCGGCGCGCTGGCGGAACGATCGGCGGACCGGAGCGAGGGAATCGCCGCGCTGTACTGGAGCGGCCGGGCCTTGCTCGCCGTACGCGACACGACCGGCGCCCGGGCCCGATGGAAGGCAGTCGCCGAGCGCTTCCCCAACTCCTACTACGCCATCCCCTCCGCCTCGCGACTGGGCCTGCCCGGGCCCACGGCCGCGGCTGCGGCCGAGCTTCCGGCGCCGGATGACGGCGTCGGCGCCGCGCTCGATCGGGGGGCGCTGCTGGAGCGAATCGGACTCCGGGTCGAGGCCCGGTTCGAGTTCGACCGGGTGGGACGGGACGCCGAGAACGGTTCGGGCGGGCTACTTCCTGCGGCAACCGCTTTTCTCGCCCGCGGTCTCGCGGCACGGGCGTATCATCTGGCGCTCCGGGTCGAGCCCCGCGGCACCTCACTCGACGGGGCGATCCAGCGCCTGCTTTTCCCGCTGCCGATGGCCGCCGAGCTGGCCGATGAGGCCCACCGGGTCGGAATCGATCCGCTGCTCGTCGCCGCGGTGATGCGACAGGAATCGGGGTTCGATCCCCAGGCCCGCTCCGCCGCCGACGCCCGGGGGCTCATGCAGGTGCTGCCCAGCCTCGGCGCGTCGCTGGCGCGGGCCGAGGGAGTGCCGGACTGGGACACCGCACTGCTCTACCAGCCCGATATCAACCTCCATTTCGGCGTGGTACACCTCAACCAGGCCCTGCGGCGCGCGCCGCGGCTCGAGGCGGCGCTCGCCGCCTACAATGCGGGATCGAAGGCAACGGAGCAGTGGCTGGCGCTTCCGGGCGCGGCGAACGACCCCGAGGTCTTCATTGAGCGGATCCAGTTCGTCGAGACCCGCGACTACGTCCGCCGCATTCTCCGCAACCTCGCGATCTATCGGGCGCTGTATCCGGCCTGGCCGTGAGCAGCGAACCCCGGCACGATCCCTACCGCTCGCTCCGGGAGCCGGGATTCCGCCGCTACTTGACCGGAAATGTGCTGGGGACCTTCGGACTCCAGATGCAGGCGGTGGCGGTCGGGTGGGAGCTCTACGAGCGGACCCATTCGGCGCTCGCCCTGGGACTGGTTGGCCTGGTTCAGGTCGCGCCGATCATGCTCTTCTTTCTGCCGGTGGGCCACCTGGTGGACCGCTATGACCGCCGCAAGGTTCTGATGGCGGCGCAAGCGGTGCTCGCCGCGGGCGCGCTGGGGCTCGCGGCGGTCTCCCGATTCCACGGATCGGTGCCGGTGATGTATATCTTCCTCGGCCTGACCGGCACCGCCCGGGCATTCGTCGGCCCGTCGAAGAGCTCACTGCTTCCCGAAATCGTCCCTCTCGATGCCTTTCAGAACGCGGTGGCGTGGAACAGCGGCGGCTGGCAGATCGCCGAGGTGGTGGGGCCTGCCGCCGGCGGAGCACTGCTCGCGCTGACCCGGGATCCGGCGCTGGTGTACCTCTCGCACGCCGCGCTGGCCCTGGGCTTCCTTGGTCTGGTGGCGGGCGTGACCGGCCGCGCCGAGCATCGGCCGGGGCCGGCGGCGTCCCTCGATTCGCTCCTCGAGGGGGCACGCTACGTCTGGCGGACCCGGATCCTCCTTGCCGCCATCACGCTCGATCTCTTCGCGGTGCTGCTGGGAGGCGCGGTCGCGCTGCTACCGGTGTACGCCAAGGACCTTCTGCACGTGGGGCCTGCCGGCCTGGGCTGGCTCCTGGCGGCGCAGGCCATGGGCGCCGTGGCAACCACGGTGGCGCTGGCGCATCGGGCGCCGCTGCGGCGCGCCGGGCCGGCGCTGCTCCGTGCGGTGGCGCTGTTCGGCGTGGCGATCATCACCTTCGGCATTTCCCGGTCCTACATCCTGTCCTTCGCGGCGCTGGCGGTAGCGGGCGCTGCCGACAGTGTGAGCGTGGTGATCCGATCGACCCTTGCCCAGCTGGGCACACCACGCCAGCTCCGCGGCCGGGTCTCGGCGGTGAACAGCCTCTTCGTCGGGACGTCGAACGAGCTGGGCTACTTCGAGTCCGGCGCGGTGGCCTCACTCTTCGGACCGGTGGTCTCGGTGGTATCGGGGGGAATCGGAACACTGGTGGTGGTGGCGCTGGTGGCGGTGGGGTGGCCGGAGGTGCGGCGGCTGGGCCGCCTGGAGGACTCGCTGAACGGTTGAATGGTCCGCCCCGCCGCGCCGCGACCATCGGCAGTCTCCAGGCATCCAACTCCTCGACGACCCACTCCAACAACACGAGGGAGCCTTCCGTGCGCTATATCAGGCTGGCGGCAGTACTGGGGGCCCTGGCGGCCCGGTCCGCTTCGATTCCGGCCCAGGCTCAACAGAAACTGTCCCTCGGCAAACCGGACGCCGAAACGACGGAGTCGTTCACCCGAATCGGCGCCATCCGCGAGCTGGCCTCGGGCAGGGTGCTGGTGGCGGATCCGCAGGACAAGATCGTCCAGATGGTGGATCTCGCCACCGGGACGATGAAGAAGGTCGGCCGCGAGGGGAATGGCCCGGGGGAGTACGCACTTCCGATCACGCTGATTCCGCTCCCGGACGGGACCACGCTGGTTCAGGATCTCCTCAACCGCCGGTTCCTGATCATCGGGGCCGACGGAGCGCCCGGTGGATTCCTGCAGATGCCGCAGCCAAGCGCCGCGTCCGCCGCGGGCGGGGGGCCGATCGTGCTGGGCGGATTCAACCAGGTGCGCGGCTACGATAACCAGGGGCGGCTCTACTTCACCGGGTCGCCGTTCACCGATGCGGGCGCCTCGGCGGATTCGGTCGTCATCATGCGCTGGGATCGGGTCAAACCGACGTTCGATACGGTCGGCTATCTAAAGCTCCCACCCAACTCGGCCTCGAGGACCCAGACCGGCGGGAGCGTGCGCATCATGATGGGGAACAGCAAGCGCTGGCTTCCGACTGAAACCTGGGGGGTGGCGGGAGACGGCAGCGTGGCGCGGGTCATCCCCGAGCCCTACCGGATCGTGTGGCTGCGCGGGCCCGGCTCGGCGGCCGCCGGGCCGGTGGTGCCCTATACGCCCATCAAGGTCACCGAGGCCGACAAGACCGAATACCTGGAGCAGCTGAAGAAGGCGCCCCCGACCCGCATGGTCGTGAGCTTCGGAGGGGGCGGCGGCGGGGGCACCCGCACGACGGGCGGAGGGGGAAATTTCACGCCGCCGCCGCCGGAGTTCAACGACACCAAACCCCCCTTCGACGGCGCCGGTACCGGCTCCGTGGTGGTGAGTCCTGAGGGGGAGGTCTGGGTGCTTCGGACCCGCCCGGCGGGTGAGAAGACTCCCACCTACGACGTATTCGATCGCACCGGCGCGTTGGTCAAGAAGGTGACCCTCAACCCGAACAGCCGGGTGGCCGGCTTCGGCAAGGGCACCCTCTACGTGGCGCGGACCGACGAGGACGATCTGCAGTACCTGGCCCGCTACAAGCGACCGTAGGCGGGGCGAGGGTGGGAAAGCGAACAGCGAGAAGGGAGTTCCCTTCTCGCTGTTCGCTTCTTACCGATCGCTCAATTACTGCCGGCGGCGCTGGCCGATTCACCTCCCCACTTCCGGTACCAGCTCATCATGTACAGCTGGGTGCGCATCCAGTTGGAGGGACGCGAGCCGGTGCCGTGCCACTCGTTCTCGAACCGGAGCAGCACCGCCGGCACGCCGCGCATCTTGAGCGCCGAATAGAACTCCTCGCTCTGGGGCATCGGGGTCCGCATGTCGAGCACGCCGGTCATCAGCATCGTGGGCGTCTTGACCTTGCCGACGTACATCAGGCTTGAATGTTTGAGCCAGGGTTGCGGATCTTCCCAGTAAGGCTTTTCGAAGAAGTTGTAGGTGAACGTCGGGATGTCGGTTTCCCCGGCGAAGGCGAGCCAGTCGATCACCGGACAGCGCACCGCCGCGGCAGCAAAGCGATCGGTGTGGCCGATGACCCAGCTCGACAGCACCCCGCCCCCCGAGCAGCCGCCCACGTACATCCGCCGGGTGTCCACGTAGCCCCGGTTGACCACGGTGTCGATCCCGGCCATCAAATCGTCGTAGTCCACGCCGGGGTAGTCGTGCATGATCGCGTTCCCGAAGGCCGAGCCGTACCCGGTGCTCCCCCGGGGGTTGGTGTACACCACCACGAACCCGTTGGCGGCGAAATTCTGGAATGAGAAATTGAAGCCGACGTTATAATTGCCGTGCGGCCCGCCGTGGATCTCCATGATCAGCGGGTACTTCTTGGCCGGGTCGAACGACGGGGGCTTCACCACCCAGCCCTGGACCTTCGCGCCGCCGCTCGAGGTGTACCACAGCTCCTCCACGTCTCCGACCCGGGTGCCGGTCAAGATGTCGCCGTTGACGTCGGTGAGCTGGGTGAGCTCGGCCGGCTTCTTGAGATCGAAGCGAACGATGTCCGGCGGCCGGGTGTAGTTGGTGCGCACCGCGTAGACCGTGCCGTTCCGGGTGATCGCCGTGTTGGTGATGAGATGGGTTCCGGTGGTGAGCTGCCGGGCCGGCGCGCCCAGCGCGGCAAACCAGAGATTGCTGGTGCCACGATCTTGGGCGGTGAAGTAGATCCCCTTCCCGTCCGCCGACCAGGCCACGTCGCCCGGGTCGCGATCGAGCCCCGGGCTCCGCAGCACCATGCCGCTCCCATCGGGCGCGATGGTGTAGAGATCGGAGGCGTGATAGCTCGACGGACCGGCGGCCGGGAAGCCCTGGAAGGCAATCAGCTTCCCGTCGGGTGAGACCACCGGGCCGCCCCACTGACCGTCCTGCGCGGTGAGCCGCCGCGTGGCACCGGACGCCACGTCGATCGCGTAGAGGTTCGAGCGCTGGTACATCCGCTCGGCATCCGGCGAATCGTTCCCCGACACCACGATGGTCTTGCCGTCGGGGAGCCAATCCCAGCCGCCTCCACCACCCCGTGGTCCGGCGTTCCAGTCTCCCTTGCTGATCTGCCGCGGGGTTCCCCCCGTGGCCGGGATCACGAAGACGTGGCTATAAGCCATGTCCAGATATCCGGTGCGATCGGCCCGGTAGAGCAGATTGTCCACGATTCGGGGCGCCTTGGTCCACTGGGCTCCGGCCGGCGCGGCCGGCAGATCGATCCGCCACATCGTTTCTTTCGGAACCAGCATGCTGAAGCCGATCCACTTGCCGTCCGGGGACCAGTGCAGGCTGCCCGGCGACCGCTGGACCTTGGTGACCTGGGTGATCGATCCCTCGGCGTCCATGTACCGCACGTAGATCTGCGAGCCCCCCGGCTCCCCCTCGGCGAGATAGGCGATCCGGGTTCCGTCGGGAGACCAGATGGGGCCGGAGCCCTTGACCAGGAAGCGGAGTTTCGAGCCATCGGCGTTCATGATCCAGAGCGCGGACTCGAACACATCCTTCATCTTGTCCACCGACCGGCGGGTGAAGACCACCTGCGACCCGTCGGGCGAGGGCTGCGGATCGCTGACCGACTCATAGTCGAGATAACGACCCACCGTCAGCAGCGTATCGGACGGCCGCTCCTGCGCGGGGAGGGCTCCGGCGGCAAACCCCGCCGCCAGCGTGAACAGGAAGCATCGGCGAATCATGGTCCCTCCTTGGTGGCACTGCGTTCTCGCGTTCGTTCGACCGGAAAGCTACTCCAATTACGCCCCGTTGCCGCGGAAAGCGGTAAACGGCGGGGTTACGCCGTCTCCCGGGTCATCCGGTTCTTGACCACTCCCAATACCAGCCCGAGCACAAACCATCCGACCACCAGATCGAGCGCCTCCGCCGCGGTGCTGGAAGTGGGAAAGCCGTACCAGTTCCATTGCGGAAGCAGCTCCTCGATGCCGGCGGCGACCCCGATGATGGCCAGCAGGATTCCGGTCTGAAAGGCGGTCATCGGTGGAAGCCGCAGCAGCACCCAGGCAAGGACCAGCGCCACCGCGATCTCGATCAGCAGCTGAATCCCCATCGAAGGAAGGACCGAGGCGAACTTGGGCCCCATGTCGGGCCGGAACGACACCACGGCGAAGAGACCGCGGCCTTCGAGGTAGATCCCGTTCTCCGGGGCGTTCGCCTTGACCGCCTGAACCACCGCGTTCGAGTCGGCGAAGACTTTGGGTTGGGTTCCCGGAAGTGCCAGGACCATGTGCGACACGGCTCCCCACCCGAAGGAGACGATTCCCCCGATCACCGCCGCCGTCACCAGATATCCAGCACGCATGCGACCTCCGATCGCTGTGGACCGTTCAGACCTTCTCGCGTTCTCCCCGCCGCCGGGTGATTTCCAGCGCCACCCGCGCCTGGATCATTTCGATGCCGATCCGATTGAAGCCGCCCTCGGGAATGATGATGTCCGCGTAGCGCTTGGTGGGTTCGATGAATTCGAGGTGCATCGGCCGGACGGTCGCCAGGTACTGCCGGATCACGTCATCCATGGCCCGGCCCCGTTCGGCGGTGTCCCGCTGGAGGCGCCGGATGAACCGGACGTCCTCCGCCACGTCCACGTAGATCTTGATGTCGAAGAGCGGCCGCAGGCGCTGGTCCGCGAAGAGCAGAATACCGTCCACCAGGATCACGTCTTTGGGCTCCACCGGCTCGGTGCGCGCGGCGCGGGTGTGCAGGGCGTAGTCGTAGGTCGGCTTGTCGATGCTCCGTCCGGCCAGCAGCTCGCTCAACTGCCGGATCAACAATTCGGTGTCGAAGGCCTCGGGATGGTCGAAGTTGACCCGCTTCCGTTCCTCCAGCGGCAGGTGGGCGAGATCGCGGTAGTAGGCGTCCTGATCGATGAACGCGGCGTCCACGCCGGGCATGTCGTAGATGGCGCGGGTCACCGTGGTCTTTCCGGAGCCCGAGCCCCCCACAACCCCGATCATCAGGGGCCGCTCGAGCACCGGCTCACTCCTCCTCCCCGGTGGATTCCTTCTTGTGCTCCGCCGCCACCTTGGCCGACACGTCGCCGGGCGCCTCGGCGTACCCGTGGAAGCGTTCCTTGTGGGTTCCCCGGCCGTGGGTGATGGAATGGAGCGACGTGGAGTACCGGTACAGCTCGGCCTGGGGCACCAGCGCGTTCACCTTGGTAAGCCGACCGTCCTGCTCCGTGGCGAGAATCTGGGCGCGGCGGGGCGACAGGTCGCCCAGGACGTCGCCCAGGACGTCCGAGGGGACCCACACCTGGACCGCCATGATCGGCTCCAGCAGAACCGGGCGGGCCTTCGCGCTCACGGCGCGGAAGGCCAGAATCCCGGCCATCTTGAACGCCTGCTCGCTCGAGTCCACATCGTGGTAGGAGCCGAAATAGCATTCAGCGCGGAAATCGACGCAGGGATACCCCGCGATCGGCCCCCGCGCCAGGGCCTCGTGGATTCCCTTGTCCACCGCGGGGATGAACTTGTTGGGAATCACCCCGCCCACGATGCTGTCCACGAACTCGTACCCCGATCCCCGCGCGAGCGGTGAAATCCGGATCCAGCAATCGCCGTATTGGCCCCGGCCCCCGCTCTGCTTCTTGTGCTTCCCCTGCCCCTCGGCCACGCCGCGGAAGGTTTCCCGGTACGCCACCCGCGGGCGGGTCAGCTCGGCGTGGACGGCGTACTTGCGGGCCAGACGCCCGAGCAGGATTTCCAGGTGGCGCTCACCCATCCCGTGGATCAGGGTTTGTCCCAGCTCGGAGTTGTACTCGAAGTGGAAGGTCGGGTCCTCTTCATGGAGCTTGTGGAGCCCCGCCGCCAGCTTGTCCTCTTCCCCCCGCTGCTTGACCGTCACCGCCGAGGTCGCTTCCCCCTCGGGAAACTCCATCGGAGGGAGGCGCACCGGGTGGTCCTTCCGACAGAAGGTGTCGTTGGTGTGGGTGTCCTTGAGCTTGGCCACCGAGCCGATGTCGCCGGGGTGGAGCTCGGGGACTTCCTGGCGCTCCTTGCCCTGCTGGACCGAGAGGTGATTCAGCTTCTCCGCCACGTTGTGCTCCGCGTTCCAGACCTCCTGGCCGTTCTTGAGAGTGCCGGCGTAGATCCGGAAGAGGGAGATGTCGCCGACGTGCGGCTCGGAGACCGTCTTGAATACGCGGCCGGCCAGCGGCGCGTCGACCGGCGCGGGAATCTCCGCGGGCGACGGGAAAAGCTCCACGATCTCGGTGAGCAGGGGGCGCACGCCGTGCTGGAGCTCGCCGCTGCCGCAGAACAGCGGGACGATCTCCCCCGCGAGCATGGCCTTCTTCATCGCCGGCACGACCTGTTCGCGGGGAATGCTCTCGCCGGCGAGATACTGCTCCAGCAGATCGTCGTCGGTGG
>JBGPEJ010000010.1:0-28200 GCA_041482775.1 Gemmatimonadota bacterium | reverse complement strand
GATCTCGATCACCAGGATCGGATCGGGAAACCCGCTCCAATCGCGCCGATCCACTGGAAGGCTGGGGACGACGAACAGATCGGGCTGGGAGAGCTGGGCGCCACCCAGCGCAAGGTCCGCCGGAGAGACCAGCGTTTGTCCCAGGCTGTTGGCTCGGGCGTACGGAGCCACGACGTCATACAGCCCCACCACGGCGAGCTGGTGCAGTCCCGACGGTGCCGGGGTCACCACCAGCTCGCCGTCGAACAGCTCGTAGCGGTTCCCGTCGTCGGGGAGCGCCAGGACCATTTCCCGGGTCCACGTTCGTGCCGTATCGGGCATGCCCATATGGTAGGCTCCTCGGCGCCGAGTGTGCAAGCCGGCATGCTGCAGAGTGCCATGACCGGGCCGCGGGGACGGGATCATGGTTACGCGAGCGTGGGCTACATTTCGCCGGCAGGCGTCTTGATCTCGACGCTCGACTGCGCCCTCCTTGAGGACAAACTCCATGGTTGGTCGGATCACTGTTGTCACCGCCGCGCTGCTCGGCATCGCCGGCTGCGCCGACAAGAAGACCGCTCCCTCGGCGGCGTCGGTAGTCGTCGACTCCGCGGGCCTCCTCCAGGCCAAGATCACCGCGCGGGGGGAATCCCTCTCGCTCAAGACCAAATGGACGCCGCCCCCCGGCGATGCCCTCGAGTATTCCATCGCCGGCTTCGCCAAGACCCTCTGCTCGGCGGTGTTCATCACCGGACTCGATCCCGCCGACGCCGCGGCCAATGTGGGTTTCTTCACCGGTCCGCTGGAAGACCGGGGCGCGGTCAAGGACACGGTCATCGACCGGAAAACCCAGACGGTCAAGCTCACCCTCGCCAACGGGGTCACCCGGGTGGCCCGGCGCTACGGGAGCCAGGGCTGCATCGCGCTGCCCAAGGGCCGGGACTCGGTCTTCTTCACCCCGACGGTGGTGAAGCCGAACCTGCCGCCGGCCGCCACGACCCCGTGGCCGATGGGTGACGTGATTTCCGGGCCGTGGCCCGCCGAGGTGGACTCGGTGAAAATGAGAGATGCGATGGCGGTGGGGTTCGGGCCGCCGGACGGGATGACCCTCGCGCTCCTGGTGACTTACAAGGGACGGATCGTCGGGGAACGCTACGCGCCCGGCATCGGAATCCATACCCCGCTGGAGAGCTGGTCGATGGGGAAGAGCTTGACCGGCACCTTGATGGCCGTACTACTCAAGCGCGGCACCTACCAGCTCGAGCAGCCGGCGCCGGTTCCGGAATGGCAGAATCCCGGTGACTCCCGCAAGGAGATCCGGATCATCGACCTGATGCGGATGTCGAGCGGCCTCCTGCTCCGGGGCCCCTCCGACCCCGACTTCGCCAAGACGGTGGGCTATCCCGACCACCTCTATCTCTACACCGGCGCCGTCAACTCCTTCCACTTCGCCGCCACCCGCCCGCAGGAGTGGAAGCCCAACACCGTGGGGCGCTATCGGAACACCGATCCGGTGCTGACCAACTACCTGATCCGGCTGGCGGTGGAGCGGGCGGGGCAGGACTACCACGCCTTTCCCCAGCGGAACCTCTTCGACAAGCTCGGGATCCGCGACGCCGTGATGGAAACCGACCCCTACGGAAACTTCCTTACCCAGGGTTACGAATTCCTCCCGGCGCGCGACTGGGCCCGGCTGGGGAATCTGTATCTGCAGGACGGTGTCTGGAATGCGGAACGGATTCTCCCCGAGGGATACGTCTCCTACGTCAAGACGGTGGCGCCCGCCTGGGCGGCGGACGGCAATCCGGTCTACGGCGGCGGATTCTTTTGGGTGAACGGCGACGGCGCCTGGCCGCTGCCCAGAGACGCGTTCGCCATGGAAGGCGCCGGGGGAAGCGGCACTCGACCAGGCGTACCCGCTGTTCCTGGCCGCGGTCAAGCCGCGGTAGACTTGGCTCCCGCGCGGGGCGCCGTGTTCCACTGCATCGCCTCGCGATCGAGGCGCGCCAGCAGGTAGTCGCGGAAGTCCCCGAAGTGCAGGTAGAGCGCCATCAGCGCGATGGTGTAGCGCAGACCGCGCGGGTTGTTGGTGCCGCAGGTGGCGAGCGTCTTCCAGAACTCCGCGCGGTAGGGCCGCCGCACCCCCATCCGCCAGATGAGCCGTGCCAGGCCGGTGAGGTCGCGCAGCAGGTAGCGCGCCGGCAGCCGCATCCGCTTCTTGCCGCAGTTGAGCGCCAATCCGACCTGGCGCACCCGCGCAAAGTAGGCCGCCGGCGCATAACTCTCGGCGATGATGCGCCGGTAGTCGCGCAGGATGTCGCTCTTGGGGCGGCGGGTCTCGAAGTTGAGCCCCGCGGTGCACTGGTCGCCGGCATCGTCCGGTGCGACGTCGAACCCCGGCATCAAGCGGCCCTCGGTGGCGAGGCGACGGGTGAGCTGGGTGTTGGGAAGCGCCACCAGCAGGCCGACCATGTTCACCGGCACCGCGCTCGCCTCGATCAGGTCGAGCACCCCCTGCGCTACGCTGCCTTGCTCACTGTCGAACCCGACGATGTAGCCGGTGTTCACGAAGATCCCGTACTGGTAGATCTTCCGAATGGATTCGGCCAGCACCCGCTTGGTGTTCTGCACCTTCTGCATCGACTTGAGGGTCGCTTCATCGGGGCTCTCGACGCCCACGAAAATGGCCGAGAAGCCGCACTCCTGCATCAGGCCGAGCAGCTCCTCGTCGTCGGCCAGGTTGAGCGAGGCTTCGGTGGTGAACTCGAAGGGCCAGCGGTGCTGCTCGAGCCAGGTCTTGAGCTGGGGCAGGAACTGCTTCACGATCTTCTTGTTGCCGACGAAGTTGTCGTCCACAAAGTCGACGTGGCCGCGGTAACCGAGGTCGTAGAGCCGCTGCAGC
Organism: Gemmatimonadota bacterium; assembly: GCA_041482775.1. Classification (GTDB taxonomy): domain Bacteria; phylum Gemmatimonadota; class Gemmatimonadetes; order Gemmatimonadales; family GWC2-71-9; genus JABFSM01. The sequence goes on along the minus strand of JBGPEJ010000010.1, from coordinate 25,319 downwards.
TCGGCCAGCATCTGACCGGCGTCCTTGAGGCGCGGCACCCGGCCGAACAGCTCGATGATGTCGCAGAACTCGCAGCGGAAGGGGCAGCCCCGCGCGAACTGCACGCCGACATGCAGGTATCGCTCGAACTTGAGCAGATCGAAGCGGGGCAGGGGCGAGGTGGCCACGTCGGCCTTGGCCCCGGCGCACTCGTAGCGATGCGCCGCGGTGCCCGCCTCGAAGGCGGTAAGCCAGCGGGGCAGGGTGATTTCCGCCTCGCCCAGTACCTGGTAGTCCGCCCGGTCGTAGAGGTGGGGGCTCGAGGTGGCGTCGGGGCCGCCCACCACCACCGGCTTGCCCGTGGCCCGGCACCGCTCGATCATCGCGAGCGAGGAGCGTTGCTGGGGGATCATCCCTCCGGTAAACACGACGTCGGCCCAGGCAAGGTCGGCGTCGGTGAGCGTTTCGACGTTGCAGTCCACCAGCCGGCAGTCCCAGGCCTCGGGGAGCATCGCGGCCACGGTGATCAGCCCCAGCGGCGCCGCGGGATGGGCGGCGCCGACCAGGTCGCAGGTAGCCCGATAGTTCCAGAAGGATTGGGAGGTGAACGCGGGATATACCAGGAGGCAGCGGGTCGGAGTGCTCATCGCCTGGGTCCTCCGAACGGCGCTGACGGCCGAGCCTGGCTCAACCCCGGCGTCGCTGGTTGGAGGGATGCTCCGTCCCTAGTATGCCTCCCGCCGGGAGCAAACGTCAAGTTTCACCGCTGCGAAACTCTCCCTCTCCTCGCGCGTAGGGACGCGCGACCACCGAGTCCCTCTTCGAAGGCCGTGAATCACCGTGGACGACATTCTCAAGTTCCTGGCGACGCTCACCCCGGCAGTGCTTCCGGTGATGGTCCTGGTCTACCATAAGACCCGTCGCGAGCTGCGCGGCATTCGCAATGAGCTGTTCGAGCTGCGGCAACGTCCCGCGCCTCCCGACCCCCGGCTCGACGAATTGCTGGAGGCGGTCGATGCCCTGGGCGCCAAAGTGGAGCGGCTGACCGAGGCGCAGCGCAACGTGCTCTCACCGGGTCCGGGCCCATCGACAACCCCTGATTAGCCCGCCGCGCCCCTTGCTGGCCCTCCGGGTCCTCGGTACTATTGCCGTTCATGGATTATTCATGACCTGAGAGGACCTTCCCGATGATCAGTCGACGCGCGCTCCTCACCGCCCTGGCGGCCGGTTCCCTGGGCCTTCCCGCGGGCGCCATCGCGCAGCAGCCGCTCCCCAAGAAGCCGCCGGTGATGCTGCCGCCGGTGGAAGTGGTGGCCACCCGGCGGCCCGAGGCGCCCCACGACGTGCCGGCCTCGATCGAGGTGATCAGCGGCGCCGATCTGCGGGCCCGCGGAGTGAGCTCGCTCCGGGACGCCCTGGCCCTGGCCGCCGGTGTCGCGATCGCCCCCGGCGGCGACCGCGGACCGGCGAGCGCGGTGCCGGAGATGTGGGGCCTTCGGGAGTTCGACGCCTTCCTCCTGGTGGTGGACGGGATTCCCTGGGGCGGTGCGCTCAACCCCGCGGTGGCGACGCTCAACCTGCGGGACGTCGAGCGGATCGAGATTCTCCGCGGACCAGCGCCCGTTACCTACGGCGCCACCTCGTTCGTCGGGGTGATTCACGTGGTGCACAACGCCGCGGCGGCCACCAGCCGCACCCTCGCCGCCCACGGGGGGAGCTACGGCACCGGGGGCGTCTCCACCGATTTCGCGGTGCCATCGAGCGGATCCTGGAAGTCGCGGGGGAGCCTCGATCTCGATCGGCAGAAATTCAAGGACGACCGGACTTCCTACTCCCGCGGCCACGCCCTCTGGCGCACCGCCAAGACCGACGGGGAAAAGAGCAGCTGGATTACCGGTGACATCAATATCCTCCGCCAGGATCCCGCCAGCCCCCACCCGCGGGAGGGTCCCGCCCTCTCCACTTCGGTGCCGCTCGACGCCAACCACAACCCCGACGGCGCCTTCTTGAACGAAACCCGCTTCGTAGCTTCGGGCGGCTGGCAGCGCCCGATGAAGAGCGGGTCACTCTGGGGCACCACGCTCTCGTTCACCCACTCGGCGCAGCGGATATTCCGGGGGTTCCTGACCGATATCTCCAACACACCGAACAATGCCTCGGGCTTCAAGGAAAACATCGATATCAACCACATCTACGCGGACAGCCACATCCTCTGGGCGGGGCACTCGAAGGTGCGCTTCATGACCGGCGCCGATCTGCTCTTCGCGAGCGGCGAGGCGACCGGCGCCACCTTCACCTACACGGCACCGCTGACCGGCGCCACCGCCACCGCGGTTCCCGAGCCCACCACCCTCGACAAAGATGCGGGGGATCACCGGCTCTTTCTCGGCGCCTACGGATCGGCGGAGTGGCGGCCCAGCGGCCGGGTGACGGTGAACGGAGGCCTCCGCTTGAACGCGACCACGGAGAAGCATGGGGAAGGGGAAAACGTCTCCCACAGCAGGGTCAGCGGAGATCTGGGCGTCCTGGTGGGGCTCTGGGAGAAGGGCGCGGATCATGTGCGGGCGTTCGCCAACTTCCGTTCCACCTTCAAGCCGGCGGCGTTCGACTTCTCCCTCGCCGAGAACGAGGATGTGCTCGATCCGGAAACCTCCAACAGCTATGAGGGCGGCTTCAAGATCCGCGCGGCTGACGGTCGTCTGGACATCGAGGCCAGCGGCTTCCGGATGGACTTCAACAACCTGGTGACCGCCACCGTGGTCAACAATCTTCCGGCGCTCATCAATTCAGGGAAGACCCGGTTCCAGGGGTTCGAGATCGCCTCCGACCTGCGGCTGCCGCACGATCTGTTCGCGCGGGCCACCTACAGCTTCCACGACGGCAAGTTCGTGGACTTTGTCGAGGCGTTCGACGGCGTTCCGACCCAGCTCGGCGGGAAGCGGGTCGAGATGTCGGCCCGTTCGCTGCTGTCGGCCGGGCTCTCGCTCTCGCCCGGCACCGGATTCATTGCCAGCGCCAACCTCAACTACACCGGCGATCGCTTTCTCAACAAGCGCAACACCGCGCTGGCGCCCAAGTACGTCACCGTGGACGCCGGAATCGGCTACCGGACCCAGCGAGCGGAATTCCGTCTGGACGGGCGCAATCTGAGCAATCGGCGGGACGCGGTGTCGGAGAGCGAGTTCGGGGATGCCCAGTACTATCGGATGCCGGCGCGGACCATTCAGGCCGGCGTGGTGGTGACATACTGAGCTTCCCGCCCCTCGACCGGTAGGGTGAGCCGGAACTCGGTCCGCCCCGGGCGCGACTCGGCCAGCTCCAGCCGCCCGGCGTGCATCTCGGCGATCCGCCGGGCGATGGCGAGGCCCAGGCCGGCGCCGCTGGTGGCGCTGCTCTCGCTCCGGGAGCGCGCGGCATCCACCCGGAAGAACCGCTCGAACACCCGCTCCCGCACCTCCGGTGGAATCCCGGGCCCCTGGTCCACCACCGTGATTTCACACTGCCCGCCGCGCCGCCGCATCTCCACCGCGACGGTACCCCCCTCCGGTGAAAACTTGATGGCGTTGTCGAGCAGGTTGAGCAGTAGCCGGCCCAGCAGGTCGGCGTCTCCCTCGAAGGGCGCCTCCACCAGCCCGAGCAGCTCGATCCGCACCGCGCGCTGATCCGCGACCGATTGCACGGCGCGGGCAGCGTCGTGCACCAGATCTTCCAGATAGAGCGGCTCGCGCTGCGTCACCAGGTGGCCGGAATCGGCGCGGGCCAGAAGGAACAGCTCATCCACGATCCGGGTAAGCCGCCGAGCCGCATCCCGCATGTTGGTGACGGCGGCGCGGTACTCCTCCTCGGTCCGATGCTCCCGCGAGAGGGTGATATCCGCCTCGGCACGCAGAATGGCGGTCGGAGTGCGGAGCTCGTGGGAGGCATCCGCCACGAAGCGCCGCTGCTGGGCGAAAGAACCCTCCAGCCGGTCGAGCAGGTCGTTGACCACCCGCGCCAGGCCGATCAATTCATCCCCACCCGCCACCGGGAGCCGCTCGTCGAGATTGCTGGCACTGATCGCGGCAGCCTGCGCCGCCATGGATTTGACCGGCACCAGCGAGCGCTTGGCGAGGGAAGACCCGCCGATTGCCGCGGAAAGCACCAGCAGGGGGATCGCCAGCAGGAACATTTCGCGAATCCGCGCCAGCACCTCCGCGATGTCGCTCGAGGAGTAGGTCCCGGTCAGGGTGAAGTGCTCCGCCCCCATGTCGAGCGGGCGGGAGCTGGTGCGGTAGGGGCCCCGGTCACCCAGCGGCGGGGTCAGGGCGACGACGTTTCCGGCGGAGTCCTTCACCTCGATGTGCAGGTCGCGGAAGCGGACCTCCTCGACGGTGCTCCGGATCGCCTGCGCGGCGCTCAGCGCCGTTCGTCTTTCCGCGGTGAGCTCCCGGGAAAAGGCGGTGAGGGCATCGGCGATGAACTGGTCGGTGCGGTGCTCGAGGCTGCGGGCAAAGACGAGATAGCTGGCCACCGCAAAACCGATCAGGGGCAGGCCGAGGAGTACCGTGTACCAGAGGGTGAGGCGGGAGCGGAGCGACGAGGGCCACCGGGGCATCGGGTCACTCCCGGCGCCGGGCGGCGCTGCCCCGGGAGGAGCGGCCGGCGGGCTTGGCCGGTGCGGGCGCCTCGAGCATGAAGCCGCTGCCGCGCAGGGTGGTGAGGAGCGGCACCTTCTCCCCGTCGTCGAGCTTCCGGCGGAGCCGGCCGGCGTATACGTCGATGATGTTGGAGTAGGTGTTCCGGGCATCCTCCCAGACATGCGCCATGAGCTCGGCGCGGCTCACCACCCGGCCGGCGTTGCGGGCCAGGTGGAGCAGGAAGGTGAACTCCTTGGCGGTGAGCGCCAGGTCGCGGCGGCCGCGCCGCACGGAGTGGCGAAGGGTGTCGATGACCAGGTCGCCGATCACCAGCTCGGACGGCGCCACCTCGCCGCGCCGGCGGGTGAGGGCGCGGAGCCGGGCCAGCAGCTCCCCGAAATCGAACGGTTTGGTCAGGTAATCGTCGGCCCCGGAGTCCAGCCCGGCGATGCGCTGGTCCACGCCGTCGAGCGCGGTCAGCATGAGGATCGGCACCCGGCTGCCCCGCTCGCGAATGGCTCGGCAAACCACGATGCCGCTCTTCCCGGGGAGGAGCACGTCGAGGATGATGGCCTCGTACTCGTTCGCCGCGGCAAGCGCCAGCGCCTGGGTGCCGTTGGAGGCCTCATCCACCGCGTAGGACGCCTCCCGGAGGCCCCGCGCGATGGAGGTGCGGAACTGGCGATCGTCCTCGGCGAACAGAATGCGCATGAGAAGGAATCTACGGGATTGCACCGCGGCGTGGGCGGGCGGCCGCCGTATATTCCGAACCATGCATCCCGCCCTGTTAGCTCTCTCCTTCCTGCTCCAGGTCACCGCGGAGCCCGCCCCCTCCCCGCCCAAGGGGCCCATCGTGATCGTGGCCGACCGAGTGCTGGACGGCCGTGGCGGGGTAATTCTCAACACCCGCATCGTGATCGAGAACGGGAAGATTGCCCGGCTCGACGCCAAGGCGGGCGGGGCCACCTACGACCTCCGCGGCTACACCGTTCTCCCCGGCTGGATCGACACCCACGTCCACATCGGATCCCACTTTGGACGGGACGGCCGGATTGCCACCGACAAGGAACCGCCCCAGGAGGCCACGCTCGGCGGTGCGCTCAACGCCTGGGAGACCCTGATGGGCGGCTTCACCACCGTCCAGAGTGTAGGAGAGGCCTCCGACAAGGCGCTGCGCGACGCGATCCGAAGCGGCGGCCTTCCGGGACCCCGGATTCTCACGTCGCTCGACCCGATCTACGGCCGGGGCGACTCCACCGGCACCCCCGACCAGCTCCGCGCCATGGTGCGGGAGCGCGTCGAGCAGGGCGCTGATCTGATCAAGATCTTCTCGTCCAAGAGCCAGCGGGTGGGCGGGGGGCCGACGCTCACCCAGGAGCAGCTCGCGCTGCTCTGTGGAGAGGCGAAGGCGCGCGGGCTGCGCTCCCTGGTGCACGCCTATCGATCCTCGGTGCGCGCCGCGGCGCTGGCCGGGTGCTCCCAGATCGAGCACGCCACCTACGCCGACTCCTCCGATGTGGCGGTCGTGGCCCGGCAGGGGGCGTACTTCAGCCCCCAGGTGGGCTTGGTGGTCCAGTCCTACCTGGAGAACAAGGCGCGCTACCTGGGGACCGGGAACTACAGCGAGGAGGGCTTTGCGATCATGGAGCGGGACCTTCCGCTCGACTACGCGATCTGCCGGATGGGAGTCCACACCCCCGGCATCAAGATGGTCTTCAGCACCGACGCCACCGCCGGGGCGCACGGGCGGAACGCCGACGAATTCATCGGCCGGGTGGAGCGGTGCGGACAGAGCCCGATGGTGGCGCTGGTCTCCGCCAACTCGCTCGCCGCCGAGTCGCTGGGCCTGGGTGATCAGATCGGCTCGATCGCACCGGGATTCGAGGCGGACATCATCGCGCTGGATGGCGATCCGCTCATCGATCTGTCGGCGGTCAAGCGGGTGGTGTTCGTGATGAAGGGCGGCGTGGTGTACAAGTGGGCGGGGCCGTCGGCGGCGCACTAGCCTCCGGTACTCTTGGGGCGCTGAGGCGGAGGGTACCCCTTCGGGCGCTGGAGCCGCCGTCTCATTTCCCAAGGTCATAACTCGTTTGAGTGGCCGGCTACGCGCCCTCCGGGGACCCTCCACCTTCGCGCCCACCCACCGCCGAGCCGGCCCCTCATCCACTATCTGTGAAATCTGTGGGCGTCAGGTCTTGTGACCCGTAGAAACCCGCCTCACATTGGTAAGATGACCCGAGCCGTTCGTTCCCTTCTGTTGGTCACGCTGAGCGCCACCACGGTGGCCGCGCAGTCCTCTCGGGACGACGGCCGCTGGACCATGCCGGCCAGGGACTACGGGGCCACTCGCTACAGCAGGCTGGCCGAGCTCACGCCGGAAAATGTGGCGCGGCTCAAGCCGGTGTGGAACTTCTCCACCGGCGTCCTCCGCGGTCACGAGGGGCAGCCGCTGGTGGTGAACCAGACGATGTATGTGGTCACTCCCTACCCCAACGTCCTCTACGCCTTCGATCTCACCCGGCCCTCCTACCCGCTCAAATGGAAGTACCGCCCCAACGTCGATCCCAACGCGCTGGGCATTGCCTGCTGCGACGCGATCAACCGGGGCGCCTTCTACGCCGACGGCAAGATCGTCTATAACACGCTCGACGGGCACACCGTGGCGATCGATGCGGCGACCGGAAAAGAACTCTGGAATACCCGGATCGCCGATATCACCGACGGGGAGACCACCCCGATGGCCCCGTTCATTGTCCGGGACCGGGTAATCGTCGGGCCTTCGGGGGGCGAATTCGGCATCCACGGCTGGGCCAAGGCGCTCGACTTGAAGACCGGCAAGATCGTCTGGACGGCATATAACGAGGGCTCCGACGCCGACATGCTGGTGCGGCCGGGGACCTTCAAGCCGTTCTACGACAAGGGTGCCGACCTGGGGCTCTCGACCTGGCCCAAGGACATCTGGCAGCACGCCGGTGCCCCGGTCTGGGGCTGGTTCTCCTACGACCCCGGGCTCGACCTGATCTACTACGGTGTCGGCAACCCCGGCCCCTACAACCCGGAGCAGCGCCCCGGCGACAACAAGTGGACCAACAGCGTGCTGGCCCGGCGTCCGGGTGACGGCTCGCTGGTGTGGGCCTACCAGTTCACGCCCCACGACAACTGGGACTACGACTCCAACGCCGAGATGATCCTCGCCGACCTCACCGTGCGCGGGAAGGCGCGGAGGGTCCTGGTTCACTTCGACAAGAACGGCTTTGCCTACACCATCGACCGTACCAACGGCGAGGTCCTGGTTGCCGAGCCGTTCGTGAGCCTCAACTGGGCCAGGCGGATCGACCTGGGCACCGGGCGGCCGGTGCTCGACTCGAGCAAGTTCACCGGAGCCTCCAGGGGCAACGTCAAGTACATCTGCCCGAGCCTGGAAGGCGGAAAGAGCCCTGCCTCTCCCGCGGCGTATTCGCCCCGCACCGGTCTCTTCTACCTCTCCACCGTCAACCTCTGTATGGATTACCAGGCGGAGGTGCGGTCCCGGATCCGGGGGACGCCGTTCATCGGGGCCAATACGCCCTACGTGGCCGGGCCGGGCGGCAACATGGGTGCGTTCATCGCGTGGGACGCCGGCCAGGGGAAGAGGGTCTGGGAGATCAAGGAGAAGTATCCGGTGTGGAGCGGCGTGCTGACCACCGGGTGAGACCTGGTGTTCTACGGCACGCTGGACGGCTGGCTCAAGGCGGTCAACGCGAAAACCGGCGCGGTGCTCTGGAAGTTCAAGGTCGGGTCGGGGGTGGTTGGGGCGCCGATCACCTTTACCGGAGCCGACGGGAAGCAGTATGTGGCGGTCTACGCCGGGATCGGCGGGGACTGGGCGCTGCTCTCGGGAGACCTGCGCGCCGACGATCCCACCGATGTGCGCGATCCGGCGGACTTCATCAAGGACCTTGCCCGCTATACCAGCCAGGGTGGCATGGTCTGGATCTTTGCCCTGTGAAAACCGTGCTGGGGGTGCTGTCGCTGGTTGTTGTCGCCGCGTGCAGCGGGGAACCGCGGGGCGCCGCCGCGCCGGCCCGACCGGATTCCTCGGTGACACCCCTCGCGGTGCGCTACGACCAGCATCTCCTTGCCGCGGGGAGCCCGCCGCCGGGAGCGACGCTCGCCAATCCCTACGCCGGCCAGGCGAAGTCGGCCGCCGAGGGAGAGAAGCTGTTCAACTCGATGAACTGCGACGGCTGCCACGGCGTCGGGGCCACCGGATGGGTGGGGCCGAGCCTGAGTGACGGCCGCTGGATCTACGGCGGGAGCGACGCCGCGGTGTTCCAGTCGATCTATTCCGGCCGGCCCCACGGCATGCCGGCGTTCGGCGGCGCGCTTCAGCCCCCGATCATCTGGAAGCTGGTGACCTACCTCCGCTCGCTCCCGGTTCCCGGGTCGGTGCCGACCCAGACCTGGTAACCCTCCACCCCCGAGGCCCCGTGTCACTGGCGAGCAAGATCGAGCCGACCGCACCGAAGCGACTCCTGGCCCTCGACGGGGGAGGGATTCGCGGGCTGATCTCGATCGAGGTCCTCGCCGTGGTCGAACGGGAGCTGCGCGCGCAACTCAAGCGGGGTCCGGAGTTCCGGCTGTGCCACTATTTCGACTACGTCGCGGGCACCAGCACCGGGGCCATCACCGCCACGCTGATCTCGCTGGGCATGACGGTCGAGGAGATCCGCCAATTCTACCTGTCGCACGGCGCCGCGATGTTCGACAAGGCCGGCCTGTTGCGGCGCTTCAAGTACAAGTTCGAGGATGACCGGCTGGCCGAGACGCTCCGTGATCTGTTCGACCGGTACCTGCCGCACCAGGAGCGGGCGGCCGGCCACCCGCACATCACGCTCGGGAGCGCCGCGCTGCAGACGCTGCTGCTTCTGGTGATGCGCAACGCGACGACCGACTCCCCCTGGCCGATTTCCAACAATCCGAAGGCCAAGTACAACTCGCGTGAGCTGGACCATTGCAACCTCAACCTCCCGCTCTGGAACCTGGTGCGCGCCAGCACCGCCGCCCCGACCTACTTTCCGCCGGAGGAAGTGCACGTCGGCGGCCGCAAGTTCCTGTTCGTCGACGGCGGCATCACCACCTACAACAACCCCGCCTTCCTGGTCTTCCTCATGTCCACCGCCGGGGCCTACCGGCTTTCCTGGCCGGCGGGCCCTGAGAAGATGCTCCTGGTGTCGATCGGGACCGGGAGCAGTCCCCGGGCGGATGCCGAGCTCGCCGCGGCCGACATGAATCTGCTCTACAATTCCGGGAGCATCCCCGTTGCGCTGATGTACGCCGCCCTCAACGAGCAGGACCTGCTCTGCCGGGTGTTCGGACGCTGCAAGTCGGGCCCGGTGCTGGACCGGGAGGTGGGGACCATGATGCTGACGGAGGCGGAAGAGAAACGCGAGGCGCTGCCCAAGCTCTTCACCTACCTTCGCTACAACGCCGATCTCACCGCCGAAGGCCTCGCCGAGCTTGGGCTCAGCGGCATCCGGCCGGAACACGTGCAGAAACTCGACTCCATCGCCCACATGGACGACCTTCGTCGGGTGGGCGAAGCGGTGGCACGCCAGGTGCGGCCGGAGCACTTTGCCGGCTTCGTCGACCCGCCTCCCTCAGGCTGAGGCCCTGGTATCAGGCCGCAGCCGCCACCATGATCGGTCCCGCCGATACCAGCCGTTTCCCGACCAGGTCCACCTTGAGGTTCATTCCCTCGAGGGTCCGCGCGCCCAGCAGGACGAGATCGTCGGGCTCGCCGAAGACCACCTCATCGCTGGTGAGGGTGCCCGCGGCGTGGAGGATGGCGAACCCGACCCATCGCTCGAGCACGGCGCCGTTGGCCTGGTGAAATCGGACCGTCTTTACCCGCGCTATGCCTAACCCTTCGAGCACCTGAGCCGGTGCCCAGGAGAGTTCGGCCCCGGTATCCACCAGGACCTGGCGCAGCAGACGGCGTTCACCCGGGCGGGTATGACTCTCGATCTCGACGTCGGTTCTAAGGAGTCCCATTTCGTCCGACATAATGCCTCCGAGGCAACCGCCTACAAGTACCATTCGAGCCCGCGGGGTGTCAACTCGGCGCCGCTCCACGACCCCGATGACGGTCCCCGCTCCCTTTCCGCGCACTGCTCGCTGTGAACCGGCACCCTCCCTCCCCAAGGAAGGCCCCATGCGCGGCAGGATTCTGCAATACAACGGCAACGACGGCCGGGGCATCATCGTGGTCGATGGACAACAGTACGAGTTCGGCATTTCCGCCTGGAAGGGTGATACGGCGCCCACGGTCGCGAAGGCGGTCGAGGTGGTGCTGGCCGATGGGAAGATCCAGACCGTCATGCTGGTGCCCGACGACGTCCTGCTCCGGGAAAAGACCGCCGAGCTCACCGGGAAACTGGGGTCGATGGTCGGCGGATTGAGCGCCGGCCTTTCCAAGGGTGGGGCCTCCGGGGCCGGCGGCTCGGTGGTGAGCTTCTACGGCCGCAATCTGCTGGTAGCCTACGGAGTGTTCCTGCTCGGCACTCTGGTGTTCAATGCCATCAGTATCAAGTTCTTCGGAACCGCGGAGGGAAAGCCGCTGTTCGAGATCGCCAGCCTGCTAAGCCAGTTGGGCGCCGGCAAGGGCATCAAGGGGGGGCTGCTCCTTGCCTACTTCGGGTTCGCGGTGCCGTACTTCTGGCGGGACCGCCGAGGCTGGTTGCTGCTCCTCCTGCCGGTGCTGGTGGTGCTCTGGGCGCTCTGGTCGGGCCGCCAGGCGATTTCCGGCGGACCTGGCGGCGGGCCGATGGGAGGGGGATCGTCCGACGTCTTCAGCCTGGGGTTGGGAGCCTATCTGTCGATCGTTTCCGCAGGGGTGCTCGCGGCGGGCGGTATGAAGCGCTATTTGACGGCGGGCTAGAGCCTCCCGTCGAAGTACAGATCGAACCGCCACCCCTTGGGCGCCCGCATGGCCCGGGAAAGATCGAGCCGGACCAGGCCATCGAGGAAGCTGGCACCCACCCCGCTGCCGAGCAGCGGCTTGCCGGTGCGGAACGCGGATTTGGGGCCGGCCCACCCGATGTCGCTGAAGACGGTGAGCCGCGCCCCGGGGAAGCTGTTGCCCACCTCGAGGCGTCCCCGCCAGTAGGACTCTCCGGCGATGGCGGCGCCGGAGTAGCCCCGGAGCGTGGCCGGCCCGCCGAGGTAGAAGCGGCCCTGGACCGGTACGTCGCCGGTGCTGGTGCCGGCCGAGGCCTCGAGGGCAACCGCGAGCAGTGCGCGCGGGGTCACGATGGCGCGCAGCGTGGCACCGCCCCGGCCGAAGCTGAAGTCTCCACCCGCGGCTTCGAGGGTGGTTTCACCCCCGATCTGGATCGAGCGGGAGAGCGGATGGTTGCCGCGGAGGGTCAGGGAGGCACCGAACTGATCGGCGCGATCCGCCACCACGTTGGAGCGGAACCGCTTACTGGCGTCGAACAGGTGGGGCAGGCTGAAGGTGGTCTCGACGAACGCCGGTTTTTCCTTCTCGGCAAACACTCGCCAGCTCCACCAGCCGGTGGTGGTCTTCTGCCCGGTGAGCTCGACGCCCAGGGTGCGGAAGTAGTCTCCGTCGTCCCGCCGGGCCAGCACACCCCATACGCTGTTCACCACGCCGAACGGCTTGGTGTCGGGATTGACCGCGGCCAGGCGGCGGTACCCGCCCAGCCGGAACCGGGTGCTCCGTCCGCTCAAGGAAACCCCCAGCTCACCATTGGGCACCCCATCTCCCAGACCGATGCGGCCCAGGGCGTCCGCCGTGAGCGTGCCGGTGCGGGCGGTTCCACTCAACCCCAGCGATAGCGCTTCGACGCGATTGAAGCGGGCGTTCTGGAGGATGGTATTCACCCCCCGCGGCAGCTCCACCCGGCTGCCGAGCGGTGCGCGGGGCAGGGCGTTGATGGCGTCGGCGAGGTTGGTAAGCTCCGACTCGGTGATGAGGTCCCCCATCTCGAGCACCGGCGGGCCCAGGGTGGTGCTGGCGAGCAGCGAGAGGGTATCGGGTGGGATCACCACGGCAAGGATGCTGTCGGCGCCCGGGCGGCTCAGGTGCAGGCAGGCTCTGGTCTGCTCCTGGGTATCCGCCTTGTCGAGGCATTCGTTGCGCAGCCGGCGGCGCTCCCGCCTTCGCGCGCGCGCGGCCTCCGGATCGGTAGGCTCCTCGTCGGCAGTCCGGTGATGAACGGTACCGGCCGGCCGGAACTTGGTTCCCAGGGGAGGAGGGGTGCCGCCCTCGACCTCATAGTCGGTGTACACCCGCTCGAACTTGAGCGGCACACCGAGCCAGGAGCCCATGTTGCCCACCGCGTCGAGCGCGGCGTAGCGGAGCATCCACCAGCGATTCTCGTACAGGCCGTACTCCAGGGTGATGAACTTGATCTCGCCTTGGGCGTTGACCCAGGACGGGACGTCATCGAGGTCGCTCTTGTCGGCGTCCCGGCGGAGATCGTACGGCCTTGCCGGGCGGAACACCGCGCGGACCAGACCGTAGCTGTCGGCGTCGAACCAGAGCGCCCCGGACATGAGCTTCCAGTCGGAGCGCCGGGGCGTAATCTTGAGCTCGAGAATCCGGATCTTCTTGCCCGTAGGCAGGGTGATGATGGTGGTGTCCCCGATGGCAAAGCGGTAATCCTGCTCGCCGCCTTCCTTGAGCGGATAGGCAAACCCGTCGGCATCGGCGCCCAGCATGCCGAGGTAGTCCTCGGCGGGGTTCACCACCAGCCAGCGCACGTCGTCGGTGAGGTCCTCGGGAATCCGGTCCTTCCGGGTGGCGATGGGGATGGCCTCCCGCGCCCCGGTCACCTCGATGGTGCTCTTGCCGTCCCGCTTCCAGGAGATCTTCGCGGCAAGCTCCTGGTGGTAGAGCATCCGGTCGCGGGAGAGCGCGTGGATGCCGGCGCCGATCCGCTGGGAGACGTTGGCGGTGTAGGCGGTGACCAGCCGCTCGTTCCGCTCCCGGGCGCCGCGGGCACGGGAGACCAGGTCGGCGGTGGCGGCGTCGGCGTAGCTGTCCTGGGGAACCGGGGGGGCTTGAGGGGCCTGCGGTGGGGCAGGCGCCTGGAAAAGAGTCAGGGCGAGGAGGAAGGATGCCATGGGTCCGCCAACCTACGGCGGGGCGCCGAGGATGGTTTCGAAAAGCAACGAATCGGCCCCGCTTGGCGAGCTATCTTGGAGGACGGCCATCCCCTCCCCCGGAGCTTTCCCGCATGCTGGCGCTCGTGTTGCTGGCCCAGATAACCCTGTCCCCGCCTGCCGTTGTTTCCGATTCCGAGCCCCCGATCTGGTCGCCCCGGTTCGGCATCAGCCTTGCCGATACGGTGCGCCGCCGGCCCCGGGCCATCGAGATCGGCCCGATGTACGCCACCCGGCTCAAGATTCACCGAATTGCCAGCTTCACGATGTACCCGCTCTTTGCGGCGGAGTACTGGAGCGGCAGCAAGATCTACAATGCCCGGCAGGCCGGGCTCCGCCCCTCCGGTCTCTCGGAGAGCCTGCATACCCCTCTCGCGGTCGGAATCGGCGGGCTTTTCGCGGTGAACACGGTCACCGGGACCTGGAATCTCTGGGAGAGCCGGAAGGATCCGGCGGGCCGGACCCGGCGCATGGTTCACTCGATCATGATGCTGGCGTCGGACGCCGGCTTCCTCGCCACGGCGATATCGGCGAATTCCGCCAAACAGGATAACCGGCTGGGAACGGTCGGCTCCGCCGCAACCGGCCGGAACCGGCACCGAAACCTCGCGATCGCCTCGATCAGCGTCTCGCTGGTCGGGAACGTGATGATGCTGATCTGGAAATAGCGGCGGTATAGTTCGTCATGCCCGTTTCGGTCTCGAGCTCGACGCGGATCTACCGCGGCCTCAAGGACGCCGGCGTCCGCATCGTTTCGGCGCTCCCGGAAACCTGGCTGGTGCACCTGATCCGGATGGCGGAAGATGACCCCGGGATGATCCTGGTCCGCCTGGCCAAGGAGGAGGAGGGCGTGGGAATCTCAGCGGGGGCCCACCTGGCCGGGGTCAAGTCGGCGATGCTGATGCAGAACCACGGCTTCCTCGCCGCGGTCAACGGGATCGTCTCCTGCGCCCAGCTCTACCGCATCCCGCTGCTCATGCTGATCAGCGACCGTGGCTCCTTCGGCGAAAAGGACCCCTGGCAGACGGAAGGGGGCCTGGTGACGGTGCCGGTGCTTGAGGCACTGCGGATTCCCTTCGACCGGCTGGATGAGCCGGAGGAGGTGGGAGGCCGGATTGCCAAGGCGCAGACCCTGTCCTATTCCGCTAGCCGTCCGGTGGCGCTGCTTCTCGGCCGCGACCTGATGTGGGAGGAATGATGCGCCGGCTCGATGCGCTCAAGGCGGTATACCCCGACCTCGAGGGCTGCGCCGTCGTCACGATCATGGGCGCGGTGGCGGCGGAGCTCCAGTCACTGGGCCACCGGCCCAACTTCTTCTACCTGCAGCACGCGATGGGGCTGGCCTCATCGCTGGGGCTGGGCATCGCGCTCTCCCGGCCGGAGCTCACCGTGGTGGTGTTCGACGGGGACGGCTCCCTGCTCATGAACCTGGGCGGGCTCACCACGCTGGCACGATACCGGCCGAGAAACCTGGTTCATGTGGTGTTTGACAACGAGAGCCTGCTTTCGGTGGGCGGGTTTCCCACGGCCACCTCGACGGGGAGCGACCTGGCGGCGATTGCCGCGGGGGCGGGCGTGCCGCGCACCGGGACGGTGCGCACCCTCGAGGAGTTCCGCCCGGCGTTCCTGGCCGCCCGCGCGGCGGGCGATCTCACCACCCTGGTGGTCAAGGTCGAGGCGGTCGGACCCGCGGGCTACGTGACCGATCTTGCGCTGCTGGAGAACCGCTACCAGTTCGCCCGCCACCTGCGCGATCTCAAGAGCAAGGGATAGCCGATGTCGCTCCTCACCCAGCTTGCCGCCGAGCTCGAAGCCGGCCGGCTCCACATCGTGGACCTGACCCAGCCGCTCGGCCCGGCGACCCCGGTGATCGGGCTCCCGCCGATGTTCGCCTCATCACCGGGGGTGACACTCGAAGTGATCTCCAAGTTCGACGCGAAGGGTCCGGCGTGGTACTGGAACATCATCCGCATGGGAGAGCACACCGGCACCCATTTCGATGCGCCGGTTCACTGGATTACCGGCAAGGACCTCCCCGACAACACCTGCGACACGATTCCGCCCCGGCGGTTCGTGGGGCCGGCCTGCGTCATCGACGTGACGGCGCAGGTGGAGAAGGATCCCGACTTCCTGCTCTTGCCCGAGCGCATCGTGGAGTGGGAAAAAACTCATGGGAGAATTCCACCCCGGTCCTGGGTTCTGCTCCGGACCGGCTGGAGCAAGCGGACCGATCCGGCGGCCTTCCTCAACGTCGGGCCCGACGGGCCCCACAGCCCGGGATTCCACCGAAGCGCGTCGGAGCTGCTGGCCCGGGACCGCGATGTGCTCGGCGTGGGGGTGGAGACGGTCGGCACCGACGCCGGCCAGGCGGGGACCTTCGATCCGCCGTTCCCCAACCACTCCACGATGCACGGGGCGGGGAAGTTCGGCCTGGCGAGCCTCCGCAACCTCGATCAGCTCCCGGCCACCGGGGCGATCGTGATCGCGGCGCCGCTCAAGATCGTGAATGGGAGCGGGAGCCCGCTGCGGGTGCTGGCGATGGTAGCGGGTTAGGAAGGCTACAGCTTCTTCAGCAGGGCCTGGAAGCGGGGATCCTGGCGCAGGGCGTTCAAGTCGGAGTCGTGCTCCAGCCACTCCCGGTGCCCGAACCCGTTCTGGATGGCCTTGTCGAGGCACCGGATGGCGTCTTCGTGCTTCCCCCCGAGGGCGTCGGCGCAGGCCACGTTGTAGAGCACCAGGGAATCCTCCGGATCCATCGCGAGCGCCCGGTTGGCCCACTCGAGGCCGCGCTCCGGCTGGCCCATCTGGATCAGCGCGCTGGCGGAAAGGTAGAGCGCGCGGGGGTCGTCGGGATTGAGCTCGAGATGCTTTTCGGCCAGCGCCAATCCCCGCCCCAGCACCTCGATGGCCTCGTCGTGCCGGCCCAGTCCATTCAAGGGCGCCTGCATCAGCAGGAGCGCCTGATAATCCTCGGGGCGGACCCGGGCGGCATCCTCGAAATGGCGCACCGCCTCCGCCAGCTTTCCCTCCTGAACGCAGGCCCGGGCGTAGAGGTAGTGGGCTGCGTAGAGCTTGGGGTTGAGCCGGAGCGCGGTCTCGAACTCCCGGCGCGCCTCCTCGTATTGCCGGCTCAGCGTCAGGCCGAAGCCGCGCGACGCGTGCGCCTCGGCGAGATCGGGGTCGAGCTCGAGGGCCCGGCGGCTGGCGGAATCGGCGGCCTCCAGATTGGCCTTGCTCCCGTCCCAGTACATGTACAGAAATGCGCAGCTGTCGGCGATTCCCGCGTAGGCCAGGGCGTAGTTCGGATCGATCTCGATGGCGCGCTCGAACATCCGGCGGGCAAACTGGACGCCGGTCCGCCGGAACTGGTGCGCGAACTGCAGGCCGCGCAGATAGTAGTCGTAGGCCTCCACATTCTCGGTGGGGGCTTTCTCGATGGCGCGTTTCTCCTCCGGGCTCAACATCACCCGCAGCGCCTTGACGATGGAGTCGGCAATCTCGTCCTGGATGGCGAACACGTCTTCCAGCTGGCGGTCGTAGCGCTCCGACCAGAGGTGATAGCCGTCGGCCACGTTCACCAGCTGGGCGGTAACCCGGAGCTTGTTGCCCGCCTTCCGGACGCTGCCCTCCAGCACGGTGGTGACCTTGAGCTTGCGGCCGATTTCGCCGATGTCCTCGTTCTTCCCCTTGAAGGCGAACGCCGAGGTGCGCGAGGCCACCCGCAGCGCCTGGATCTTGGTCAGCGCGTTGATGATTTCCTCGGCGATCCCGTCGGTGAAATACTCGTTATCCGGGTCGTTGCTCATGTTGACGAACGGCAGCACGGCAATCGACTTTCCGGCGCTGGAGCCGGCCGGCATGCCGGGCGGAGTGCTGCCGCCGGTGGGCCAGGTGAGCGCCTGGGCGAACTGCGCCGCGGTGGCGTAGCGCGCCGCCGGCTCCTTGGCGAGCGCCTTCATGATCGCCTGGTCCAGCCACTGGGGTACGCCTTCGCGCCGGTCCTTGAGCGGAGGCACCGCCTCGGTGAAAAGCTTGGCGATGATCGCCTGGGTGGTCGGGCCGACGAAGGGGGCGCTTCCCGCCACCATCTCGTAGAGCACGGCACCGAGCGAGTAGATGTCGCTGCGTCCGTCGAGGTTGGTTTCGCCGCCGGCCTGCTCAGGGCTCATGTAGGTCGGCGTGCCGATCGCGGTGCCGGTCTGGGTCAGGTTGGCGGCCACGGCGGCGGCGACCGCCTTGGCGATGCCGAAGTCGGTCACCATCGCCTCACCCTCGTGCAGCATCACGTTTTCCGGCTTGATGTCTCGGTGAACGATCTGCTGTCGGTGGGCATAGTCGAGGGCCGTGGCCACCGCGCGGGCGATCCGGACCGCGTCCTCCAGCGGGATCTGGTGCTCCCGCTCCAGTCGCTGCCGCAGCGATTCCCCTTCGATGAACGGCATCACATAGTAGAGCAGGTCGCCGGCCTGCCCCGAATCGTACAGCGGCACAATGTGGGGGTGCTGGAGCCGCGCGGCGATCTGAATTTCCCTGAGGAATCGCTCCGAGCCCAGGCTCACCGCCAGCTCGGGATGGAGCACCTTCAAGGCAACCGGACGCTGGTACCGGGGGTCCTGAGCCAGGAACACCGTGGCCATGCCGCCGCGGCCCACCTCGCGTTCGAGGGTGTAGCGGTCGGCGATTGAACTCTGCAGGCGGGTCTGGACGTCAGTCATGGGTACGCCATAATAACGCCGTTGCCGGAGAGGAGCGAGATGGGAGCGGGGGAATTCCTGGCCACTCCGTCCGCTGTCGGGTCAATGACGTCAAGGAATCGGGAATCGATGCCGAGGGGTGTCCTTGCTTCGATGTGAGGAGGCCGGTTGCCCCACCCGGCCCCAATCGGCATATTCTGACCGCCGCCAGCCCAGGAGCCTTCCCGATGATGCGCCCACCGCGGTATTTCAGCCTTCTGATTGCCGGATATCTCGCCTTCCAGGTCCTTTACCCGATCCGGGGGCTGGTCGCGGACAAGTTCGATAGCTGGGGCACGTTCACCTGGAACATGTACACCCAGAGGTACGACTGCCGATCGAGATACCGACTGGTCGATGAATCCGGCCAGGAGGAGGGTGTGGATTTTCTCAAGTATTTCAACCTGCGCGACGAAGCCGGGCACGTCTTCTTTCGCCAGGCCCTCCCGCGCTTCCACCAATTCCTGTGTGACCAGCTGGCGCGCGAGGGGAAGCACGGGCGGCTGCTTGCCGATTCCGAATGCACGCGGAACCGGGTGGAGACCAGGTCTATGATACGGAGCGGCGTGGATATCTGCACCGCGGCCAACTTCGCCGTCGCGCCGAAATAGGAAGCTTGCATGGCGGCCGATGCGGTCACGGAGGCGACCTGGCTGGGCGGCCGCTGGAACCGGTTCTGGTATGCTTCGGGAAGCCCGCTCAGTCTGGGTATCTTCCGGGCCCTGTTCGCGGTCTGCCTGGCGTTTGAGGTCCCCAACACGCGCTCGCGGAGTCTCTTCGCCATCGAGGGCGGATTTCACCTTCCCTATCTTCCGTTCATCAAGCCGGTTTCGCCCGAGATGTACTTGGCCATTCACCAGGTGCAATACCCCTTCATCGCCCTGCTCGGATTGGGGATTCTGCCCCGGTTCTCCGCGGGCATGTTGCTCGGGCTCCAGGGATACGTCTTCTTTTCCGACCAGCTGAATTTCCGCAACCATCCGTACTTCTTCCTGCTCCTCCTCCTGTTCCTCACATTCTCACCGGCCGGGGCATCTTTCTCCATTCCTGCGCTGATCCGCCGGATGCGAAAGAGCGGCCACCACGGGGAATCGATGGTTGGAGTGATCGCGCCGCTGACGATGCAGCGGCTGATGCAGGTTCAGGTATCGATCGTCTATTTCTACGCGGCGCTCCACAAGATGACGCCGCAGTTCCTGGGCGGTCATTTTCTGGCGGATCAGATGGCCGGCTCGATCTTCACCGGCCGAGTGGGGGCGGTGCTGGCGGCGCTGGTCTCCCCCGCCTCGCTGGAGAGCCTTCGCGCCACAGTCGGGAGGCCGGGGTTCTGGGTCGTTCCGGCGTGCGCTACTGTGTTTCTGGAACTCAGTCTCTCCTTCGCACTCTGGATCCCCCGGGTGCGGGTCGCCGCGATGCTCTTTGGGGTTCCTTTCCACCTCGCGATCGCCTACCTGATGGACATCAACACGTTCTCGGCCGCGATGATTTCGTCGTACCTCCTCTTTCTCGACCCGGACACCGTGCCACAGATCTGGCAACGCGTGCGGGGTCGCTTCGTGGCTCGGTCCCTCACCTCCGGGGCGCTCAGTCCCGCGGTTCTCCCGCGAAGAGCGCCGGCTCGCACCGGAGGCAGTGGAAAGCGCCGACGGCCGTAGCTGGTTAACGCCTACCGATGGCGTTCGGGGACGCCGTCCTGAGCAGCATCGAGGGATTCGCATTGCCTCTGCGGCACGCCTCGCGCTCAAGGAGGTGGCGGGCTATGCGGGGACCTCCTCGATCAGGGGGGAGCGCCCTTGCCTCGGGCGGCGGCTCCCGTTCCGAGCGTCCGGAAGTCCGGCATATGCACGACGAGGCCGTGGCTGGCGGTGTTCTTCGAATAGCCGGCCACCAGCTGCTCGTTGTAGCGGCTGAGCGAGAAATCGAACGGGTTGGACGGATCGTTGTCGAGAATCTCGAGGTCGGTGTCGGCCATGATGAGCTTCCCGATGCGCAGCGTTCCGCCCCGGAAGTACATGTAGTTCGCGGGCGCTCCCTCGGCTGGAAGCAACGGCGCGGTGGAATCGGCGCCGCCGAACGTCTGCGCAATCCGCCCCGGCTCGACCTTGATGGCCGTCAACCGTCCCTGAATGCGGGGAGGGGGCAGGACCCCGGTCGGGTCGAGCACGAAGTCGTCCTGGTCGACCCGTGCGCCGAAACCGGGGCGCAGGGTGATCAGCGACGCCACGTGAACCCCGAAGAACCGCATGAGTCCCCGGACATTCACGCCGATCACGTTGACCACGGTGGGATGGAGCCGGATCTGGCCTTCCGGGGTGAGCGAAACCACGGCGTGGATCCGGAACGGCATTCCATTCATGGTGCCGGACTGGACCAGCTCGTCGCCGTCGGTGGTGACCCGGATATTTCTAATGGGGGAATTCGGGTACCCGAAGACATGGCGATTGAGCAGGGTGCTCAGGCTTCCCGTGTCGATGTCGATTCGGGCCGAGCGGATGCGGAGGGTGAATGACTGGTTGTCGTCGAGAGCGGGTGGGAGGTTTGGCCGGGTGGGGAGGAGCGCACCGCGCAGCTGCCGGATATGCAGCACGATGCCGTCCTCAATGTGGAGATCCACATTGCGCATTTCGCCCTGGACCGTGGTGGTCGAATCGGAGCCGCTGGGGAGCGCGGCCGGAAGGTCACCCTCCCCGGAGGTGGGTACGGGCCGGCCCCGGCGGCAGCCCGCCGGGGCCAGTCCCACAAGGACCGCGAGGAGGGCTGTCCGGCGGGTCAACGAATGTAGATATACAGCCCGACGAGACCCACGCCGGCACTCACGACCGTGACCACGGGTTCCCGGACCAGCAAGCCGGTGACGATCCCGGCCGCGCCCACGATCATCAGCGCCACGCCGGGGCCCCGGTGCCGGATGCTCGAAGCAGCCGCGACCGGGGCGAAAGCGTATCGCGGAGGGGCGACATCGGACGCCGGCGGTGAGATGCCGATGCGAGCCGTGCCGACCAGCGACTGGTCAAGCCGGAACGAAGCCGAGGTGGTCGAGCGGATGGCCGCCGGTCCGGCGACTGCCGGAGCCGAGGGCTGCAATGAGCCCGCGGAGGGCGCCTGGGCCCGCGCTGTGCCCGAACCGAGGGCCATGAGAGCGCAAACGCCTGCGAGCATCGAGACACGAAACATCGGGATCTCCCGAGTTGGGGTTCACTACCAGGACACTACCGGCCGCTAAGGGCCCCTGCTCTTGCGGATGACGCGCAGGACCAGGAGGAGCACGACGGCGCCGATGAACGCGACGAAGATCGTGCCACCCAGGCCGCCAAACGGAACCCGGATCTTGAGCGCGGTGAACAGCCAGCTGCCCAGGAAGGCACCGACGATGCCGATGACGATGTCGCCGAGAATTCCGTAGCCGACGCCGCCAACGGCAACACTGGCCAGCAATCCGGCGATCAGACCAACGACGAGCAGGGTGAGGATATCCATGGCAAGTCCCTATCTGACCGCTACGGTCAGCGGCCCGTTCAGAGTGACAACCATCGGCGTTCCCGCCGCCACAACAACGTCACGATTCGCGGTCTCGACGGCCACCGCGGCACCGGCCCCGCCGCCCACGACCGCGCCGATGATAGTGCCCTTCGAATTGCCGCCGATGACTCGGCCGGCAATCCCGCCGATCACCGCGCCGGCAGCGGTTTTCTCCACCTCGGTGGCACCGACGCCGCGTCCCTTGAGGGTGTGCGTCATCGAGGTGATGCCGGCCAGGACCGCGTAGGTCTGGCCCGCGACCGTCACTGAGCTCACCAGCACGGTGATCTTTCCATCGGCCTTGCTCTTGTCGTTGGCCGGCTCCAGCTCGGTGATGGTCAGATTGAGGGTTGCGCCGGCGGGAATCACGACCCGGCCCCGGCCATCCTTCACATCGCTGGAGACGGCGGCGGTAAAGGTTCCCCCCGCCTCGTCTTTCCGCGACGAGATGGTGCGCTGGGTGGTCGCCTCGATCCGGGTGCCGGTTTCAAGCGTGAGGCCTCTGCCGGGGCTGGGGGTCGGCGCCGGTCGCTTGGCGGTCCCGCCACTCGCCCGGTCGTTGAGCCGGTAGCTGCTGTCGGCCTTGGCCAGCTCGACGCTGCGGGCATTCTCGGCGGCCGATTGCCCCGTACCCTTGCCGCAGGCCAGCAGACCGGCCGCGGCAAGCCCTGCGAGAATAGTCCTTCTCATCCGGCGCTCCCCTGGTTCAATCACCCTGAGCCAGTGCGCCGTCACCACCGGGTGACTCGCGCCACTGCCTCGGACCTGAACAGTTGCCCCCTCGCATCTGACCTACAATCCATCGCTCGGACGGATTCAGGACTAGATCGTAAGAGCTAGGCCGAACACCAGGGGCAGGGGGATCGGATCGGGAGGGTTGTCGGGCGGTTGGAAGTGCTTACTCGACTTCGGGCCGGCGATCTCCTTCCTTACGGCTGAAGGCGGCCACTTCCAGCCGGCTGTGCAGTGCCAGCTTCTCCAACACGTTGTGGACGTGACTCTTCACGGTATGGACGGCGATGTGCAGCCGCGTCGCGATCTGTTTGTTGGCGAGACCTTCGGCGATGAGGTCGATGACCTGACGCTCCCGCAGGGTCAGCCGGACGGCTTCCAGCTCGCGGGGAATCCCTCGGCGCACCGCCTGATTGATGATCTGGCTGAAAAGCGATCCGGTAAGCTCGGGGGGGAGGACCACCAAGCCCCCCACCACGCTTCGAATCGTCCGGACGAAATCGTCGAAGGTGGCGTCCTTCATGATGAACCCGGCAGCCCCCGCCCTGACGAAATTTGCGACATCCTCCTGGATGGGAAGCAGCCCCAGGACGATGACCTTGGCCTCGGGGACTTCCCGCCGGACGGCGGCGGTGAGGGCCAGACTGTCGTGATCCTCCAAGCCGAAATCCAGGAGGACCACGTCGGGCTTGGCCTCACGCACCTTCGCCATGGCCTCTTCGGCATCCGCCGAAGCCGCCAGGATTCGGAAATCCTTCTGCTCCCGGATTAGCCGTGCGAGGCCCTCCCGCAGCAGGCGGTTGTCGTCGATCAGTACGAGAGAAATGGTGTCGTTCATGAGATAGCGCGGAGCGTTTAAGGACACTCATATCCACTAACGGCCATTCCCCAATGGGGCGCAGGTCGCAAGCAGTGCCGACTGATGACTATTGACGAATTTGGATACCTAGCCTCTGCCCCTCAAGAATAGAGCGCGGCGCTTTCCCTCGCAAGGAGTTGCGCCGGGGGAAAAGATGACCCCGGCGCTACGGGACCACCGGCAGCACCACGTGCGACGGCCGCGACGGAGAGGTGTAGATCCGGTGAGTCGCCTTGATGAAATCGACCGCCTTGGCCTGGTAGATGCTGGGAACAAATTGCTGGGGATTGCGATCGATCAGCGGGAACCAGGTCGACTGTACCTGCACCATCAGCCGGTGCCCCTTCAGAAACACATGGTCGCGATCGCGGAGTGGAATCCGCCACTCGATCGGCAGGCTGGGCGCCAGCGGCCGAGGGTGCTCGAAACCGGCCAGGTAGCGGCCGCGGCGGACCTCCATGGCCACCGGGAGCTCGTACCCGTTCACCGACCGGGCGTATTCACCGGGGCGGGGGCCGGCGTCGGGGTTCCAGCCGTTTTTCTGGGCGTCTTCCGGGTACACGTCGATCAGCTTGAAGACGAAGTCCGCGTCGGTGCCGCTGGTCGAGGCGAAGAGATCGGCCGCCACCTCACCGGAGACGGTGAGGTCATTCTCCAGCGGCGCGCTCACGAACGTCAGCACGTCGGGCCGCTGACCGACGAAGCGCTGGTCGGCAACCTCCCAGGTACGCCAATCCCCCGCGGGATAGGTGGGAGAAATCGGCCGCTGCCGGTAGGGCACCGGATTGGCCGGATCGGAGATGAACTCCCGATAGCCCGGCCCCCGCTCGCCGGCCCGGGGCGGATTGAATGAGAGCGTGCCGTCGGCGTGGAGATAGAGGTTGGTAGGCCTGGCTTCCCGAGGCGGCCATTCGTCGTAGCTCTTCCAGCGGTTGGCGCCCGACTGAAAAGTGGTCGCCCGCCAGGACGGTTTCTGGCCCTCCCCATGGAGGTAATAGCGGAAGAAGGGGGCCTCGATCGTTTCGCGGAACTCGCGGGAGGTCTCGTGTCCTCCCAGCGCAATCGCTCCGATACTGTCGCCCTTGGGCGCCTGCCACTGTCCATGGTACCAGGGGCCGGCAACCATGAAATTGGTATGGTCGGGGTCGTGCTCCGCGGCGTGGCGGAAAATCTGCCAGGGCCCCCAGGGATCCTCCTGGTCCCAGAAGCCCGCGACGTTCAGGTTGGGCACGGTCGAGGCGTGGAGCTGGGTGATCCAGGCCTCCCGCTTCCAGAACTCATCGTAGTCGGGGTGGGCCACGACGTCGTTCCAGTAGGGGATGGAGCCGTGGAGGTACTTCGCGTTGATGTTGGAGAGCGGGCCCAGGGCCAGATACCACGAGTAGCCGTCGTACGTTTCGAAGGAGAAATTGGTGTTCTTGTACTTGTCTGCCTGTTCGAGCACCGCGTACTCGAAGGTGTAGCTCTCCCGCAGGGCGCCATACCGGTGATCGTCGTCGTTCATCCACTGGTCCACCGGGGAGGCCTGCTCGCTCATCGCCTTGAGGGCGGGATGCGGATGCAGCAGCGCCAGCGCGGTGGTGAGCCCGTCGTAGGAAACCCCGTACATCCCGACCTTTCCATTGTTGTTCGGCACATTCTTGACCAGCCACTCGATGCTGTCGTAGGCGTCGGTGGTCTCGTTGGTGGCGGCCGGGTCCTTGAGGTCCACCT